>JBMZJQ010000030.1:0-21957 GCA_049617635.1 Candidatus Poseidonia sp.
GGCGGTGGAGGACGACGTGACGGCGGTGACCGGCGCTCTGAAGGACGTGACGGCGGTGACCGACGCTCTGGAGGGCGCGACAACCGTCAAAACCAACGCAACGATGCTGATGGAAGCTATCGAAAGGCACGAGGGAAGCGCAAAGGACATGCGCACAACCAGCCACCACGTGACTTCCGTACGCCTCGAAGATTCGATCGGAAAGACGAAGATTGAGGTGGTGAAATGAGCGCTGAATCGCACTACCTCAACGCCATGGAAGCCTTGGACGAAGGTGACCGAGCCAAAGCCAAAACGGAAGCCAAGAAAGCCACAGGCTTGGACCCAGACCATGTTGAGGCGTGGTCCATCTATGTCGAAGCGTGTCTTCCAGCCTTCGGTGTGCACCCGACCATGGTCGAGGCTGCTTCGGCTCTGTCTGCCGTAAAACGCATCGTCGTGCTCGACCCTGGCCGAATGGATATGTGGTTGCGAGGTGGGCGATTGATGGCCGATGACCTCGGTATGCTGCACGATGCGCTGCATTGGTGGCAACGGTGCAGGGAGCATCTTCCCGATGAAGTGACGCCGGTGGTGGAAATGGCCTCCATTTTGGCGGATATGGGCGAATACAGCGAAGCCCAAGCACGGCTTCAATCCATTCTGGACGACAACATGGATGTCGGCATCACGCAATTTCGAAAGATCAACGGCTTGTTGCAACTGGTACGGGCCGCTGCAACACAACAGGAACGTGACATCTTCAAGCCTCAGGAAAAGCATCACGACGGATGGGTGGCCATTCGACAAAAAATGCGAAAGCCTCCGCTTTCGGAGTCCATGATTTTCCTGGTGACCGCTGTTCCCATCCTCCTGCTCTTGGTGGTCCTGTTGGGTCGTTACAGCGCTCCCACGTGGTCGGCTGTTTGCCTCAACACGCTGGTCATCATGATTGTGATATTGATCCTGATGCGAAACGCCAAACGATGGTTCCAATTGTTCAACCGTCCTGCATTCAATCTGCTTCGAGCGATGAACTTCGAGGCAGCCACCGGTTTCGCCGTGATCGATGAGGACATCCGAACCTCTGTCCTCTACATGTACATCATGCAACGCAAACCCACATCGTGGCAAGAACGCATGCTCAAGATCATTGACAACAGCAAACCCTTGCCCACCAACTGGAGGTTACGCCTCCCTGATTTTGAATCGCATCTCGGCGAAGAAACAGTCGAAACCTACACCTTTGGTGAAACCTTGTCTGCCTACGAGGAAGAGTGAACCACTCGTTCCAACACTGGTCAACGGCGATGGTTCCTGAGAAGCCATACCGTCGGTAGGTCACCATGACCCTGCGCCTTGCTTTCGCTCAACCTAGTCATCCCTGCTTTGGAGCAGAGGTGCCTATTGCTGCGATTGAGCGTACTGAATCGCGTACTGTTGTGCATACGCTGCTGCGGTTGCAGAATCGTATCCTTGGCCAACGAATTGGTGGTAGTACTGTTCGTAAATTGCCTGATCAAACGCCGCTGCCGCCGGTTGGGCCGCTGCTGGTTGCGGTTCCGGTTGGGCCGCTGCTGGTTGGGCCGCTGCCGCTCCCACGTATTGCGCTGCAAACTGCCTCGCCGTTTCCTCAGGGTAACCTTGGGCAATGAGTTGCTGGACGTATTGCTCGGTTGGGTCAAGGGCTTCAGCACCGAAGCCACCATCCATACCGACGAAGGAATCGTCCTTTTCGCCACCCTTTCGCATAAACATCATGGTACCTGCAACGATGATGAGGAGGACCACAGCACCGATGATGAGCATCATCGAGTCCAGACCGCCCTCCGCGCCATCGGTGTTGTCCGTGGTTTGGGTGTTGTCTTTCCACTCACCGGTCACCGGGTCGTAGGTCCACGCACCGTTCCACTGACAGTCGCCGTTCGCGTCGAGAATGAATTCTCCACCTGCGGCTTCTGCTGCTGGATCGGGTTCGAGTCCTTGACAGGCAGGCAGGTTGAGTTCAATCCACTTGATGGTCACCCAGCGAGCGTTGGCTCCTTCGCCTTCGTAATACTTGATGTAAACACGTTGCGATGTTGACTTGTTGGTGTAGAAGCCGTCGATGTTCAAGGTGATTTCAAACCGGTCGTTGTCGCCCATGGGTTCGCTTCTGTCCCAGAGGCCCTGGACGCTCAAGTTGTACTTCATGACCGACGAAGCGGAGAAGTTTTCCTCGAAGAAAGCGGCTTCAACAAAGACATCGCCGGTTTCTGCGCCTGACAACACCGTACCTGAAATGGTGATGGTGTCGGCATCAAACTTGGAATTGTTGAGTTGCACGTTGTCCCACTGAATCGCAGGCTCTTCGTCGCCAAAGCCTTCTGGAACGATGACGAAGTACATTCGGTGCTTCTCTGAGAACTTCCCTGCACTGTCGTAGACCACGAGTTCAATGCGAATCTGGTTCTCAGTGGTGCCCGTTGAATCCACGGTCACGTTCTTGAATTTGTACGACCACATGCCGCCGCTTGCAGCGCTTTGCGTGAACGTGTGTCCGTCCAAATCGAACGAGTCATCGCCGTAAGGTGCGTCGAAGAGAACCTTCCATTCGTAGGTCTCAATGCCGTTTCCATCCAATGCATCAGCGTCAGAGGAGTTGCTAGCGTCAAAGTGAATCACCAGCTCCCCGTCGGTACCCTCACCTTGGAGGGTGATGCGGTGAACGTCCCACTCTGCGTTGGACACGGTCTTGGTACCAACGAACTCAACATTGTCCTGATAGTCGGTGCGCATGTCAATGGTGGCGTCGGCTTCTGGACGGAACTCGTCAGCATAGACGTCGTTGGTTTCCACCGTGACATCGATGACACGGGCGTGGCCGTTTTCGTCGTGGAGCATCAGGGTGATGTCCCACTGCTCGCCTTGAGCACAGCCGGTTTGCGATGCCAGGTCCGCCTTACAGAAGGTCATGCTTGGGGAAGTCTCGGTGGAGTGACCGGTCACGCCGTTCGCCATGCTGTTACCAGCCCAGTCGGTTGGACCGTCGATGATCCAGTCGGTGTGGAGGGTTTCACTGGTCGTCGTCGTGAAGCCGAAGTTCAACGTTGCATCGCTCTTCATGTAGCGCAGAGCGTACTTGCCCGTGCTCGGGTCAATGCCGGGCACTTCACCGTTGATGGTCAAATCGAGGCCGTTGCCAAGGGTGCCGAAGCCTTCGGGGTACGGCGTGACTTGGTACTGAAGCAGGTTGCCAAGCAACGGGAAAGTGGTGCTGTCAGCACGCTCGGAGTGGGTTGCCACGTCGATGGTGGAGATGATCATACCACCGGAGTAGTAACTGCACACACCCAACACGGTGTCTTGGATGTCTTCGCTTGAACGAATCAGACGCTGGAAGTAACCACCGTCTTCCATGTAACCGTCGCAGGTTTCTGGCACGTTGTTCGAACTGACCGACTTGGTGTTCAACACGGCCTGAGCAACACCGGAGTTGGCGTCAAAGCCTTGGAAGGCGTTCACATCGATGTTGTCCATCACGGGGTGATACGGGTCTGCCAAATCCATGGTCGCATAGGTCACTTGCGTCTCGGCGGTGTCACGGCTCTGGATGTCCAAACCAAACGGAAGACGTCCAGCAAGGCCCTGATCCAGACCGTAGATTTGGCTACCGAGCGGACCCAAGTGAGCCTGAACGGTACCACCGGCCGACATGAAATTCTCAAGCACCGTTCGGCGAGCGGGCTCGCCGAGGTACTGGTAATATCCATCGCCGCCGAATTGGGTGTCCTTCGCCACGAGTTGTTCTTGCCATGGCAGAATGATCTTGTCGTAGTGGGTGAACCATCCTGCGTCAAAGTAGGTGTTCCAATCGTTGATTTCAAACTGGGTGTAGGTCATGTTGAGCAAGGCCAAGTCCTGCTTGATGGCGGTCGTACGAGAGGACGTGTCGGAAAGGATGGCGACATCGACCATGTCTGCAAAGGAAGCGTGGAAGTAGCGCTCGTTTCCGGTTTCGCTACCGTCGGAAAGACGGCCGTAGAAACTGATGTTGTAGGTGTGGCCGTCCAGCCAGCCGTTCCATGGTGTGAACGAAACCGACGTCTTTTCTTGGCTCTGCAGGGAAACGGCAGGACCGGAGTCCACGATGTGAGCCTGACTTCCATCGGCCAAATCGGTGACTTCCATGTAGAAGATGTAGTCGCCGCCCAACACGCCGTTGGTGGCTTGGAATTCCCATGAGTGGGTCAATGCACTGTCAATGGGCAAGACACAAGGCAGGGTTTGGTCGGAATGACAGGTCAACGTGTCGGGTTTCCCGATGGAGATGTCCACCGATTCGACGTTGAAGATCACACGCTCAATGTTGTTGGCCGTGGACAACTCGTTATCGTTGTACCATGGTTTGCCCATCGTCGTGTTGTCAAACACGGTCTTGATGTCCAACCGATACACACCGGAGACAAACTCGTGGCTTGCAATGGTGGTTAAGGCTGCATCCTCAGCATCGACGTTGGTTCGGGAATCCGAATAGGTGGCATCTTGAATGAAGGTGTATTCCTGGAGCGAGATGTTGTTGAAACCAACTCCCTTGAAACCGTCATTAATACCGTTACGTCCGTCATCGTCGGATTGGAACTCGAAGTTCACGTCCACCATGGAGCCCTGAAGCGACATGCACTCGGCTCGCCACTGGCTCGAATCCGAAGAGGAGCGGTTCAAGATGTACAAGTGCGTGAGGTCAATGCTGGTGGTCTTCACCAGTTCGTCACTGTTGAAGAAGACGTTGTAGTTGCCCGAGCCGTCGGTGTTGGCTGGGTCACCAATGAACTGCAATTCGGTTTGGTCAATGGATTCCGTTGCGTTGACGATGCCGTTGCCGTCGTCGTCGTTTTGGCAGGTACCGTCTTCGTTGTAGTCGTTCCATTGTGCGTACACCAGACCGGTGTAGTTGGTGCCGTCCTTGTCGTAATCAACCGTCATGACAGCGTAATCGCTTGGATCGACGTTCCCGTTCTGGTCGATGGTGTAGAACGTGTCTGCGTAATACTCGAAGTTGAGCGAAACGAAGTCACCACTCATGCTCGTCAAATCGATGTTGGGGATGGTGAGGGTTTCGTTGGCCCATGCATCGTCGTAGCCGTTGGTTCCGGTGTCACAGGGGTGGCCGAACCAGTAGGCGTTGTTGTTGAAAATCTTGGTTGAACAGCTGTTTTCGTTGTAAATGGCACCCTTTGGTTGTTGATTCTCTTCGTAGCGGTAACCTTGGGAGCCACCCTCGAAGGTTTCTGCACAAACGGCTGATGGCGTACCGCAGTACACGTCAGAAGGCGTGGCAGAATACACCGTGGCTTCGATGTCAAAGTCAACGGCGGTGTTTCCGTAGTTGTTCGTGGTCACAGCGATGTCAAAGATACCCTCGGCATAGAGTCCACCGGGCTTGAAGAACTCAATGGATTCAACCGTTGGGTCGTAGAGATTGAACGGTGTTACGTAGCCTACCACATCGTCGTTGATGGGTTGCTGATCCCACGTGTTGCTGGACAAAGTGGCTGAAATCCTGTACGTGGTGTCGTTGAGCAAGTTGGCTTGAATCGAGGTGGTGTATTCCTGTCCGGGTTGGAGGTTGTTCAACGGTCCGATGGTGGACGTTTGGGTCTGCTGACCGGGCATGAACGCCGTGTTCTGCTTCCAAATGGTCAGGTTGTCAACGGCGAAGCCGTCACGACCGCTCCATCGGCTCTCGTTGTCATCGGCGGTGGATCCTTGGAATCCAGTGCGGAATCGGAAACGGATATCGACGGTTTGGTCAGCCCAGAAGGAGAGGTCGAAGGCACCAAGGTCTTCTTCGGTGAAGTTGTCCCAACCGTAGTAGGTACCGGAGGAGAACAAACCGTAGTAGACGATGTTTTCAGGAGCTGCGCCCCACGAGTTCATCTTGAACAGCCGGTCGTTGTCGAATCCACCCCACATGGAGGCGCCCGAGGCACAAGCACCCTGAATGGCCGCCTGCTGAGGGCAACCGATGAGGCTCCAGCCCGTTTCTTCGCTGCCGACTTCGACGATGGCCAAATCGTCCCAGACGTCACCGACAATGAAACCGGTGCCGTCCGAGTTGCCCAAGGCGCCAAGGCCCAAGTGGCGGAAGAGTTCAACGCTCATGAAGGCACGATCGGCGCCCGTGAGGTCAACATCGTTGAGGACCATGGCGTCGTCCCAGTTCTTGCCGTATCCGCTCCAGGTACCACCCGAAGCATTGGTCTTCATGTTCCCTGCCCACATGAAATCGGTGGGGTTCTGGTAGTTTGCTGACACGTTTGGATCGTTGTTCCCCGTCGAGGCGCCCGTTGAATGGTTGGTTTCCAAGTGCCAGTTGGTGGCACCGTCCACGTATTCTTCGTAGGTCCAAGTACAACCCGTACCGCAACCGGTCTTCACTTCGGGCGTGTCCCAATCGTTGGCATACACGGTGGTGTTGGTTGAATTTGCTTCGTCAACCACCTTCAACACCACGTCGAGGTCAGCTGTTTGACCGTTCAGCGTGTCCATACCGGTGTTCGTCACGGTCACGTTGATGGTTCGGCTTCCTTCACCCACCACGCCGAAGAAGCGGTCGGTTGGACTGATGTCAAGGTCCGTGACGGCCAAGTCCTTGTTGTCCATTTCAACAACGGTGAGGGTGTCGTATTGGCCTTCCCATCCAAAGTTGTCTCGCCAGCCACCAAAGAAGTAGTTGGTGTGGCCGACAACGAGGTCGGGTGCAGAGGAGGATCCGCCCTGCAGCTGACCGATGGCGACCGCAGACGGGCGACGTCCGGCAGGGTACGACAACGGGCTTACGTGACCGCCGTTTCCGTCGGACAAGGTCACTTGAACGGTGGTCGGGAAGGAGAGGTAGAAACTGGAGGTGCTGCCACCTGCTGAGTCCGTGGAGTTGAGTTGGTAGGCAATCGTTGGGTTGACAAAGTCAGGCTCGCCGTCGCCGTTGAGGTCTTCCACTTCGACGACCCAGGAGATGTAGGGCCCGAAGTAAGCGACTTTCGAATTGCCGAAGGTTCCTTGGGACGTGGACTGCTTGTAACTGACGTTCTCGAGGTTGCCTTCCATCACAGCGATGGTGTCAATGTAGCCAACACCACCGATGTCAGCGATGGCGAAATCTTCGGTCGTCACAACGCCCATGTTGATTTCCGTGGTTCCCGACTGTCCGGTACCGTACGAATATGTCACCGGATAATTCTGGAGAAGACAGTCGTAGTAAATCACCGAAATGTTGTCGTCGTTTCCGGGGTTGGTCACTTGCCCGGTCGAGTAGTCCAGGCCCTCGCTGCGCAGCAGGAAGATATCGTCATCGGTGCACGAGGAACCGGTGATGCCTGTCTGTGTCTCACCGAAGTCACCGACCTCGATGGATCGGTAGGTGTTGGTTTGAGACGAGCCAAGGGTCGTGGTGAGGCCGTTGGTTGAGGAGGTAATGGGGCTGCGGTAGGTCACCACACGCTGTGTGGTGATATCCGAAAGCAAGTCGAGGACGTAAATGTCATCGTTTCCGTCTTGGTCGGCATCGCCGACGGCCAAGTCCCACACCCAAAAGTGGGTAAACCGCTCGCCGATGGTCCAATCTCGGTTGGAACATCCACCGTTTTCAATGATGGTCACGTTGCCCGGCTCGCCAGCAGGTGCGCCTTGGTCGTTGGTCTTGAAGGGGTTGTTCTTCTGATAAATCACGATGTCAATGGCGCTGTCGCCCGTGAACTCCCCAACTTCGACGAATTCCACGTTGGCGAATTCGTCCCAGTCCGCATTGCGGCTTTGATTGCCTGCCACCCAAATGTCCTGACGTTCGTTGAAATTGCCCTGACCGTCGTTGTACAGGATGGTCATGGAGTGCGTTCCGTCAGTCGCGACGGCCATGTCGTTGAAACCATCGCAATCAAAATCGCCAATAGCGACATCCATTGGGTCACGGTTGGTCGTGTAGGTTCGTGCCACGGAGGCACTGGCGGTGGTTGCAAGGGCAGCGGTTGTGCTGAGCACCATGATGAGGGTCAGGAACACACTGCGCATTCGGGCTTTAGAGAGGTCGTTTTGGGTAAGCATTGACATCACTTGCTTCGGCGAAGCCATGTTGCAATATAATGCCTTTGTAGTGAAGTTCGTGAATCAAGGGCCGGAGCCGCTGTTTTTGTTCAAAAAACGCCGTTTTTTTTGCGCTTTTGTGACGAATTTCAAAGGGTCAGAAACGTCCGACCAGCCATTTTGGAGAAGGCCCCCAACCGGTTGCATCCCCACCGTGAATTTTCACAAGTTTACCGGCAGTGAACAGAGATTGCAGCCAAACATCCAACGCCGTGCCTTCTCGGCCACCCAACTTACTGCTGGCGATTTCTTCGATGTCTTCGGTGCTCAAGCCGCTCATGCCATGGTCGCGAACCACCAATTGAAGCAACTCTCGCAACCATGCTTCGGCCATCGGATCCACGCTGGTGGTGCTGGCCACAGGCTGCGGCGGGTCCATGTCTTCGAGCAGTTCCATCAATTCGATGACATCAGGGCGAGCGGCTGGTTCAAGCCCAGCCTCGTTCAATTTTGCTTTGAGGTCGAGTTCACCGATGGGGCGGCGAACCACGGGAATTCGACTTGGGTCCGGTTCGGGCCCCATGTCAAGCGGTTTGGCATCTTCCGGTTGGTCGTCCATCTCGATGTTGATGCCGGCTTCTTGGCGTTGCTTGCTCACGGTTGAAAGATTGCTGGCTTGGACTTCGGCCCCTGCGGGCATGGTCCAACCCACGCCAGACAAACCGAGTTCTTCGACATGGGCCTCCACCCACTCAGCATCGCCTTCGATGACGATGTTCACGTCGTGGTCGTCCGAGCGGAACCGGTAACGAACGTTTCCGCGAAGTTCCCGCATCGTCATTGCCTCCAATCGCTTTGACTTGAAGGTGACCCTCATTCTGTGCGCTGAGCCATGTCCCTCAAAACGGTGTGCAAAATGCCGCCGTTTCGATAATACTCGACCTCGACCGGTGTGTCGAGTCGAACCTGCGCTTCAAAGGTCGTAACGGTCCCGTCTTCGGCCGAGGCTTCAACGGTCAACCACTGCAAGGGCTGAACATCGTTGGTCAACGGAATGGTGAAGCTTTCGTGACCCGTCAAGCCGAGGGATTCGTGCGATTCGCCGTCTTTGAACAACAGCGGGAGCACACCCATGCCAACAAGGTTGGAGCGATGGATGCGCTCGAACGAGGTGGCAATCACGGCCCGTACGCCCAACAAAAAGGTCCCTTTCGCTGCCCAGTCACGCGACGAACCGGTCCCGTATTGAGACCCAGCGAGGACGATCTTCGGGGCCGTGATCTGCGCAGCATCGTACACCGACATGACCTCACCTGTCTCATGATTCAAGGCATAGCCGCCTTCGGTTTCAGGGGCCATTTGGTTGCGAATGCGAACGTTGGCAAAGGTCCCACGCATCATAATTTCATGGTTTCCTCGGCGACTTCCAAAGGAATTGAAATCGCCTTTTTCGACCCCGCGCTCGGTCAACCACATGCCGGCCGGACCGTCCTTGGGGAAGGAGCCAGCAGGCGAGATGTGATCGGTGGTGATCGAATCCCCGAGCTTCAACAACACCCGGGCACCTTCGATGGATTGAATCGGCTCGGGCGTGGGCGAAAGGCCGCTGAAGAAGGTCGGTAGGCGAATGTACGTCGAGTCCTCATGCCACGGGTAGAGCGGCGAGGGTTCCGCGGGAATGCTGTTCCAGCGAGGTTCGTTCATGGCATCGGCGTACCGTTGTCGGAACATTTCCGGCGTAATCACCTTCATCGCTTCCCCAACATCGGCCTCCGACGGCCAAATTTCGGCGAGCATGACCGGTTTGCCTTCCGAATCGTGTCCGATGGGCTCCGTCGTGAGGTCCACATCCAGATTGCCTGCGATAGCGTAAGCCACCACCAACGGTGGGCTCGCAAGATACGAAGCCTTGACTTTCCCGTGAACGCGCCCTTCGAAATTCCGGTTACCGGACAGGACCGAGCCCACGATAAGACCGGCCTCGTCAATCGCGGCTTCAATGGGGTCTGGCAAGGGGCCAGAATTGCCGATGCACGTGGTGCAACCATAGCCGACGGTGTGGAACCCCATGGCGTTC
Organism: Candidatus Poseidonia sp.; assembly: GCA_049617635.1. Taxonomy (GTDB): domain Archaea; phylum Thermoplasmatota; class Poseidoniia; order Poseidoniales; family Poseidoniaceae; genus Poseidonia. The sequence continues at coordinate 10,118 of JBMZJQ010000030.1, forward strand.
AAATCGTCTTGAAGGCCGGTTGCTTCGTAGTATTCCGTGACAACACGACTGCCAGGAGCGAGCGAGGTTTTGACCCAAGGTTTGACTGTCAACCCACGTTGACGAGCGTTGCGAGCAAGCAAGCCTGCGGCCATCATCACACCGGGATTTGAGGTGTTGGTGCACGAGGTGATAGCGGCGATGACGACATCGCCGTGGTTGAGGTCAAACATCTCCCCGTCCATCTCCACGATGGCGCTTTTCGAAAGATCGTCCTTGGACAACCCGTGTCCGTGATGACCGACTTCATGGGTGAGGCTCTCGATGAAATGCGACTTCATGTCGTCGAGGTCAACGCGGTCCTGAGGGCGCTTTGGACCTGCAAGTGCAGGAACAACATCGTTGAGGTTCAACTCCAGTACGGCCGTGTAGGATTTCTCAGACGCGTCGTCGCCGTACCACAAACCCTGTGCCTTTGCGTACGCTTCAACGCCCGCCACCGCAGCCTCTTCACGGCCGGTGATGCGGAGGTAGTCCAAGGTGCGTTCGTCAACGGGGAAAAAGCCGCAGGTTGCACCGTATTCCGGCGCCATGTTGGCGATGGTTGCACGGTCGGCGAGCGAGAGCGCTTTCATGCCAGAGCCAAAGAATTCGACAAACTTGCCGACCACGCCGTGCTCTCGTAACATCTCAACGATGCGCAAGGTCATGTCGGTGGCGGTCACGCCTGGCTGAAGGGCACCGGTCAAGCGAACACCGACCACGTCGGGTGCCAGCATGTAAATCGGTTGGCCGAGCATCACGGCCTCGGCTTCGATACCGCCAACGCCCCAACCGAGCACGCCCAACCCGTTGACCATCGTGGTGTGAGAATCGGTGCCGACCAGCGTATCAGCCAACCAGACGCCGTCTTCTTGACGGGCCACGCTGGCCAAAAATTCGAGGTTGACCTGGTGCACGATACCACGAGAGGGGGGGACGGCTTGGAAATTGGCGAGTGATTGCTGACCCCACTTCAAAAACGTGTATCGCTCCATGTTTCGATGGTATTCAATGTCGAGATTGAGGTCAAGCGCATCGCTGTGCGCACCTGAAACGTCAACTTGCACCGAGTGGTCAATGACCAAATCCACGGGAACCTGGGGGTTGACGTCCTCGGGGTTGCCGCCCATCTCCACCATGGCGTCTCTCAACGCTGCAAGATCGACCACGGCAGGAACACCGGTGAAATCCTGAAGAATAACACGGGAGGGGCGAAACGGAATTTCGGTGCGCTCGCCGTTGGGAGCCCAAGCGGCGATGGTCCGGATGTCGTCTTCGGTGATCAGGAAACCATCGTGGCCACGCAGTGCACCCTCAAGCAAAATACGGACCGAGTACGGCAAATGCCCGGTGGCCACGCCGTTGGCATCAAGGGCCTCAAGGGCATAGTAATCGCCGCCAACCTCAAGGGTGCGTCGTGCGTTGAACGGGTCCAAAGTCGCCATGATTCTTGCCAAAACACACCCATCTATGAAGAAAACCCTCAGCGCCGATGACGCAAGAGAACGCACATTGGGTGCTTCAGGGCTCGCGTCACCAGAACTGGTACCAAGGAGTCGTTTCTGAACCGACAAAGGTAGCGGAAATCAACTTGACATCGTTAACGGGTTTGTCGCCTGCGCCGGTTTCGACCTCAGAAATTTGAGTCACAAGGTCGCATCCGCTGGTGATCTTTCCAAACACGGTGTGAACGCCGTCAAGCCAACTTGGGCCCTCACCGTTGTTGCTGTCTTGGGGAATGAGGAAGAACTGGCTGCCTCCTGTGTTGGGAGCGCTGGTCTTGGCCATCGAGATGGTGCAGGTCTCGTGAAGCAGACCGTTGTCGGCTTCGTCGGGAACAGTGTAGGAAGATTCGCCTGCAGGACAATCCGTGCCTTGGACCTCGTTGCCGTCGCAGTAGCCAAAGAATTTCCCAGCGTGGCCGCCGGTGCCGTCGTTGTTGGTGAAATCGCCACCCTGAATCATGAAATCATCGATGATTCGGTGAAAGATGGTGTTGTCGTAACGGCCTTGTTCGACGAGGAGTTTGAAATTCTCAACGTGAAGCGGTGCATCCTCGGGATAGAGTTCAATCGTGATGGTGCCGCTGTTGGCACCGCCGTTCCACGACATCTCAAGGTTCACGATGTCGGTCGTTGTACCGGCACGGTTGGCCACGTTGATCATGCTGAGCAACAGAAGGATGGCGATGAAGACGGCAAAGATGCCGGCGATGGTGGGCGTACCGTCCTTGACCAAGCGTGGAAAAGCGGTTTCGCTGATGCCTTTGTTTTGCATTTCGTTCAACAAATCGTTGTAAAGACTGCCCGCTTTCTTGTCACGGGGGTTTTTCTTGGTCGCTTCTCGAAGCAGAGAAGCAGCTTTTCGATAGGTTGCACGGTTGTGACCGGCCTTGGCCTCAACCCATGTTGCGTGGCCAGCGAGACGAAGCGTCGTTTGCTCTTTGCCTTCCGGGTCTGCAGCACGAAGTATCTTCAGGGCCGAATCCCCTTTTCCTTTCGCAATGGCCTTGTCTGCTTTGTCCCATGCCGTCGCCAAATCGTCGTCCGCCATGGCCCCTCCCAACCGGAGTTTGGTTTTGAGCCTCACCCTCCGTCATCATCTCGTGTGTTCGCCCGGGGAAGGCAAGAAGGGAATGTGGTGGCAACATGTTGAAAGAGTGCTTGACAACCCCGCCCGCTAAGGACGGGCACCTTGCTCATCAACCGAGGGATGTTTCTCATGGACCGTATTATCAACGACTTCACCATCAACATCGCCACCGCCAATGGAACGGGTTCGCAATCCGCCAACCTCATCCTCCTTCAGTCGCTCTTTGACATGGGCGTTCCCGTCAGCGGAAAGAACCTGTTTCCTTCCAACATTTCCGGGCTGCCAACCTGGTACATCGTCCGCCTCTCCGACCAAGGTTACCAAGCACCCGGTGACCGCACCCACATTCAGGTGCTGGTGAATCCCGCAACTTGGGACGACGACCTCGAAGCCCTCGAACCCGGTTCCGTCGTCATTTGGAACAGCGATACGAAGGGAAAGACCGTGGAGCGAGACGACATCATCTCCTACCCTGTCCCGATGAGTTCACTGGCTCGGAAAATCAATCCGAAGATCGCCAAACTCGTCACGAACATCGTCTACGTCGGTGTTCTCGCTGAATTGTTGGGCATTGACCAGTCTTGTTTGGAATCCGCTGTTGCCAAGCAATTCAAGGGCAAGGCTTCAGCCATTGAACTCAACATCACGGCCTTGGGTCTTGGCCGGGACTATGTGAATGAGAATTTGACCAATGAAGACCCCTATGCCGTGGAGGCCCGAGAACGGTCCAAGCCACAATTCTTTATCGAGGGCAACGAAGCAGCGGCCCTTGGTGCCCACTACGGCGGAGCCCAACTGTTGGCATGGTATCCCATCACGCCCTCCTCTTCACTGGCAGAGAGCATCATCGCCTACATCCCTCGTTTGCGAACCGACGAAGACGGCAAGGCCACGATGGCGGTCATTCAGGCCGAGGACGAATTGGCAGCCGCCGGCATGGTGCTCGGCGCAGGATGGGCCGGCGGACGTGGCATGACGGCGACCTCCGGACCCGGTATTTCGCTGATGCAGGAATTCATTGGCCTCGCGTACTTTGCTGAGATTCCTTCGGTGTTCTGGGACGTGACTCGCGTTGGACCGTCAACCGGTTTGCCCACCCGAACGCAACAATCCGACATCGCCATGCTCTACGAGGGCAGTCACGGTGACACCCAGCACATCGTGCTCATTCCGGGGACGGTTGAGGAGTGCTTCGAATACGGATGGCGTGCCTTTGACTACGCTGAGCGGTTCCAAACCCCTGTCTTTGGCATGAGCGATTTGGACCTCGGCATGAACCGCTGGGCATGCGATGGCTTCACCTATCCCGACCAACCGATGGACCGTGGAAAGGTGGTGCGTGAACAAGACGTCTTCGAAGCGTTTGAGACCTTTGGACGGTACCTCGACGTCGACGGTGACGGCATTCCCTACCGCACCTTGCCAGGCTCCGGTATGGCCCCTATCCTCTACCGTGGAACGGGGCACAACCCGATGGGTGTGTATTCCGAGAAACCCGCCGACTACTACAACCTCATGCAGCGTCTAAAGGACAAAATCGAGTCGGCTCGAGACCAACTCCCCGCCCCCATCCTTCGCGAAGAAGAGGAATGCGAAGTCGGCATCATCTTCCTGGGAAGCATGGAAAATTCCATCCAAGAAATCGATGACATCATGGAAGCCACTGGCATGAAGGTCAGCCAGTGCCGAGTTCGAGCACTTCCGTTCCACTCCGAAGTTGAAGCCTTCGTGCGCCGCCACGAAATCGTCATCGTGCTCGAAATCAACCGGGACGGTCAACTCTACGGCATCCTCCGTCGAGAACTCCCCAACGATTTGGTGACCAAGGTTCACTCGGTGGCCTACAGCGACGGCATGCCACCCCGTGCTCGGATATACGCCGACCGCATTTTGGCGACACTTGAGGAGGTGAACCAATGAGCGACAAACCAGCCCGTGCCGTGAAGTTGAACGTCATCAACGAACCAAAAGACAGCTACACTGGCGGACCTTCCTCGCTGTGTCCGGGTTGCGGCCACGACCAAATTTCGAGCGTCATCATCTCCGCAGCCTGGGAAAACGGCATTGAACCCCACCGCATCGCCAAGATGTCCGGGATTGGGTGTTCCTCGAAAACGCCTGCCTACTACCTCGGTCAGTCCCACGGCTTCAACACCGTCCACGGACGCATGCCCTCGGTCACGACCGGTGCGTACGCCATCAACAAGGAACTGCTCTACCTTGGCGTGTCCGGAGACGGCGACTCCGCCTCGATCGGAATCGGCCAACTCATTCACGCCATTCGACGAAACATGGATATGGTCTACATCGTTGAAAACAACGGCGTCTACGGCTTGACCAAAGGCCAGTACTCAGCGACCGCTGATGTTGGCTCGAAGAAGAAAAAGGGGGCAGCCAATGAAACACAGCCCATCGATTTGTGCGCGTTGGCCATCAACCTGGGCTGCACGTTTGTGGCGCGTTCGTTCTCTGGTTCCAAGAAACAGTTGACGTCACTGCTGAAGGCGGCCATGTCCCACAAGGGCTTTGCCCTCATCGACGTGATTTCACCCTGTGTGACGTTCAACAACAACGACGAGTCCATGCGCTCGTACAGTTACGTCAAGGAAAACGAAGTAACCTTGCACATGACCGACTTCATCCCCCATTTCAACCCGGTCGAGGAGATTGATGTTCCTGAAGGTCATTTCAAAGACATCACACTTCACGACGGTTCAACCATCCGGTTGGAGACTATCTCCGAAGAACACGACCCGGGTGATGCCATGGCCGCTTTGACTGCCCTCCACGAGGCCGAAACCAACGCCAAGCACGTCACGGGACTGTTGTACTTCGATGCAAGCAAGCCGTCACTCGCAGAGGACTTGGGCTTGGTGGACGCCCCACTTTTGGACGTCCCCGACGAAGTGTTGCGCCCCGATCAGGCCTCGTTGGACGCTCTCAACGCCGAATTTTTGGCTTGATGGGATTCTCAACCAACCTCTCATAAAGGAGGAGGCCGATTGAATAACCATGGTTGAACCTGTCACCACAGCAACAAGCCTTGGTTTAGGCGGTGTTGGTGTCTATTTGTTCAGCCGTTTTTGGAAAGACAGAAACGAACGCTTACGCGCTCTCGCTTTGGCGGACAAGTACAGCACAACGACTCGGATTGGCTCCCATCAAGGACAGACCCGCTTACTGGTCAACCTCCCCCAAGTGGGCGAGGTCCCCGCCAGCGAACAATCAGCATGGCGCGAACGAGATGAACGAAGAAATCGTAATTTTTTGGAATTGGACCTGCTTCAGCAGGAAGCGTCCTCCAGCGATGAGGGTGAACAGGAACAGGATTTTGAAGATGATGAGCGACTTATGGAGCTCGAAGCAAGAACGACCTGGATTGAATCCAACGAACCGCCCATGAACGCTCACGCTGCCCTCGTCGCTGAAGAACAACTTGGTAGCGGCGTGGTGATTGCAGATATCAATGAAGAGGAACCTGAAGTCAACATCGATGAACGTCTTGAACGAGAGGGTGGCGCCTCAGGTGTGGTCCAAATCTCACTGGCGTGGGATGATTACAACGACCTTGATCTCCATGTCTTCTGTCCTTCGGGTGAACGAATTTATTTCAACAACAAAAAAAGCGAATGCGGCGGAGATTTGGATGTTGACATGAACGTCCGACCCGTATCGAACACCCCGATTGAGAACGTGGTTTGGAAGGAGAACGCCCCCCTGGGGGCCTACAAAATCGGTGTTCACTTTTACAAGCACCACAAGAAACGCCGTACAAAGCGGCTGTGCAATTACCGCCTTCGGGTGATCACCCACGGCAAGAGCAAGGAATACCTCGGTTCAATCACGTACGGCCAAGCCATGCAAATGGTGACGTCGTTCTCGCTCGAACACGCTTCTGAGGCTTAGGCATCATGGGCAGCACGCCATGCTGCGCCCAAAGGACCAGCGGTGGAAAGCAACCGGGCTGGAACCAACTCGGCTTGGGTGTTGAGCAAAGGCGCTATCTCATTCCAATGTTCCACGATTCCTCCGTAAACGATGATGAGTGTCGGCTCGAGGCGTTGTTCAAGAAAGGTAAGACCTTCCTGAAAGCGCTCACACCACGCTGGAATGGAGAGTTGGAGTTCTTGGCGTGCACGCCCCGAGAGATGTTCCTCCAAGACACCTCCCCGTGTCGGGTGTGGGAGCTGGCCCAACTCGAGATTCGCTTCCAACACGCCCTCTCGATGAACGGTGGTTCCCAGTCCCGTTCCCACGGTGAGGGTGAGCACGCAAGCGTGACCTTCGTGGCCGTGACCAAAGGTTGCTTCCCCGATGGCGACGGCATCTGCATCGTTGATGAGCGCAAACCTTCCGTCATGGTAGGGGCTCAGTTCTTCAGCCATCGAAACCGAACACCATGCCGAGCCAAGGTTCGGGGCAGTTCGAATCCGATTGTCCTCAACCGCACCGGGGAAGCCCATCCCAATTGGCCCTTTCCAAGCAAAGGACGACAGCACCTCATGCAGAACAGGAAGCACCTCGGAAGGCGACAGTCCTGCTTGGTGTCGACGGGTCACGACCTCCCCGTGCATCTGTCCCGTTTGGACATCAAAGAGGCCGACGCGGAAGCCACTTCCACCAAGATCGATGCCCATTGAAAGCACACCTCAGGCCCCCTTCGCGGAAAGAATCGCATCGACCAACGGAGGAAAAGTTGCTCCGTGAGGAAAGGGAGAGACGACGTCCGCTGCTTCACAAACGCTGTCAAACGCACCGCCTACCGCCACCGACCAACCGAGGACATCAAACATCGACAAGTCGTTTGGAGCATCCCCCACACACAGCGCTTGAGCCACGGACCAACCCATGCGTTCGAACAGCACCTTGAGCCCCTCGCCCTTGGAAAGATGCGGTTCCATCAAGTGAATGGCAAACCCGGTGCGAACGACGCTCAGATGGTTCCAGTCGCTGTTGAGCAAGTGTGCTTCAATGGCAGCGAGGTCTTCGTTGGGAAACAAACACCACTCACTTTCTCGCCAGGCATTGGTGGCAATGCCCTCTCCATCGAGACCGACGATTCGGTCGGCCAGCCACAACGCAGCCTCTCGGGCTTCACTTCCCGAGGCCCGGACCAGCGGCTCGTCCCAAGAAGGGTGCCACACCACGCCTCCATTTTCGCAACACATGGGCGCAGAGAGTCCAATGAATCGCCACAGCCCGTAGGCAACCGGCCGTACGTTTCCCGTGGCGAGCACCACGGGAATCCCGTTGGCTTCCAACCGTCGCAGCGCCTCAACCGCCTCCAACGAGAGGGTTTTGTTCTCGTCGGTGATGGTTCCGTCGATATCGATGACCACGACCTCGGGAGACCAACGCTCTGGAAGCCACTCCATGATGGCCGCCAAACGGTGCATGAGGATGAACATTCGCCAAGATTGAGACGCGCATTGGCGTCCAAGAAAGCATTCATGAACAGCCGGCGTTTCGTCAACCCATGGGGAAGGAAGACGGCGAGGAGGTCTTTCTCTCACTCGAAGACGATGGAGGCGCTCCTGAGCCTGCACCGGAGCCAACCCCGGCAGAACCCGAGCCAGAAGAAGACACATCGTATCTGATGGCCGAAGTCGTTGACACCTCGATGGTGGAGGAAGCCAGCGGCTCCTACACCGTGAGTTGGCCGCTGTTGGGAATGGACTGTCCCGATTGCGCCGCCAAAGCCATGGGTGCGCTTCGCCACATGAAGCAGGTAACGGAATCCAATGTTTCTGCTACCTCTGGCGAGGTGCGCGTCAGTGTTGACCTCGAGCGTGGCCCAATGTCCGAGGTCTCGTCCGTTCTTCGCTCCTTGGGGCATGCTCCCGATGTTGAACACCACGAATTGGTGGGTGTTCGGGCCAAGGCCGTCGCTCATCGAAACAGCGTTCCTGTCGCTCAATTGGAACGGGTGATTCGCCGCCAACCCGGCGTGCTGGATGCCGAAGTGGCCGATGACGACCGTATTCTTGTCCAATTGGTGGCCAGCGCGCAACAAGAATTGGTGGCCGCCCGCAACCGAGCATTGGAGCATCTCATCGGCACGGAGCCAAAATTCGCTACCGCCACCTCCAACCGTCTGCGACCGGACCAGTGGCGGCTGATCGGTGCAGGCATCGCCCTTCCCGTTCTGTTGCTGGTGCTGGTGGCCGAGGTGCTCGGCTACCACGGCATCCTCATTCCCGTTCTTGCACTTCCCGGTGTGCTCATCGGAGGGCTTCAAATGTTCAAGGAAGCCCTTGCTTCGCTGAAGAATTTGCAAATGGGATTCCAAGTGTTGACCAGTTTGGCCGTCATCGGAGCAGGAATTCTTGGGATGTGGGAAGAGGCGCTCATTGTGACCATCCTCGTGGCCTTTACCGCTCACCTCGAAGGTGATGCGTTGCACAAAGCGAGAGAAGCCATGCAGGGGGGGTTGGACCGCCTTCCTCGAACGGCTCGAAAAATCAACGACGGAGCACTGTGCATCACCCCTGATACCCCCCTCACCACGCCAAGCGGTGGCTTTGCGCTTCCCATGGCCGGTGCACCCACGCTTACCATGGCGACGCAAGCCCAGCCGGAAACCGAAATGGTCCCCATTGACCTGATTCGCCCGGGGGATAAAATCGAAATCAGAAGCGGGGAATTGATTCCTGCCGATGGACGAATCTTGGAAGGCAAAGGTGCGCTTGACAAAGCACCGTTGACGGGTGAATCGGTTCCAGTTGACGTGGGGGTGGGTGATGTCATCGAAGCCGGCCTCGTCCTCGCCCGTGGACCGGTGGTCTGCGAAGTGCTTGCAGTGGGTGATAACACCCGTCTTTCCGGACTCATTGATGCCGTCCATTCCTTCCGTGAAGCACCGCCCCGGTTGCACAGCGGTATTGAGAAATTCACGGCGATATGGGTCCCAATGGTGCTGTTTGGCGCTTTTGCCGTGTGGTATTTCATGTTCCCAGACAATTGGAAGATCATTCTCTTGCTGTGGGTGGTTTCATGCCCGTGTGCATTGTTGTTGGCCACCCCCGTTCCACACGCTGCTGCGCTGTCAAACGCTGCGCATCGAGGTGTCATCGTGCGCGGTGGCGACGCGCTTGAGCGTATGGCGCGCGTGAACCACGTGCTGCTGGACAAAACCGGGACCTTGACCTCCGGACGACCAACCGTTGGCGAAGTGGTGCTCGGGAAGCAGCGTCGCATGGACAGCGCCCTGAAGCTCATGATGGGCCTCGAGGCTCGGTCATCGCACCCCTATGCCTTGGCGGTCATGGACCATTGCGAGGAGCAAGGGGTTCAACCGGCGGCCATCAAAGGGCTCACGGACATTGATGCCGGCGTCCAAGGCGTTCACGGCTCGACCGATGTGGCGTTCATTCGGCCCGACAAAGCCGCAGGCATGGGCGTTGAGGTCGAAGCCTCCTTGATGGAAGCGTTCGATGCCGCCAAACAACACGGTCACGGCGCCAGTCTGCTGGTCAAAGACGGCATCGGCATCGCCCTCGTGACCTTCATTCACGACGACACGAGGGACGGTTCGGGCGCACTCATCACCTCGTTGAGCGAACGCTCCGTCAACGTGGAAATCCTCTCCGGAGACCATCAGAGTGCTGTCTCGGAGTTTGCTCGGTCGGTTGGCCTGCCAGAAAGCGCCGCGCACGGGGGGCTGAGCCCCGAGGACAAAGTCAAGTGGGTCAAAGCGCGCTCAAGTTCTCATGTCACGATGATGGTGGGTGACGGATTCAACGACGCTGCTGCGTTGGCCGTCGCCGATGTCGGTGTGGCGGTCGGCACCGGTGAGTCGGTGAACCTCGAAGCGGCGGACATTCTCATCCCCGGTGACGACCCACGTATGCTCACTGAAATGATCGACCTTGCTCGACAAGCCCAGCGCACGTTGATGCAGAACTTGTTCTTCTCCGTGGCCATCACGGTCACGCTGGTGTTCGCCGTCATTCAGCAGTGGTACGACCAACTGTGGGTGGGGGTGTTGATTCACGAAGCATCGGTCATCCTCGTCATCCTCAACGGCGCTCGTTTGGCGCAAAACGGCCAAGCGATACCCCTCCTGAAGGAAACCCTTCGTACCATGGTCAACGACACAAAACTGGCCTTCGCTTCCTTCAAAGCCCGTTACATGCCTGCCAAGGCATGATGATTCTTCGCCAAAATGAAGGGACATCTTCAAACCCTATGAGTCCTTCTTCCTAACAGGTGGGAGAATGGGACGAGTACGAGGCGACCCAATCACGACGGCGTTGGCCCACCCGACGCGCCGTGGCGCCTATATCGCTCTCGCCAACGCTGACGAAATGAGCACCGTCCAACTCCAAACATCGCTCGGTGTTGACCGCTACAACCTCTATCACCATCTGAAGAAACTGGCGTCGTTGTCGTTGATTGAAAACCATCGAGACGAAGGTCGAGCACGATGGTGGCGCATCCAACAGCACGTGGACCTTCCCGAACTCCTGCACACCACCGGTGCCCCAGCCAGCCCTCCAGCGGCCTCATCGCCAGCACCAAGCCAGGCGATTACGACCACACTGGCTTCGCTGGCCGTGGATGAGGAAGGGCGAGAGGTCATCGTGCTCAACCTTGAGGGTTCACGGGACCAGGTCAGTGCGAAGCAGTTGATTGCCCGCCTATCAGAAGAATTTGGCCTCACGCTCGATATTCCATGGAATTTCATTCCCGAGCAACTCGTCCTGTATTCGAAGAAGAAGTGATGCTGCATGTCCGACGAGTTGACCGTTGAGTCGCAGATTGCGCCCCCACCGTTGTCTTGTCCAAAATGCGACGGAATGCTTCCGGTTGGGTTGGGCGAATTGGCGTGCCAGTTGTGCGAGGCACGGGTGCGCGTCGATCACGCCGTCACACGGCGAAAGTGGATGGAAGAGAAACTCTCGTGCCCGTCCTGCTCCAAGGTGCTTGTGGCGGGGGTTGATTCGAGGCCGGCGCAACTCAAATGCGGTATGTGCGAGGCGTACTTTACCCTCCAAGCCCAGACACCACGCGTTGAAATCTCCTGCCCGGGATGTGAGCGAAACCTCCGGATGAAGCGAAGGCCGGGTGAACGCAACATTGCGTGCCCTGCCTGTGACACGGAATTTGTCGTTCGGTTTTGACCTGCCCGTCCCGCTTTGGAGGGTCAAAAAGGGCAACATTCGGCCATTCGAGCGTCGCGCTCCTTATCTATGAAGAGAAGCCCATGAACAAGTGGATGGGATTCC
>JBMZJQ010000031.1:0-21829 GCA_049617635.1 Candidatus Poseidonia sp.
TCGCTGACAGCACTGGCCACAGCTCCGCTGTGATGACCCAAGCAGAGATTGCCGAAGCCGCCACCAGCGCTCAGGGCAGCTGGGTGTTCGTGAACGACCAACTGGTCAACGCCGCCGACGTGGCTGCGATGAACCTGGCCGACGACAGCCGCATCCGTTTGATGCCCGGCCTCATCGGTGGTCAAGACGTCCCGACCTTCGTGGTCGAAATCGCTGACAGCACTGGCCACAGCTCCGCTGTGATGACCCAAGCAGAGATTGCCGAGACCGCTACCAGCGCTCAGGGCAGCTGGGTCTTCGTGAACGACCGACTGGTCAACGCTGCCGACGTGGCGGCGATGAACCTCGCCGACGACAGCCGAATCCGCTTGATGCCCGGCCTGATTGGTGGCCTGTGCTGAAGGCACGATGTCCACCTGGAGCGAACACGAGGAAGACCTCCTCGTTGAGAATCTCGAACTCGGTTACGGTCTTGGGACCATCGCCGCTGTGCTTGATCGTACAGCGTTCGATATCCTTCGCAAACTCATCGAGTTGGTCGAACGCGGTGAGTTGATCGTCATGTCACCGAAGACCTTTGACGCCTTGGTGGACGGCGGTTCCCGATAAACAGGTTCAAAACAGGATGCACGGTCGGGCAGTTCGGAGAGAGAACCATGGTTGAACTCGTTGATTACAAATGCGCAAACTGCGGCAGCCTCGAATCGTTCCACCGTGAGCGCAACGGAATCAGCTGCAAGGGATGCGGCTCCCGTATCTTCATGAAACTCCGACGCCACGGCACCAAGCGTTTGAGCGCCGAGTGAGCATCAACGCTTCTCGCAGACTTCAAAGACCTTGAACCCAAGTGGTTCACCATGACGGTCTGGCTTGAATCCTACAAGCCCCGTTACTTCAGCGAATTGCTCACTTCATCAAACGTGATCGAGGCGTTGACTCACCTCTCGTTACTTGCTAACCCCCCACACTTGTTGCTTTCCGGCTCAGCCGGTTGCGGGAAGACCACGGCGTACCAACTGGTGTGCCGTCAGGTGCTCGGACCGTCCTGGCGCTCCACCACGCACGTGCTGCAGGCACGAGATTTGGATAAAACGGCAGGTGCTATGGCGAAATTCGAAGCCTTCCTACGTCCAGCCGGAAAAGGCTCCGAAGACACCCTTGCAGGCCGAACAAGTTTGGATGCCTTCGACCATTCGATGAGCGCATCGTCCAGCGATGCACCGGCACCAGCAGGGGATGAATCACCCGAAGTCATGGCCGGAGGCCTTGCTCCCGTCTCTCGCATCATCGTGATTGAAGACGCAGATTTTCTCGGCCACGCCCGCCAATCCTACCTTCGCCGGATGATGGAGGAAAGCAGTCGAAGCGCACGCTTCATTTTCACCACCCACACCCCTTCTCGCATTATCGAGGCCCTGCGAAGCCGGACCCAGCACCTTCGGTTACCGGCTCTCACTCGTGTGCAAATCGAACAGCGGCTTGACCACCTCGTTCAACACGAATCCCTGACTCCTGCCAGCGGCGTGTTGGGTGACATCGCCCACGTGTGCTCGGGCAATCTTCGCAAAGCCATTTTCATTCTTCAATTGCTTCACGAGCGCAACCTGCTCAATGATCGAAAGAACGTCCAATTGCTTGTTTCCAACAGTTCACGTCGCGACGTACAACTCGTCCTTGAAGAGGCTCTGAGGGGCCGTGTACACGATTGGAAGTGGGAGCGCCAAGGAGAAAAAAACACGCGAGTGCTCAAAGGTGCCATGGGGGCCCTGGACCAATTGATGGCCGTGCACGATTTGGATGGCCGCGGGGTCATCGACCGTCTCCACCACTTTCTCGTCGCAGGTCGTAGCCACTACCCTGATGAACTGATGGCTGATTTGCTGGACGTTCTTTCCCAATGCGACACACGCTTGCAACGTTCTGCTCAACCACGCGTTCAACTCGAAGCGCTGATGCACAGCGTTGCAGAAATCGGCCAACGCCACGCTCCACTTTCATCGTAAGCGTCATCTAAGGTCGCCGAACAGGGGCGCTTGGGCGTGTAGCACAGCTGGATAATGCACCGGCCTCCTAAGCCGGAGATCGCGGGTTCGAATCCTGCCACGCCCGCCAAGTTTCTGGACAAGAGCCATATTCGCGAGCGACCACGCCGGTTCGAGGGATGCCAATGGCGGAGGCAGATGACGACGTCACGACCATGCTTCCCGATCCTTACGGCCACGGGTTTGTACGTGCTGAAAATCCAGTGGAACGAACCATGGAGAAATGGAGGCAGCAAGAGCATTTGCGGATGCGCTTCGGCCTTCTCGCACGCCACCGATTCATGCTCACCGTCCGCTTGTTGTTCGGTGCGAGCATCGCTATTGTTGCGCTCGTATCGGTCATCGTCCCCGCATGGGCGCCGGCAAACCCGGGCTATGTCGTCCTCTTCTGGAGTCTACCGTTTCTGTTGGGCACGGTTCCACCGTTGTTGGCGGGGGAGTCGATGTGGCAGTCGATTCAAGCCCGTATCTCCCTTCGAGAAATTGACGACAAGAGCACATCGGGAAAATTGTCCCTTCGCTCCCAGCCTGGTATGGACCGTATTTTAGAAGGCCTGATCGATGTACGTCGGCACAACACGTTGAATGTGTTGCTCGCGTTTGGCGCCGTGTTCTTGCTCGGCCTGGGGACCATCATCAAGGAGGATTCCTTGGTCGGCAACCTCTCCTACCTCGTCTCCATGACGCTTGGTTTTGCACATTCGTTCCATGCCTTCTTCACCTCGGACATGGTTCGCCAGCAAGGAGACCGTATGCCGTGCTTGGCCCACCATGCCCCAACCCACCACCCAACCCAACTCGGGTCGATTTTGGGCGAACTGATCGTCCTCCATCTGGACCCGGATTTGTACCTCGATTGGTTGGACTGGTTGACCCTGTTCCGCAAGAGCATTTTGCCAGGTTACGACAAAGACCAATCGTGGGAACGCGTCCTCTACATTCTTCATCTTCATGCGAAGGGCGATCTCAGCGATGCCGTCGCTCACCGTGAACTGTGCGAGTTCATCCGCCCCGACGCCCTGAGCGAGGTCTTGCTGGACCCTGAAGCCAAATTCAACTGGCGCTCCCTTCAACGCCTCCTCGCTCACGCCCGTGTCTGGCAACCGAGTGCGTTCCGTCTGCTGGAACGCCTTCAATTGGACTTGCTATCGGGCGCCCCCCACATGCTCCGCTCACCATGGAGAATGGACGTTTCTCTCGACCCTGAATGCGATGAGGGGACGGGTCATTTGTTCATCGCATTGAACAACCAAACCTTCGAACAAACCGTTGCGAGAATCGAGGTCATTTGCCCTGGCGGCGAACCCTTTGCGCGCGACCATCGTTTCGAGTTGCTCGCTTGTCCTCCGCCAAGGCAGGCTGTTGAACTCAATGCCGAGGGAGAGGACGATGCGTTGGATTGGGTTCCAAGGTACCTCCAACAAGGGGTCGTGTTGTGGTTGGGTGTCGCATGGCCTGAACGTGAAGAAGGAGACCGCTACGTTCAGGTGATTCTCAGAGACGAGGAAGGCGTGGTCATTGAATCGCGGGTGTTGCGAACCGTTGTGAAGCGGCGAACAGGAACACACTCCCGAAAGAAGAACAAGCACCTCGAGCGAGCGCGAACCTGGGCTTCGCGGCCTCTTCCGAAGGTCTAACTTCAGCGCAGGGTCACGGTTTGACAGCCTTTTCTTCGAACGATGCAAGCGCGCACCTTATGGCAGTCCTCTGCTTCGCCAGCAACAGGGGCGTTGGAATATGGAAGCATGGGACATCATCGTTCTTGGAGACGGACCTGCTGCGTTGTATGCGGCTGCCGAGGCAGCAAAAGGCGGGGCAAACACGCTGATGATGTCCTCCACCGCTTTGGGCAATCCTGGAATTGCCGCCCTCGATGGCCTTTCAGCCTCGGTTCAAGAAGCCAACAACCGCAGTCATCGGGAAGACACGATTCGCTGCGGGGCGTTCCTTTGCGACCAAGACATCGTGGCTGAGACCACGGCAGGAGCGGTCAGGCACGTCGACCTTTTGGAGCGACGCGGCCTCAATTTCCGCAGAGACCTGAAAGGCTTGCCCATGGTTCGCAAAGGTGCGGGGCACACCCAGCCTCGAACTGCTCACGCAGGCAGCGCCACAGCGCAAGGCCTGCAACAGGTCGCCGAGGAACAATGCATGCGCCACGGCGTGATCCGCCGGGGCGACCAAGTCCCACTGGTGCTGGTTCACACCAACCAATCCGTTGACGGACTGATTGCTTTGGACATGATCAACGGTCGTCTCATCGCCTTGCAGTGCAAAGCCCTCATCATCGCCGACGAAGGCTTTGAGGGCGCTTTTTCCTCTGGCGTTGTCGGTTTGGGCATGGACATGGCGTTTCGAGCCGGCATTCCCCTCCGAGACATGGAGTTCATGACCCATCATCCCCTCGTGATCAAAGGCACCAACCTGTTTCTTCCAACAGGGTTGCTCGGCGATGGTGCTCAACTCCACGAAGGCTCGGGCGCCCCCCTCGACGTCGATGGCAAAACAAGCCTCGAGATGACGCAAGCAATCCTCCAAGCGGTTCAGCCGGTGTTGGATGCTCGTTCGATGGGGGAAGCAGCCACGTGGTGGGGCTCGTTGTTCCGTCTCGTTGAACAGCGCACGGGGATTGACATGAATCGCCAAACGGTCCCGCTCGCTCCGGCCGTTGGCCACACCATCGGCGGCCTTCCCGTGGACGGCATGGGTCGATGTGTCATCGGTGCATGGTCCCGTTGGTTTACGGGCCTGTATGCGGCCGGCGACGCCGCCTGCACCGGCTTGCACGGAGCCGCCCCCCTCCCCGGAAATCGATTGTTGGATGCGTTGACTTCGGGAACTGCTGCTGGACAGGCCGCTGCTTCGTGGGTGGGCGGACGCGGTTTCGGGCGTTCCGAACACATGGAAGCGGCCCTTAACGAAGCCCAGGCCGACCTTTCAGCCATGATGGAAGACAACGATGCCAGCCACGTGACGCGATGTGGAGCCGTGATGGCCAACCTGCAAGGCGCGCTGGCTTCCACATCCACGTTCAGCCACGACTCCCTGACCAGTCTGCTGGCCAAGCTCGAAGCCATTGGCCACGCCGCTGAATCACTCCACCTCGACCAGCACTCGTTGATTGCGAACACCAACCTCTTGGAAATTTTGCGCACGCAAGCTGCCATTCGGTTGGTCACGGCCTCGGTCCAATCCGGTTTGGCTCGACAAGAATCCCGAGGCTCGTTTACTCGAGAAGATTACCCGGAGAGCGACGAAGCGTTCCTTCACCACATTACGGTGGACCTCCAAGGGAACACCGACACGCTCGCTTTGAAGAAGGGAGCCGGCGGCCACTGGGTGCTTGCTCCACAATGAACAAAGACATCGGGCACCCCCGCATTGGCCATGGGGACCTTGTTTGAGAAGATCCTCAGCGGTGAAATCCCCTCTCATCGCGTGGCCGACGGTGACGGCTGGTATGCGTTCTTGGACATCTTTCCTCGACGGGAAGGTCACACCTTGGTGATTCCAACCAGAGGGGTGCAACGCCTGGCCGACCTGACGGATTCCGAGCGAGCGAGGTTGATGGAGGGCGTGGCCGCAACACAATCCGTGCTTGGAAAGCACTTTGAAACCGAGGATTTCACCGTGTGCCTCCACGACGGTCCGCTTGCAGGGCAAGAGGTCCCCCACGTCCACGTCCATGTGCTCCCCCGGACGCACGGCGATGGAGGGGGAACCCTCATGTCGATGTGGCCCTCTTCGTCTCCAGGACAACCTGACCACGACCACCTCCACGCGCTGGCAACCGCACTTCAGGAGGTGGCTTGATGGCAACCATCGTCACCGAAGAAGAGGAGATGGTTCACAACGGCGAAGTTCTACCGGTGCTGTCTGCTTCGGCCAAGAAGATGCGAATCGACAAATTGCTCAATGCCCCTCTCCCGACCTACACATCCTCCGTCCCCGGTTCGTTTCTATGGACTAAAATCGCTTTCTGGATGTGCCGCCGTGTGTCCAGCGTTCAATTTCGCACGACCAGCAGCAGCACCGTTTCGCCCCTGTTCCGTGAAGGTGCTGGCGCAATGTGTTGCGGATGGCACACGAACGGATTGATGGACCCGTTGGGCATTTTCCTCAACCATCCGAAAGAATTCGTGGTGGGTGCCCGCCACGATTTGGTCACCCGGCCACTCCTTGGCTGGTGGACGCGCCGATTAGCGGTGCAACCGGTGGTGCGCAAGGCGGAATTGCTGCGCGGTGGGTGCACCGAAGAAGAGGCCATGCATCTGAACGGTCGTTCGTTGTTGGCGTTGGCCAACGGCATCGCCCACGGCTTTGGCTGCGTGTTGTTTCCAGAAGGAACCAGTCACAGCGAATCCCACATGATTCGTTTCAAAACCGGTCCGGTGCGCACCGTTCTGGCTGCTGCAGCCTTGGCCAAAGCCAACGATCTCCCCCTTCCTCAATTGGTCCCCGTGGGCCTTCACTTCCGAACCCGTGAACACTTCCGCACCGACCAATACATCGAATTTGGCGAACCCATCTCCCTCGACGCTTCACTGGTTCCCGAGGAGATGGTCGAGGCGGTTCGCAGCGGAGGATGGGTTGAGCCGCCGGCAGCATCCGTCCATGCCATTCGCGACCAACTCCAATCCGTTTTGCCATCAATGACACCGCACACAGCCTCGTGGGATGAACATCGAGGCCTGCACCTCTTGGCTCATTTGGAAGCGAGGTCTTCGGGTCAATCGCTCCGGACGTGGCAGGAGGAAGTGCACGCCGCTCGAACACTTCGCACCGCATGGCCCAACCGTGCCGAGACCTTTCCCCCAGAACCGGTCGAGGATGAGCGCATGGTGAAAGCCTCCACGGCGGCCAATGCATTGGCCAAACACGGCTTGGACGGTCGGGATATCAATGCCAGCGGAACGGGAATGAAGCGAGCCAATCCGCTTCGCGCCCCCGTTGCCTTGGTTTGGTGGGCCATGTTCATCCTGCTGCTTCCGTTTTTCATCACCTCGCTGGGCTTGCAGGTCCTCCTTGGCCGACTGCTTGGTGATTCAACCGACGAGGGCCTGGACGCCCGCACCAGTTACCAATTTTTAGCGGCGTTTTTTGGCTCCTTGCTGGTCTGGCCGGTCGTGGCGTTGGTTTGGACCATCGCGGTTTGGTTCAATCAAGCCAGCGTCGGCGAACTCCTCGGTCTTTCAAGCACCTGGTTGACCTCGCTCACCGGGTCTTCAGCGGCGGGTCTCCTCGTTGTGTTCTTGATGTGCTTCCCGCTGTTTTGGGCAAGCGGGAAGGCCTTCGCAGGCGCTTGGGATGCTTGGGTCGATACGAAGAAGGCATGGAAGCGGCGCTTCATGAAGCGAAACGAAAAGGACCAGCTCTGCCGTTGGTTTGACGAACTATCACCGTCGTGAAAAGGGTGCACTTCAAACGGGAGGAGCCTTTGGGAAGTCCATGGCCCCCGACGAAGTTGTTGATCAACTCAAGCAGTGGCTCACCGAAGAACGTCTCTCGGCCAAGGCACAAAATGACCCACGTGCCCACGCCCATTTTCTCATTCGTTATCCATCAGGAAAACAAGGTCACATGTTCGCTATTGTCGTGCCAAAAGGTCGCGACTTGGTGGCTGTTTCAAGCATGACTCGGGTCGACGAAGGCCAACAAAAAGAGATGATTGACCACATGAACGACGTTGACAGCGATTGGTCTGAATGGATTCATGAGAGTCGATTGCACCTGATTCGAACAGGTGTGGATTGGGTCATCCACATGGGCCATGACGGCGAAAAGAAACCAGGTCCTCTCCAAGCCTTCAATGTCAGCCTTCCTATTTGGTTTGACGGATTGACCAAAAACGAATTCATGAACAGCTTGCGAACGTTGTGGTTAGCAAAACTGGCGTTGATTCACGAAATCAAGTACTCCTACGGCCCGGGTGTTGGAAAACCAGGCCCTGTCGATGACTGGGCAAAATCCAAGCCACCCACCGGTCAAATGGACGAGCCATCGACAGGCCCCCCGGTTGAAATTGAGTTTGATGAAAAGATGTCGTTTGGCTCAGGATTTGACCCCTCAGAATGGGCTTAAAGCAGCGAAATTTGCTTGAAAAAGCGCTCAACCGAAAGGCGAATGCGGATTTGCTGTAATGACCGATAGGGAGCGCGGTTAAGTATGAGAAAATGCTGGTGAAAAGAGAAGAAGTCCGAGGTATACCTATGAACCAGAAAATGAAATCCGTCAGCCTTGCATCCATCATGCTGCTTTCGGTGCTTTCGTCCTTGATGATTGCATCCGTTAGCGTGAGCGCCAGCACCGTTGTGATCACCGAAGCCGTTCAGATTGTGGACGGTGGGACTGCCTCCGATTCTCAAGCCGCTGTCGTCGCCGACAGTTCCGGCAACGTCCACGTTGTGTGGACCCGTAACAACCTGCACCTCTACTATGCCATGCTGTCACCTCGCGGTGAAACATTGATCGATGCCACCCAAATCACCAACGCTGGACTTCACAAGATTTGGCACCCGGACATCGCCGTTGACGAGTACGACCGCATTCACGTGGTTTGGGCCGATAAAGCCGGCCAGCACGCCATCATGTACTCTGCACTCTCGCCTTGGGCTGCTCCAATGGACGGCATGGCGTCCGATGACGGAACCATCACGGCCATTGACGACACCATCATCGAGCGACGCTCACAAAACCGTGACTGGCCTGCTCTTGACATTGACAGTCAGAACAACGTCCACATCGTGTGGCAAGACAACTACGACGAACTTGGGCGGTTTTTCAACCAGCCTCAAATCTACTACTCCATGATTCAGCCCGACATCAGTTCGGGCGGCACCGTCGTTCTGTTTGACGACACCCTCCTAACGCCGATCATCGGTCACAAAGGCCACCCCGACGTGGTCGTGGATGCCAACGACTACGTCCAAATTGCTTGGGACGACACCCGTGGCGGCAAGGTCGAGTTGGCCTTCATCGTCGACACCTCCGGTTCGATGTACTCCGAGTGGGCCGACATCTGTACCGTGGTTTACGGTGGAAACTTTGCATCTGGTCCTTACTTCCAAGGCATCAAGCCCATGCTTGAAACCGCCAACATGACGGTGTACGAAACCATCTACGGTCTGGGCAACACCTTGCCCGGCGCTGCAAGCTCCGGCAATTGTCAGGGTTACAACAAGAACACCGGCCCCCGTACCACGCCACTCGGCCTCACGCCCGGTGACGACTCCGGTGGTATCCGCAAGCTGCCGGGAACCATCTACAACGGCAACACCTATTCCGGCTATTCCGGTGAAGACTGGGGCCCCGGTACCAACTGGGCTTGTCTTTCGTGGAAGGACGCCTCCGGCAACGTTCCAGGAAACCCCCCCACTCAATCCGACCACCGCTGGAACCCCAACGCCACGAAGATCGCCATCCCCGTGTCCGATGAAGGACCCAAGGACGGCGACCCGTCCCAGCAAGCTGACGACAAAGCAGCCATTCAGGAAGCACACGACAACTGTATTCTCGCAGGCGTGATTCCTGTTGGACTGTACGGTCAAGGCTACGGCGGTGCCGGTAACATCCAGTCGCACTTCATGGATTTGGTTCAGTGCCCCAACGGTGTGGTTTCAACCCAGACCCGAAACTGTCCAGGGAACACGTTGGCCAACACCGACGCCGGTGGCCAAGCCTACGAGTTCCCCTCGGGATCCGGTACCAACCAAATGGCCCTGCTCGTCGAAGCCATGGTCTACATCTCCACCAACAACTCTCGTGAAATCTTCATGACGGTTCTTGACCCCTACGCCAAGATGAACAACGATCCAAGTTTCACGCCCGGTATCAAGGGAACCACGTCCACCGGTGGTTACTACTCCGAGGACACCGGCTCCGGTGCCGACGGCCACCTTGTGGTCGTCAACGACACCCGCGTGACCATCGACGACGCCTATTCCTTCCACCCCTCTATTGGCGTTGACATGCAGGGCAACACCCACATTGCGTGGATGGACGGCCGAGATTACGGTTTCGAGAAGGACGTCAACTACGAGATTTACTACACCAAGCTGCGCCTCCAAGGTGCAGGTGCGTGGGACGGTTCAGACGATGGTCTGTCCACTTACGCCATCAAGAAGATCAACGACACGCCCATCTCCAATGTAGAGGGCAACGGTGGATTGCCACCCGCTTCACCGTACGCAGGCAATTCGGTCTTCCCGTCCCTCTTGACGGACGACCAGAACAACGTCCACATTGCGTGGGTTGACTCTGGTAACCTTTCTGCGAACGAAGAAATCCTCTATGTTCGACTGAACCAAACGGATTTGACCGGTGACGGTGAAGTGGCGTTGGACCCGTGGGAAGCCGTGCCTGTTACCAAGTGGAACTCGAACAAACTCGGACCAAACAATGGACGGCAACCGAGCATTGGTATGCCGCCTGCCTTTGCAAACGACCTTGGTAGCGGTGCACACATTGCATGGTCCGACACCAACAAATGTGATGATAACGGCAACAACAACCGATTCACCATCTGTTACTCCCACGTGTTGACCGGCCAGGTTGATGTCGAGTTTGACGTGGGTGAAACCTTCTATCACGTTATTGAACCCGGCCAACAAACGATTTACAACTTGACCATGAACAACTCCACGCCGGGTCCAAAGGACTTGGTGGCGGACACCTACGGTCTCAACATCTCGGGCGTGCCGATGAACTGGACCGCCAACCTCTACTTCGCCTCCAACCACTCGAGCATCTTCCCCGACACGCCCATCTTCCTCGAGGGCGGCGAAGACATTCGCTTCTACATGCGAGTGCAGGCGCCTTCGATCTATCAGGCGAACGGCGATGAATTGGCGGAGATTCGTATCACAGCGCAATCCTACAAGGATCCGGCCATCCAAAACGACATCATCACGTTGACCTTGATGGACGTCGTTCACGGCATCAACCTGGACACATCGCACAGCATGGCTGACATTGAACAAGGCGACACCGCCATCTTCTCCATCACCATCACGAACACCGGCAACGTCCACGATGCGTTTGTGTTCTGGGACCCGAACAGCCTTGAAGGCCAGCAAGAATGGTTGTTGCCGTTTGGCTGGCAGGTGAACTTCCCGATTCGCGTGGAACTTGACCCGGGCCAATCCGTCACCAAGAACCTCGAAGTCTTCGTTCCAACCTCTGAAGACCCAGGCGCGTTCGTCATCTACGTCAAGGGCTGGTCAGAAGGTGAACCGATCAAGTCGGTCGAGAAAGGAACATACGATATCCTTGAACTGGGCGTTTTCGTTTCGATTCGTTCGACAGGGAACATCGTCTTTGCAGCCGAAGACCGTTCATCGCAAGTGAAACCCGGTGAGTGCGCTTCCTACACCATCGACGTCACCAAGAACTTCGATTCGGGTGACTTGGTGTTCACCACCCCCGGTGCGCCGGATGAGAAGCCTGACGGCATGGCCATGGATGCTTGGCGCCAAGAGAACTGGATCGTGACGGTGGACTTCGCCAACGCCACCGGACCGGGAGACGCCGGCGACGGTCTTGGCGACCCCATCGCTTGGACCATTCCAGGGAACGCTGACAAGATTACCAAGCGTGTTTCCGTTCACATCTGTGCCCCGTACAACGCTACGGCAGGCTTGGGTCCAGCCATCACCCTCAAGGGATACCTCGACGGCTACCCACGCATTTCCGACTCGGTGATTTTGTCCACCAACGTCGTCCATGTCTACGACCTGGACGCTGGCATCGACCCGGAGGTTGGAACTGAGCTCAATGTGAACCCAGGCGACAAGGTCACCCTGCCCATGACCGTCACCAACGACGGTAACGGGCCGGACCGATTCGACTTCCGTTTGGCCCGCGTGACCGATGCGTTCGGCGTGGATGTGATTTGGGACATCGATATCCCTCGAGAGACCCTCCAGGAGTTGTCGCCCGACACCTATCAGGCGTTTGACGTCATCATGAACGTGCCCAACCGCGTTGAGGCAGGCGAGTACACCGTGGTGTTGCAAGCCTTCTCCGAGGAAACCTATCCCGATGCTTCCGGTCGAGAGACCCGCATTCGCGACACGGTCGTTTTGAAGGTCACGGTCGATGAGTTCCACGACATGCAAATTTCGATGGACCCAACCGTCGACAACGCTGTGAAGACTTCGGCCCCAGGTCGTGTGGTTCGCTTCACGTTCAACATCACCAACAACGGTAACGTGCCGGATGTCCCAACGCTGAACAACCACACGTCTCAAAACGACGGGGACACGCTGCTTTGGAGTGAATTGCCCGGCATGAACACCCTCACAGGGTGGAGTGTGGAATGGTTCATCCTCAAGCAACTCAGCGCTGATGTGGTGATTGAAGAACCGTGTGTTGAACTTGAATTGACGGCCACGGAGTTCCCCGAAGACCAGTGTGTTAAGATCAAGACCGGTATGTTGGGCACCGACCCCATCTACGAATACCGCTTGCCCGAGATGGCGCCTTACGAAACCATCCAAGTGGTCTCGGCTGTCTCCATCAGCACAAGTGCTCAACTGACCACACGAAGCCTTGGACTCAAGGTGGTTTCCATGTTCGGTGACATGGAAAACGACGGTGACCACGACGACTCCCCCTCCTGGAGCGGCGAGGACCTTGACAGCAACGAGTTCATCGTGACGCTGCGATTGCGAGCACCGAACCTTGAGATTCGAGAGGTCATCATGCCTCCCGAAACCAGCGGAGAAGTCGATTCGACCATCCCGATCGGTATCATCTTGCAGAACACCGGAAACGTCCATGCAACCGACATTGAAATCGTGCTCTGTGAATACGATGATGCCAACGATATGGAGGTCGTGAAGGAAATTCGCAAGAACGGCTGTGAAGAAGAACGCGTCGTGATGCGTCAAGTTGTTGGCGCCCTCCTCGCTCCAGATGCTTCCGAGGAAGCCAAGGAAATCGAGCTGTACCTGTTGTACCCCGTTACCGCCGGTAGCAAAGGCGTTTACGTGGTGGTTGACCCAATGAATGAAATCGTTGAGTCCGACGAATCTGACAACGTCCATCCCATCCCGAAGCCGCTTGAATCGGAGAGTCCCGTGTTTGACATGGCCAAGGAAGTGGTCGGTAAGACCGCCCTTCCGTTCGCTGTCATTCTGTTGACCATTGCGCTGCTTGGCGTGGTGTATTTGGTCGGTAAGGGGCGACGTGACGAAGTCAACAAGCGACTTGCTGAACAATCCTCGTTGGTCTCCGTCCTCGCTGACGAAGGCAACTGAGGACGTTCGTCACGACGAGCCTGGACCGAGGTACCAGCGCAGCTCCGTATCGAGCGGAGCGGCGATGACTTGACCTGAACGTTGAGCAATTTGCTTCTCAAGTTGTGCTCGGAGCGTGCGAATCAATTCGGCAGGGTTGGCTGTTCCCATGAATTCCTTTTGGACCAGCGCATTGAGGTCGATTCGCTCACCGTTGGCCTCGACCATCCGCTGGATAATGCTGCGCTCGTCGTAGGAATCAAAGTCGGCTTCCACGCCTGAAGAAACACGCTGACGGATGTGTTGATGCAAGGAGATCAGCGCGTCACGTTGGGCGTCCAACGCCTCAAGCGTGGCCGCGAGCGAACGCATGTGCGCCAACCCCTCGGCGACCGAAATTTTTCGGCGCCCTCCCAACGATTCGGCGATTGGCCGGGTTGCTTCGGGAAGTTGGCTGGAGAGACGAACCGGCCCGATGGAGGGGAGTTTCCGTTGTTCACAACGGAATAAATCAGGTCCGATGTCCACCTGAATGGAGAACGCCTGGTCCACTGAATAGATGGTGCGTGGAGGTCCACCTTTGTTTGAAGGGACTTTTGATTTTGAGACCATCCCTCCATCTTCAAGTTCCTTGAGATGTTTGACAATGGCCGGTTGGCTCACACCGATCAGGTCTGCGAGTTGCATGGGGTAGTGGGGCTCCCTTGCGAGTCGCTCAAGAATTTCCCTTCGCACAGCGTTTTGAATCAAGTAGAGGGCTTTGTCAACGTCCGTCATGCTTCTCAACTCGAGGTTGGGTAGTGTCCCGCCCTCTAAGAACTCACCGTTGCATCATTGGTCGTCCCAATCTTTCCACGCATTGGTGGCGGTGTCCGAGGAAGGTGCCTGCCGCTGGGGGGCTGTTCGCGTGTCTTGAGCGACGCGCTCGACCGGTTTTGGCTCGGCCAGCGGCACCCCTTCGTCCCATGAAGCAATGGCCGCTGCATTGGCTGCATCGACGATGGTGTCTTCGACCGTTGGTGTTTGGTAGCGTTGTGTTTTGGCGTGCTCCTGTGCGCCTTCGACGTCCCCCCGCATCAACGCATAGACCTGTTCGGTGGTCAGCATCGTCCCCGCAGCAACCTCTGGCAACCCGTCGATGAATTGCTCCGAGGGCTGTTTTTCAACGGTGTCTGCAAAGGGTGGAGCGACCGTTTGCTGGATGGCTTCCTCGGAGGGAAGTTGCTGGAAAAACGTTGGATGGTCAGGATTGAGGTCGGTGATGGGAATCAGTTGCCCGTCGCTTCCCACCATCATCACCTTCGGCGACTGGCTTGGCTTTGAGGCGACATAGACGATGAGGGCAATGGGTGTGGTGAACACGCCCAAGCAACAAAGCGAGAAGCCGAGCATGAGCCACGACGACCCAAAGATGCCGTTTTGCATGGCGTTGATGGACATCAACCATCCTTGCGACGCAGTGCAGTTGGCCTGGCACTCGATAACGAGTGCGTATTCGCCCGACCCGTTGAGGCTCCAGGTGGCGCGTTCCACCATCGCCGTGTTGTCAGCCGTCATCGGTTGGAAGTCCATGAGGCACTTCTTTTCCTGAACGGGCTCGTCATCCAGCGACGCACCTTCCACCCGGTGGAGCCGAACCGTCATCTCGACATCGTCTTTGGTTTGGTAAAACCGATAGCACACGTCATTCAGTTCGCCGGTGACAAAGGTTCCCGTGCCTTGGTAGACGCCGTGGTGAAGTTCCCGGGGGTCCATCGTGGACGAGATGGCGCTGGACTGGCTGCCTATCAAGACGGCCCCCAGCAGAATCAACACGCTCCCGGTGATGGTGAGCCTGAGGGCCCACGGTGAGCGTTTCGCAGGCTCAGGGGCTTGCATCATTCCCATCCACGCCCTCTTCCTCCATAAGGCTCGCTGAACAATCAGGCAAGGCCGAGGTCGGCGAGTTTTTCAGGCAGGTAGGTGTCCGTTACGAAATCAAGACCGTATTTGGCCAAGGATTGTTGTTCAGCTTTTTTGCCCAATTCGAGCATCATGTTGATCTGTTCTTGCCACCATGGGTCGGCAAATCTGGGGTCGGAAAGTTCGGCCTTGAGGGCTTCAACGTCCCGAGCCGACAGGTCGTCATTGGGGAGGTCGTATGCTTCGATGTCGTCAGCCGTGATGCCGAGGTAAGTGGCCGTTGGCGTGGCCAAATATTCTGAAATGTGCGCTGTCTTGATGGCTCCGTAAGCGATGGAGGCAAAAATTCGGAACGACCACGGGTCACCGTCAAGGAAAACCACGACAGGCAAATCCCATTCCTCGCTCATGCGCTTGAGAATACGACGGGTTGAACGTGCGGGCTGACCTTTGAGGTGAACCAAACCGCACTTGAAATCCTCATCAAATCCGTTTTCGATCAACCGGTCAAACATACCACCGGTTTCGATGGCCATGATGAAATTCAAGTCGTGTTCAACCAGTTCGATCTTCTCTTCTTCCACGTTGTACGGTACGCCGTACCCCGAATCACCGACATCGTCCCGCGCGTTGATGCGCATCCACTCGCCCCGACGGTTCAATTCCCGCAAGGTGAGGTTGCCAATGATCCTCGCACCGTCCTCTTCGGGACGCAATTTGAAGTCCTCACGCATGCACTTGGTCACGACCTCCAAATCTTCGGCGAGGTTGTTCGATTCGTTTTGAGAGGAGAATTTCCCCAATCCCCAACCTTCCGAAATGTAGTACATTTCTCTGAGCGTTGAAGATTTTCCAGCGTCGATCATCTCTTCAATGAATTCCACGATGTGAAGGGCTCGCAGCAGTTGCTTTGCAGAGCCTAAACTGGTTGCGTCTCGAATCGACTTTTTCTTCCCGTACTTGTAAACGCCAAGTTTGTTGTCAAACCCGATGTTGTTTTTTGTTCGGACAGGTAGCGTCATCGTCGGCGCTTCGCCTTTGACAATCTTGTCGTACATTTCCGTGACCACGTTGTGCAGCGCCGCTTTCGTTTCTTCTGGTGTGTGGCTGGCCGACATCAAACATCACCTCCGTACCCCATCAAGGTCTGTTGGCCCGAAGGCCGAGGCTCCTCCTCGGTTTGGTCCTGAACGGTTTCCTCGCCTTCATCACCATCATCCTCGTCGAAGTCATCCTCTTCAGCCTCGACACCTTGTTCGGTCAACATGGCCTCTTGGCGTCGAATTTCTTCCAGGAGTTTTTCATCCATCTTCGTCGCCCCGATGACTTCCTGGCTGCCTCTGTAGAACACGTCGGTCTCTGTCCAATCACCCTTCTCAAGGCCGCTGAGCGAGTACGTGAGGGTGAACGTCTCGCCAGGTTCCAACGTGTCGAGTTTCCATGCCCAAACCCCGGTTGCTTCTTTGCGTCCACCATGCTCGTTGCCTTCCATCTGTGCACCTTCCTTCTCGGGCCATGAGGCAAGGATGGTGTAGGCTCGAGCGCGAGAGGTGTAGTTGAACAGCGTGATGGACACATCGGTTTGCTTGGTTTCTTTGTTCCACACCGTTTCGGTTTCAGAAATAACGGCGCCCATGATCTTGGTAATCGAGCCAGCAAGGTCGGGAACGGGGCGACCCAAGATCGCAGCCGACTTCTCGGCAATCGCAGGAATGATGTCGTTGACCAACTCGAATTTCTCTTGGGTTTTGGCCATCTTCTTCTTTTTCTCGAGGTGCTTTCTCAATCCACGCCCCATCTCCAGCATGGCTTTTCGAACCTCATCAAGGACCTCGCCGTTGTCTGCGAGGGCTTCTTTGGCTTCCGAGGTAAACTGGACGTTCGTGCTGGCGAGGTGAACCAAAATTGCAGCAGGACCTTTGGGCACGCCGCGGCCTCCGGCTTGGTCCAAGCCGTATTGCCGCCAATCCACCGATTCAATGGCCTTGGTGAGCAGACAGCCGCCTTGCTGATACATCAGTGGGACGCGATTGGCAAAGCGGAGGACTTCAACCGGCTTGTCCCCGGGCATTCCATCTCCAAAGATCAGTCCGACCTCGACCTGAAACGGGTTGCCTTGGGTGACGGTGGGGGCACGGGTCATGGTGGTTACGAATCGAGAATCAATGGTTTTCGACAGCCCTTTCTTGATGAGCAACTCTTCGATGGGCGAAAGACAGTTGGTCGGTGGATTGAGCAACTTGACGGGCTTCCCGTTCAACATCCGCTCGCCTTGAAACGCCTCGATCAGGGCGCGATATTGTTCTGCTTTCATCGATTTTGGCTTGGCTTTTTCATCGATTTCCGCCGCTTGCAACAGCTCCTTTGCGGCGCGGGTTGACACGCCTGAGAAGTTCTTGTAGAGGAAAGACGTCATGCGAGAATCCGTGGATTCAGTGCACATGCGCTGCAAGGTTCCCAAATGGATGCCGTGCGGGTGGGGCTTGATACCCTCCACCTTTCGTGGCAGGCGTTCGGTCACCCTTGGCCAGTGGTGGACCTCACCATCCGGATCTTCGAAGGTGATGTCGGCGTGCGGATTCACGATGCTGGTCATGCGCAGGTACTGGTATACGCTCTGGCGACCGCGTTGGTACTTGGCTTTCATTCGGCAAGTGATTTCAAGCCCGTGTTCCTTGATGGTGCCGTCGGGTAGTTCCCATATCTCTCGGTCTTCGTTGGTTTTCGTGGCCTTGTTTTTGCGCGTGTCCAACCCAATGTCCACCACCGCAGCGGAGGTTTCGGTAGCGATTTTCGAACGCACGTGCGTCTTTCGTCCTGTGGTGAGTTGGCTGTACATCACCACCCCGGTGATGCCGATGCCTTGCTGACCACGGGATTGGCGAATGGCATGAAAACGAGAACCAAACAGCAACTGACCGAACACTTTCTCGATGCTGCGCTTTGGAATGCCTGGCCCGTTGTCTTCGGTTTGGAGTTCAATGATGTCTTTCTTGTCGTCAATTTTGGTGATTTTGACGCGTATATTTGGTAGAATCCTCGCTTCTTCGCAGGCGTCAAGCGAGTTGTCAACGGCTTCTTTGACGGCCGTGATGAGGGAACGGGTGAGCGAATCAAAGCCGAGAAAATGCTTGTTCTTCTCAAAAAATTCTGAAATGGAGACCTGCTTTTGGTTCTGTGCCATGCGTTCTGCTGTGCCTGCCATGGTGGCTCACCTTCCCTCGGTCCTCCTCCGTCTTGACGACATTGGGCCGACAGATGACTGTCCCCGTTCTTTGAGGGTAAATAATAGAACAGGCTTGCAGCGATGAAGAAAGGCAAAAATCGGAGGGGAAAAGCGCCTCCGTTCAGGCAAACAGGTCGGCCCGCCACGTGCTGATGTGGCCGGTAAAGGCCGAAGCCGCCACGGTCAGCGGACTGGCGAGGTACAGTTTTCCGGGGCCAGAGCGGCCTTGGAAATTCCGGTTGATGGCGGACACCGTGACCTGGTCGGGGGTGATGGAAACACCGGGCCCGGCCCCGATGCACGCCCCGCATCCTGGATCGATGAGTTTGACACCGACTTCGAGAAACAGATCGTGCCAGCCTTTGCGAACGGCCAAATCTTTCACCTGACCGGAGCCGTACTGGATGTAGAAATCCACGCCGTCCTTGACCGTCAAGCCTGCGTCTTTGGCTGCCTGACAGACTTCAGCATAGTAGGCGATGTCGTCTTCTTTGCCGGCGGTGCACGAACCCCCGTAGGCGATGTTGACCGCGACTTCACCGATGTCGCTGATGTTCGCACCGTTGGTGGGGTCGCTGGGAACGCCTTTGTCGGGGTCGCCGGGGTGAGCGACCATCGGAACGATGGCGGACAGGTCGATGGTGTGAACGCCACCGTCGTAGTGAGCACCGTGGTCAGGGGCCACCATACGGGCGCGTTGCGCTGCCTCGTCGAGGTGGGGCTGGGCGTTGAGCATCCAGGCCATGAGGGCGTCATCGCCTTCGCAAATACCGGTGCGACCCGAACATTCCGTTGCCATGTTGCACAGCGTTGCGCGTTCATCAACGGACAAGGAAGTCAGGCCGGGGCCACCAAATTCCATGCTGCGGTTGAGGGTCAATTCTTTGCGAGCGTGGTCGGCCAAGATAGCGAGGATGACGTCTTTGGCCGTGCAGCCGTGGTGCAACTCACCCACGAGCTCAAAGCGAATGGATTCGGGAACCTTGACGAACGTAAATCCAGCGCTGACAAGGTTGGCGTATTCCGTGGCGCCAACACCCCACGTGAGGGCGTTTGAGGCACCTCCCATGCAGGTGTGAGAATCCGTGGCTTGAATGAAATCACCGATTTCAATGAATTCCTCTCTGGCCACTTGGTGACAGATACCGGGTGAGACGCCGTCAACAGCGGAGTAATCACGCACGCCCGTGTGGTGTTGGAAGGCCACCTGCAGGTCTCGCAGCGTTTGCACCTTGTGCATAAACGGCACAAACTTTGGGTTGTGGTGTGCGTACAGAAGGTGGTCCTCAAACACGGCAAACTTGCTCGGGTTAGGCAGGGCGTAGTTCTCGCCGTATTCTTTCTGGAGGAAGGTGTGGACCTGCGCCGTGGTGAATTCGTGGGAGTAACCCCCCTGCACTTCGGCAATCACCGGGTCACCGGGTTTGACACACTGGCCTGCGGGTTGTCCAACGAGGTTGCGACTGATGATGTGCTCGGCCATGGTCATCGGACGTTGAGGGGTGTTCAGCGGAGGGAGGTTGAGCTCTCCCGATTTCAGGGCTTTCGCAAACGGGAACAGCCCTCCGTGCTCAACGATGAGTTGGGTGACCGGGTCGTACTGGCCGGTGAATTCACGCAATGGAATGGCTTCGCCGTCTTGCAAGCGTTTCAGCATGGCATGGTTGCCCATCAACTGGCCGAGGTTGATGTTGTTACGCTCATGGATAGGAGCGAACGAAGCCGCGATGACGATGCTGATGCCAGCCCATCGTTCGCACTGGGCTGCGGTTTCACGGCTCGACCCCGTGCCCTTGCGTTGGCCGGACACGATGACTTCGAAGTTCCCGTCTTTGAGTGCGTTTTCTCGGAACACACGCAAGCCGTTGTGCATGAGGCCAGCATAGGCGTTTTTGGCAATCTCGGCAGGGTCGTGGTCAAAGCACACCCAAGCGGGCGTCATCACGTCGGTGTTGATGTCGTCAAGCAGATCCTCAACGGTCAAATCTTCCATGCGCAAATCAAGCCCGTCGTAGAGTTGCCTCTTGATGAGATCCAAATCCTTGGTCAGGAAGAGAACACGCTTTCCGGGCGTGAGGGCGATGTTTTCGGCCGGTTGTCCCTCTCCCATGTGCCCCCCTCAAACCGTTTCATGCGTCATTCGTTCATAACCGGTTCGGGGCACCAGTTTTGTTGTTTCAGGGTTCGTAACGGCGTTGAGAATCCTCCAACAAGCGATTGATCAAGTCAGATTTGCGCCCTGAGGTCGCCATTTCACGTTCGTTCAAGATCGCTTTGAGTTCCTTTACGGTGAATTCCTCCAACTCCTCTCTTGAAAATCTGATCAGCCGGCGCCAGTTGACCTTGCGTTCAAACAGCAACACGGGCCCGTCGTTGTAGTGTCCGGGAAGGCCTCCGGTGGACGCCAGCTCATAGGCGCCGAGGTACCTGAATCCGTGATGGGTGTAATGCTCAACAAGGGCAGGGTTCTTGCCGACCGTGTCCAAGCGAATGTACTCCAACTGCATGGTGCAGGCGATGTCCACGGCGGCTTTGACCACGTATTCAACCAAGCCCTGACCTCGGAACGCCGGTGCGGTGGCGATGCGGTGAAGATAAATTGACGGGTCCTTGTTTTTCTCACCCCAAATCAGCGGGTCGTCAAACGCCACGACCCAGACACAGGCGAGTTGGCCTTCGATGAGCATCTTCCATTGACGTTGTTCGGCGATTTCCTGTTCGATGAGGGAAGGGGAGATTTCGGGCCACACCACCATGCCCTTTTCGCGTTGCAGCGCAGAAGCATGCCGGTACATCTCGAGGATGCCTTGCAGGTCGCCTGCATCGCTCGGTTCGATGGTCACGGACCTTCCCGCTTTTTCCCAGCGTTCTCTCAATTCGGCAATTTCTCGATTGACGATTCGCCTTGGGTCGTATTGATCCAGGAATTCCACCGCCTCTTCGAGGCCAGGTATGCCAACTTCGGTCCCGTCTGTTTCCCAATCCGGATTGAATTTGTCGTAGATCATGACCAGCACAATGCGGAAGGCGAGCGTGGTGAAGAGGGTAAGGGCAATGCCCACGGACCCCAAACCAATGGAGTTGAACACGGCAAAAATGAAGACAGGTAGAAAAATGACCTCAACGACGACAGGGGCCCTCTTCAATTTCCCTTCGTTGGAATCCTTCCACCGTTTTGAGTTGAACAATTTCCGTACCAACAGCACACCCACGACCAGGATGATGAAGAGGAGAATGAACCCGTTCAAAATCGAAGCGTCCTCGGCGTTCATTCTGCTCCCCAGTGAACGTCAGTCACCCTGTTGAAAGAAGGTTTTCCCATCTCATGCCTCAGTCTATCCGTTTTGTTCCCGCGTTCGGCTAAGCAGTGGGTAGGCTATGACAAAGCCCACTGCGAGCCCTCTGATGAGGTCAAAACGAAT
>JBMZJQ010000032.1:0-20749 GCA_049617635.1 Candidatus Poseidonia sp.
TTTCACGACGCAAACCATCCGGTGGACGAAAGGTTCAGGCACGCGGCAAGCGAGCAACCGAAATCTCCACCGAGAAGCAATTCGCTCTCGTTGGCGAGCCCAAGCGGAAGATCTACCGCAAGACCGGTGGCAACGTCATGGTCCGCGTGATGGCTGCAAACCAAGTCAGCATCAACGACACCAAGACCGGCAAGACCACCCTCGGTACCATCCACAGCGTGGTGGAGAACGCTTCGGACCCCAACTATGTCCGTCGAAACATCCTCGTCAAGGGTGCAGTTATTGAGACCGACAAGGGCCGAGTTCGCATCACGTCTCGCCCGGGCAAGGACGGCGTCATCAACGGCGTTCTCCTCAAGTGAAGCCGAGCGACGGCTTCAAGACACCTCGCCGTGACCGTGCGTTGAGGCGAGCCCATGGACCACAACCCAGACCGAATCTGCGTTTGGCCAGGGTACTTTGACATCAAATTGTCAAGACGGGGTGGCCGCCGCGTGCCGAAGGATGCATCGGTGGTCAAGCCCGACCTCGAAGGTTTGTTCATGGCAGCCCGCCAAGTCGGTCTTCGCAAAATCAAGCGAGAGGAAGGCACTTCGCACCCGAAACGCCCCCATGGCCGAGAAGGCCGGTTGTGGGTGTCTGCCTCGGGGGCAAAAGAGAGCATTGGGGCGGGAAGCAAGGAGGAAGTCCTGCAGTTGATCGGTGGTCAATGGCGACAAATGCAACGGGACAGCAAGCAGGAGGCGAAGGAGCAATCAGCCCAAGGTCCCAAGGCCGGTGACCGCCGAGCACGTTCCCAACGCAAGAACACCCAACCCCAGCGCTCCAGTTTCAAGAAACGTTCGAGTTTCAAGAAGCGATGAGGAAAACAGGGTTTGATAACCTCTTGCGCCAAAAAATAACCATGCGCCCGCTTGCATTCGTCTTGGTTGTTTTTTTGTTCAGCGCTGTTCAAGGCGACCTGTACGCACAACCCGAACAAGCCGATGACCCCGTCATCATCACGGTTGACAGCACCAATTTCCGTTTCTCTCCCTCCACGGTGACGGTCACCGAAGGCGACACGGTTCGTTTCTTCTGGAGTGGACAAGCGATCGGTCACAACGCTGTGGAGGAGAACGGCGTGTTTGATTCGGGCGACCCTGAACGCGACGTCGACTATTCCTTCACCTTCGAGGTGGGCATGAACGGCACCTACGCCTTTGTTTGCGAGCCGCATGAAGCCATGGGCATGGTCGGTGAAATCGTGGTTGAGCCAGCCGATACCGAAGAGACGCCAGAGGTCGCCCCCGAGGAGGAAGAAGAAAACACGCCGGCCCTTCCCTTCTTCATGACCATCCTGGCGTTGTTGGGAGCCGTCCTCTTCGTGAGGAGGGTTCAGGGCAACGGGTGAAGCCAGCCAAACACGTCATCTTCGGTTTCGTTTTGGATGCCGGTCAGCAGGTCATACAGTTCCTTGGTGATGGGCCCTGGTTGACCGTCTCCGTACACCGTCTTGGTCCCGTCGTGCGTAATGGAGCCGATGGGAGAAATGACGGCGGCCGTACCGCAACAGAAGGCCTCATCGGCTTGAACGGCAAAATCGGCCATGACCTTGCCTTCCACCACCTCGTACCCTTTGTGACGAGCGAGTTGAAGAATGGAATCTCGGGTGATTCCGGGAAGGATAGTGCCGGTGAGCGCAGGGGTGTACAGCACCTTGTCTTTGATGCAGAAGAAGTTCGCAGCCCCCACCTCTTCGATGGCGGAGTGGGTCTCGGCGTCGAGGTAGATCACCTCAGCGTAGCCCAATTCCTTCGCTTCCTTGCTGGGTTTCATGCCCGGAGCATAGTTACCAATGGCTTTGACACCGCCCGAACCGCCCGGAGCGGCGCGGTGATGATGTTCGGAGATGAGCAAATCAATGGCGTTCATGCCGCCTTTGAAGTACGGACCAACCGGTGTGACGTAAATCAGGAAGGTGTAGGAGGGTGCGGGCTTCACACCAAGCACAGGGCCGCTTCCCATCAACAACGGTCGAACATACATGGCGCCTTTTCCAGTGGGCGGGACCCAGTGTTGGTTGGCTGCAACGACTTGTTCCACCGCATCCACGAAAATGGATTCAGGGACAGGGGGCATCTTGAGGCGGTCGGCTCCTCGCTGCATGCGTCGGGCGTTTTCCTCCGGACGAAAGAACACAATTCGGTTGTTTGAGGTTCGAAAGGCCTTCATGCCCTCAAACAGCCCTTGTCCGTAATTCAGCACGCCAGCGGCGGGCGACATTGGAATGTCGCCGTAGGGCTGAAGCGTTCCGGGCATCCAGGGCTCATTTCCCTCGGTTGAGGTGATGTACATGGTGTCGGTGGGTGTAAGAGAAAATGTGAGACTGTCCCAATCAAACGATTCGTCCATGCCACATACCCCTCTCACCTTGAGCCATTGAGATGAGGCTTTCAAGCATTCCTGTAGCATTTTTTGTTGTTCGGCCTTGTTCTTGACGCACCTTCATTTGTGCTCACAGATGGGTTCTAATGGGGTGCAAGCATGAGTCGGTCAGGAGGTCGTGGGATGAAGGGTCGCATCGGGATTGTCAGCGGACGATACCGGTCTCTCGACCACGACGCAAGCGGGGCGGATTCACCCGTCACCATCGTTGAACTGTTTGGACGATTGGAGGACGGGCGTTCGGCCTGTTTGCTGGTTCATGGCTTGCGTCCGAGTTTCGAAATCGCGCCCATCGGGCAATGGGATGTTGATGGAACACTCCCTCCGTATCTGCAAGACCGTCTCGAGCGCGTCGAAGCCCTCGAGCACGTGATGCAGGTCGAAGGTCCGACGATGAAGTGGACCCAACTTGGTCAACGGCCCGTATGGACCGTTCATGTCGAACAACCGTTCCATGTTCCCTCGATTCGAAACCTCCTCAAGACCCAAGCCTGGCAGATTTTTTCAGGTGATATTCCGTTTGTCAATCGGTTGTTTCTCGACGCAGACCTTGGCATGCACGTTGCCTTTGAAGGAGAGATTGTGGACGAGCGACAAGAGGACGGCGAAGCCACGTTGGTCTCGCTGGCTGCAGCAGGGGCCGTTGGAAGGTACGCCGTCGACGTCACCTTGACCTGCTCGGTGGATCAACTCAAGGCAACCGAACCGTTTCAAGTCCCCTACAAGGTCTTCTCGTTTGATTTGGAAACCAGCATTGAACACGAAACGGTGCTGTGTGCGGCGGCATGCGTCGAAGATTTGGGCACTGGTGAGCGCACCACCTTTTCGTTTCGAGGTACGGAAACCGAGATTCTTGAAGGGTTGACGGACGTCGTCCAAAGCCAAGATCCCGACATCATCACGGGGTACAACATCGATAATTTTGACCTGCCCCGGCTTGCTGATCGCACGCAGGTGCTCCAGCGAGGGCGCGGAACTGAAGGGACCATGGCTTTGTTCGGCTGGGGTCGAGCTCCACGAATGGACCTTGAACTCAAACGTCAACGGGACGCGCTTACCCCCAAACGCCAGAGCAACCGTGCTTGGAACCTCTCGGGGCGTGTCGTGATGGATGCCTGGTGGCAAGCCCGTCAGGCGCTGAACCCTCGTCGAGAAACCCTTTCCTTTGTCGCCACCTTGCTCTTTCCTGACGACGAAGAGAAACACAAGATGGACGTTGATGCGTCCAACATGGACGAAGAGTGGGCCACACGGCCCGATGAGGTCATGGCTTACTGTGTACGAGACGCCGAACTCCCGCTCGATATCCTCCAGGCGATTCAGGCCGTTCGTCGCAAGGAGGCCGTCGCTGCCGTAGCCAAAGTGCCGTTTGAGACGGCGGCCAACGGGAGCACGAGCCAACTGATTGATTCCCTGGTGATTCGTCTCGCTGACCGACAGGAGGTCGCCGTTCCTCTCACCGGTTCCGCCGAAGCAAAAGAAGGTCAGATCACGGGCGGGTACGTTCACGACGTCGAGGCCGGTTTGCATCCTTGGATTGCGGTGTTGGATTTCAAGAGCATGTACCCTTCCATCATGATTGGACACAACATCTGCTACACAACCCGCATCGACGGGTCGCAAGCCGCGTTCACCCCTTCCCATCCACCGCACATTGCACCCACAGGGGCTTCGTTTCGTCATCAGGACGACCGGAAGGGGCTGGTGCCGACCTTGCTTGAAGACCTCATGGCCCAGCGTGACGAGCACAAGGTTGCGCTCAAGTCGGCCCATGCCCGTGACGATGAACAGAGTGCTGGCTTCCATGATGCCATGCAGTACGCAGTGAAGATCCTCATGAACTCCTTCTACGGGGTGTTTGCCAGCGGTTTTTACCGCTTCACCCATCGTGAACTTGGTTCTTCCATCACCGCATGGGCGCGTCAAAACATCAAGACCATCATCGCAGCGGTCGAGCGTGAAGGTCACGGTGTTGTGTATTCCGACACCGATTCCATCTTCGTTCGCTGCCCAATCAACGCTGAGGCACCGACCATGGTCAGCGATGAACTGCGCGCTCAGGCCGAACACGACCCTGAGGCTCAACAAACACTCGAGGCCCACGAGGCCGCCATTGAGGAGATGGTGGTGTTCGGCCAGGCGTTGGCACAACAATACAGCAAAGATTCCGCCGTTCTTGAATTCGAAAAGGGCCTTTCCGTTTTCTTCAGTCACGGGGCAAAGAAACGCTACATCGGGCAAGTGGTGTGGCCCGCTGTTGAAATGCTGGTGCGTGGCTATGAGACGCAACGCACCGACTCCTTCCCCTACCTGACATCAACCATGCGGGACATGTTCGGGTTTGCGCTGGCGGACCGTGGCGACGAGTTGGTGGAGTTTGCCAAGCAGCGCGTGCAGGCGCTTCGGGACCGAACCGTACCCGCTCGTGATGTGGTCTTGGCCAAGTCGTGCAAGGGGCGAGTCGTGCGCACGCCCGTCAAATCGGTGAACGATGTTGATTTCACCAAGGATTACACGAATCCAGAGAGCATGGCACAGGTTCGGGTGGCAAAACAACGCATTGAACTCGGACTCGGGTTCACCTCAGGCATGAAAGTCTCGTTTTTGGTCACCGATGCTCGACAGCGACCGATGGCGGTCACCCCATGGTTGGACAACGAAGAACAAGCCGGCTCGGCTGAGTACGACGGTCAATTCTACGCCGAGCGTCTCGCCACGGCATTAGGACGCATCACCGAAGCCTTTGGTTGGGACGCCAAGGAACTGATGGCGGGGAATCGACAGACATCCTTGTTTTCCTTCTGAAGAAGGCATCTTGAGGAAGCCCTTTTGATGAACGGGCCACCACCTCTGTTCATGGGAAGCCTGTCCAAACCGCTTCTGATGGCCAGCATGATGCTGATGTCGGCCCTCGCTGGCTGCATCTTTGAAGACGATGCTGGGGATGACCGTGACGACGTGCTGGCGGTGTTCAACTTCACCCCAAGCAAGAACATCAAGGTGGGCACCACCATCTCCTTCGATGCTTCAGATTCCACCCCAAGCGACGGGTCCTTGACCTACCGATGGAACTTTGACAACGAAGGCTCCAATGACATTGATGCCACCGGCCAGACCGCTGTGTGGTCGTTTGACGAGGCGAAGACCTACCAGGTGCTCCTTGAGGTGTCCGACGGAACGACCACCTCCGAGCAAATTCGCGACGTGGCGGTCTCCCCCGAAAGCGCCGAACCACCTGAAGCCATCATCACCCAATATGCTGACAACGAAGATTGCGAAGACGAGTCCATTTCTGAAGACCGTCACATCCTCGTTTGGATTTGTGCTCGGGACAAATCCACCACCGATCGCAGCGTGACCGAAACCATCACCATCGACTTGGACGCCAGCGATTCCACGCCAGGCAGTTCCACCTCGCAGTACATACCCACCGACGGCTACGCTTGGGATCTCGACCTGGAAGACGACAAAGACAACGACGGCGATGCAGAGAACGACGACGACCTTGTCGGAGAAACGGTGCAGTGGAACAACGTTGAGCCCGGCGAATACGAAATCGGTCTGACCGTCACGAACAACGTCGGCATGACCGACAGCATGACCATCAAAGTTTACGTCAACTATGCGGGGTATTGGAACGATTTTGAAATGGCAGGAAACAACAGCGGGAACCCCGCTGAACTTGAGTTTGACACGTTGATTCACTACAACAAAGACACGGGCAACACCATCGTCAAAGCGGTGATGGAACTTGAATACCCCAAGGAAGATGAAGACTGCACGCCCGTACTGGGCACCAACAACTGCAGGGCTCAACTCGATGTCTATGCGTACAACGAAGAGGGCGATGAAGCTGACAACACCACCAAGACCGACCGCGATGCTCGTGAAGACGGGGATTGCGATGCCGACCAAGATTGCATCCATTTGAGGCTGTCCGGTTACATGTTTTCCGACACCGAATCGACCTACGGTGACGGCGAATGGACCATGAAGATTCAAAACGACCGCATCAACGACTTTGTCGTCGACCAATTCGTGATTCGGTTGTACTACAAATGACGCAAGGAGCCGTGTTCATGCGACGCACCCGCATCATTGCCACGATTGGCCCCTCCTGCGATGACCGCGCCTCCATCAAATCCTTGCTGGAGGCTGGGGTTGACGTCTGCCGGCTGAATTATTCACACGGTGAACCAGAGCACAAGACAGAGCTGTATCGGTTGATTCGGGACATCGAAGATGAAATCGGCCGGCCAACCTGCATCATGGCTGATTTACCCGGTCCAAAACTCCGCCTCGGAACCTTTCCGGGCGTGGTCATGCTTCACGATGGGAGCGAGGTCAGGCTCCACTGCGGCGTGGCGGACATGGAGGTCACCGATGGGGCCGATCTCCCGGTGGAATATGGCGGTCTCTCGGCGGAACTCAAGGTTGGCGACCCTGTCTTGTTGGCTGATGGGTTGATTCGCTTAACGGTTCAATCCACCTCCGGCTCAGCGAACGGAACCGTGGTCTGCGTTGTGGAAGACGGCGGGCCCATCAGCAGCCGTAAAGGTGTCAATGTTCCCGGGACGCTGGTTGATTTGCCCGCTGTTGGCGAAAAGGACGAGCGTGCTATTCGACATGCACTCGAGCACGGCGCGGACTACATTGCCGTGAGTTATGTTCGTTCCTCTGAGGACCTCGAACCCGTGACTCGTGCGATTACGAACGCCTCAATGCACGTTCCCGTTATGGCGAAAATAGAGCACCCCGCCGCCCTGGAGAACCTCGAGAGCATTCTGGACGTGGCCGATGCCGTGATGGTGGCCAGAGGCGACCTCGGTGTTGAAATTCCGCTGGAAAACGTCCCTGTGGTTCAACAACAGATCATCGACAAGGCCCTCGAGCGGGGTATGCCGGCCATTGTCGCCACCCAAATGCTCGATTCCATGACCTTGCAACCACGCCCAACCCGGGCGGAGGTCAGCGATGTCTCCACCGCTATTCGGCACGGGGCGACCGGCGTGATGCTCTCGGCAGAAACCGCCTCGGGAAATTACCCCCTTGAAGCGGTTCAAACCATGGCGAAAATCGCCCTGGCCACCGAACAGGGCCTTGCTTCGCACGACTCGCGACCCAATGCACTTGCCCGCTTTCGTTCAACTCGCGCCGTGGCGCATGCCGGTGTTGAGCTGGCGAAGGAATCCGACGCAGCGCGAATCGTCGTGGCGACCGAACACGGCAATGCGCCTCGTTTGGTCTCCGGATACAGACCCACCATCCCGGTGACGGCCGTGAGCGACCGTTTGCGTGCGCTGCGTCGGTGTTGCATGTTGCCCGGTGTTGACACCATCCTGTCCAAGGAGCACAGTCGAGGTTCACAAACCATGAAGGAAGCCGTGGAACAATTGGTCATCCAAGGCCGTGTTTCCCCCGGCCAGCGCGTGGTGGCCATCTCAGGAAGCCCGTTGGCGATGCGCGGTGCAACCAGCACGCTTCGTCTCTACAAAATCGGTGCTGACGGCGAAATTCTTGACGCAGAATGAGGCCTTCCTGCCAAACCGGGCGGAAAATGCGGTGCTGATGTTCATCGCGGTTTTGATATAGGGGATACTTTTCGGACGGCTTGCTAAGGAGCGATTACCATGCCATCACAATGGGAAGACAGAAGCAAGCCACACCGCAACATCGTGTTTATCGGTCACGTCGACCACGGAAAGTCCACCACCGTTGGACGTCTCCTCCTCGACTCCGGCCACATTGAAGAGCACGTGATTGAGAAGAACGAGAAACTCGCTGCCGAATCCGGTAAGGCCGGTTTCGGTCTTGCGTACGTCATGGACGGACTCAAGGAAGAGCGCGAGCGTGGTATTACCATCGACGTTGCTCACAAGGAGTTCTTCACCCCTGACTACTACTGGACCATCATCGATGCTCCAGGTCACCGCGACTTCGTCAAGAACATGATCACCGGTGCTTCCCAAGCCGACACCGCTGTTCTGCTCTGCGCTGCCAACGACGGTGTCAACGCCCAGACCAAGGAGCACGCCTTCTTGGCCAAGGTGTTGGGTGTCAAGGGCCTCATCGTCCACGTCAACAAGATGGACATCTCTGGTGTCGACTGGACCGAAGAGAAGTACAAGGCTGCCTGCGCTGAAGTTTCTGGCCTCCTCAAGATGGCCGGTTTCAAGCCAGACGACGTCCCCATGATCCCTGCCTCGTCCCTCAACGGCGACAACGTGTTCAACAAGTCGGACAAGTGCCCCTGGTACAACGGCCCAACCCTCTTCGAGGCCATCAACGCCACGCCCATGCCCGACAAGCCTTCCGACAAGCCTCTCCGCTTGCCCATCCAAGACGTGTACAAGATCTCCGGTATCGGTACTGTCCCAGTCGGCAAGATCGAGACCGGTACCCTCAACGTCGGCAAGACCGTCACCTTCAACCCGTCTGCCAAGGGCGGTGAAGTGAAGTCCATCGAGATGCACCACACCATGGTCGACAAGGCTGAGC
This sequence comes from Candidatus Poseidonia sp., assembly GCA_049617635.1. Taxonomy (GTDB): domain Archaea; phylum Thermoplasmatota; class Poseidoniia; order Poseidoniales; family Poseidoniaceae; genus Poseidonia. The sequence goes on from JBMZJQ010000032.1 coordinate 8,926, forward strand.
CCGGCGACAACGTTGGTTTCAACGTCCGTGGTCTGGCCTCCACCGACATCCGCCGTGGTGACGTTGCCGGTTACACCGACAGCGCCCCAACCTTCGTTCGACACGACGAGACCTTCGTGGGTCAAATCCAGTTGATGGACATCCCCAAGGCTGTTTCCGTTGGTTACACCCCTGTGTTCCACGCTCACACCGCTCAGGTGGCTGTGAAGTTCATGGAACTCTTGGAGAAGACCAACAAGGCCGGCAAGGAAGCCAACCCCTCCTTCTTGAAGACGGGTGACGCATGTCTCATCCGCTTCCAGCCCACCAAGCCAATGGCTATCGAGCAAATGGACACCTTCCCTGAGTTGTCCCGCTTCGCTATCCGTGACATGGGTAAGACCGTGGCTGCTGGTGTCTGCTTGAAGATTGAGAAGAAGTGAGTTCACTCACTCTGAGGACGTTGGGAGAGGATTGAATGGCCGCTGTTACCGTCATCAAGTTGACCGGTGAAAACCACAAGGACATTGATGACGTTGCAGGCCAGATCAAGACCATCTGCGATAGCGGTGGCATCACTTTGCGTGGGCCCATCCCCCTGCCGACCCGTCGTTTGGTCGTGCCTGTTCGAAAGGCACCTGACGGCGAAGGTAGCGAGACCTACGACCACTGGGAGCTCCGCATCCACAAGCGCCTCTTGGAAATGGACATCAGCACCGGTAAGGACGAAGGCGCCTTGCGTGCAGTGACCAAAATCCCCATTCCTGACACCGTGAGCATTGAAATCTCGATGCGCACGATCAACTGAGTCGTGAACTGGCCCACCACCGTCCCAGACGGTCGCCGCATTGTCAGTTTCAACCTTCACAGGTCCGCGCGTTCAGCCACTCCGGCGTCGATGAGCCACGAAGCCGTGGCCTCTTCCAACATGTGAACATCACCCGCTTCGAGCACCAAAGCCTCCCCGCTCTCGTCCATGATCGGCTCGGGCAAGGTTTCGAGAATACGAATACGAACATGGTCGCCACTGGCGTCATCGCTGATTTCTTCTGTTGGGTTCACCTCAGGAGCCTCGTCTTCAATGACGTTCAGTGGAGAAGTTGACGGGGCCAGTTCCATGGCTGCTCCGTGTTTGTTTTCGCCGGGTGCTTGCGCCTGGGTCGTCAGGGGTTGAGCATCCTTTTCACTGGCGAGGTCAGCCAGCAGATAGGCTTCCTCATCCACCCATTCAGCTTCGTCCATCCATCGCTCTTCCTCGTCTTCCTCGACCGGAGGAAGCGGTGGAAGCGGATCTTCAAACGCCAAATCCGGTGGGGGTTGGGAGGTGATGCTGCCTTGGTCAACGTAGGCATCCAACTGCATCGTCCCCGGTGCTGCTGGTGCGACAAACTGTCCCCCAAGTTCACTAAGGATGCCTTGTTGCATGCCGCTCCAGTCAATTTCTTTCTTGAATCGGTCAACGTTGAGTTGCAGGGCATGATAAAACGCCTTTTCTGCGGGATCGTGGCGTTGCCAGTCCAGAGAGGGGAGTTCTTGTGCCATGTTGGGGTTCACGCCGCTTCGCAAGGATTGGCTTGCAGCGTGTTGCATCATGGCCACCATGCGTTTGCGAGCCAGCTCAGAGGCGATCCGACGGATGTTGGTTTGGCGTTTCTGCAGGTTTTGCAGTCGCATGTCGGTAGAGCCTTTCCGAACCATCGTTTGGATTTCCACGTCCAGGGTTGAAAGGAGGGCCCCCACCATTTCCCAGAAGTCCTGACGAGGCAGCGGAATGGGTACATGCCGGGGAAGTTGCTGCCGGTGAATAGAGAACAATTGCTCCTCAATCTCTTGGGCTTGGGCGCTGTCGAGATCGCGCCCGTTGGTCATGATGATAACGAAACGGTGACGGATATTGAACCCTCTCTTGGCGGTTGAAGCCTCAACTCGTTCCCTGAAGCAAACAATACACCCTTTCATATCGGTGTGCTGCACCTCGCGAAGCGAGGTGCATTCCCCTGAAGCCACAGCCCAAGCATCGCAACGCGCGCGCCAACAGCGTTGGTTCAGCGGTTGGGTTGTGCTTGCTCATGGTGCTTGTCCTCGGCTTTCCCATGGTTGAACCCATGACCGGGCGGCCATCTTCGCCCGTCTATGCTACAACATTTTTCCCACCTTCAGCCAACGCCACGGGTGTTGAATTGACCACCACCGGGATGCTGAGCATTCCCGCCAACGAGACCTTCCTCGATGGTGTTCTGGAAGTTGCACCGATGTGGGCCGATACCGGCTCCAACGGCCATCGTTTTGGGATCGACCTCGGTGCTGGATGGAATGGAACCCACAACGGAACGCAAGGCATCGCTCATGGCGGTCAGTTGAGTTTGAGCACGGCTTCGACCGTGGCCACCTTGACCGATTTTGAGACGCTCGTTGAAACCCTTCCCGACTGGGAAGGTCAAGGAGCCAACCACAATGCTTGGAGTGTTCAACCGCTGACCGGCACGACGCAAACAACCGGACAACCTGCCAACGCCACCCACGGGCAGCGTGTACTGGCCACCCAAGCCTTGGGCGGGCTTGAAGCCAACATGGCAGGTTGTTTGGCGTCACCCTCCATCGACATTCCGGCGTTCGTCAGCGGGTTCAACATGACGTTTGATCACTGGCTTTCGTTTGAGGATGACGATGCTGCGTGGGTGGAGTGGAGAGTCAACGGTGGGCCATGGACCACGCTTTCACCGGTCGGCTCCTACCCGAACACGTCCTCGCTGGTGGGAACACCATCGTCGGTTTGGGCCGGTCAAGCGCACTTCTGGCAGGAAGCGAACATCTTCCTTGACCCGCTGGTTTCCTCGACCACCGGTTCCATTGAAGTGCGCTTTTGCTTCCAGACCTCAGCCACAACCGGGACTCGGCAGGGTTGGTTCATCGACGATTTCAACGTCTCGAACCAAGGCGATTTGCCCGGAGCATGGTTCCACGGCAACATGTCGGGAAGTTACGCCAACAACGCCAACGGGAAATTGTACCTTCACGGCGACATGTCCGGTTATACCGGGCCGCTCACGCTTGAATTCTGGGCGAATTGGGACCTTGAAGGAGCCTTTGCTGACAACTTGGTCGTTTCCCTGAGCGTGGACAACGGCACGACGTGGCAGTCTGTTTCTGGCATCCCCGGTCTTCCCGGCAACGGTTTATCCTACCAGGGGACGTTTTACATGGACGAGTCGCAGGCATGGATTCCCATTTCCTATTCGTTGCCCAGCGGTCTTGCTTCCCATCCAAACGCTTCAACGACGTTGTTTGAATTCCATGTCCAGACCGACCACAACACCGGGTACGGAGGATTTGCATCTTCAGGATGGGAAGGCATTGCCGTTGACGATGTCGTCGTTCATCATCGTCGAGGCACCGCCCAAGCCGAAGTCATCGCTCTTGCGAATTTCACCAACGGCTCCTCCGGAGCGTTTGGTGATGCAAACGGTTGGTTGGACGTCTCGTCCCTCACCAATGAATGGGCATGGACCACTGCGTTTGGGATGAACGGTCCCGAGGCCACCACGAATTCCTTTGAACAATCGATGATCGCCCCTCCCGGTTGGGTGATTGAAGGTACGTGGCCGGACGGTTGGGAAATTGGAGCGACGCGCAACACTTCGGGCTACGGCCCCGGGGCCTTCCATTCCGGAAGCAACGGCGCAGCCATCAACTTGACCACCAAATACACCAACAACATCTTCACGCATTTGGTCTCGCAAGAATACGCCATTCCCGTCAATGCATCCGCACGGCTGGCCTTCCAGTCGTGGGTGTGTGCCGAGGCGAACTGGGACGGAGGGGGCGTGTCGATCTCGAACGACGGAGGTCAAACGTGGTGGTGGTTACCGACCGACCTCAACGGGTTTCACGACCAAATTTCCACCGTCAACACAAACTCACCCTTCTTCGGTCGGGGTATCATTGATGGGTCATCGGTGCAAAACGGATGCAGCAGCAATAAACAACGGCCCTTTGAACTGAAAACATACGATCTTTCCAATCTTTCAGGTCAGGCGATCAAAGCTCGCTTCTCGTTTTTCTCGGACACCTTCGTAGAAGCCGACGGGTGGTACATTGACGATGCAGGTATCGAAATTGATGTCTTCGAGACCTCCGGCACCTGGGTTTCTCCCCCCCTTGCGCCCGACCCCCTCTTTGGCTACGGTTGGCTGGATGGATGGTACGAACAACCCGAAGGAACGACGCTCCTCCTTGACGTGTTGGACAGCCAACTCAACCCTATCATCGCCCATCAAAACCTCACGCTTCCGGCCGCTATGGCCCTGGACCCTCACGAGCACAGCAGCGTCCACATCCGGGTGCGAATGACGACCAACGACACCTACGTCACGCCGTTGATCCACAGCTTGTCGCTCGGGCGAGCCACGTACATTGGCCCTTCACACGTGCGTGGCTTTGCCGACGGTCTCAACGCCACGCACATCAATGCTGACGGTCAATTGGTGGTTCAAGACCCGTTCTCGCTGGTATTGCCATCGTTCGTTGCCTGTCCCTTCGATGGATTCCGGTCCACCACCATTGGCGACAACTTGACCTTCGCCATGACCAATCAGCAACTCCTTTCCTCGGCGTATGTCCCTCAGCCGTCGGCCACGACGTATCGAAACTTTTCCTTGGGCGGCGACCTCGCCGTTCTTCCGGCGTTTACGCTCTCGGGTTCAGGCGGTGAGGTGTTCGAACGCGCCAAGATTGAACTGGATTGTGTTCGCCCGACCAACGGACCTCAACTCGATCTTGGGTGGAACAACGCCACCGTGTTTGATTGGCCACCTTCAGGGATGTCAACCACCTTCGGCCTCAATGCACAATGGGCTGGGGTGGTGGTGAACGGAACACCGTTGGTCTGGCAACCCGGACAGGCGGCGCCTTCCCTTTCCATTGGTGACGCATCCGTCGTTTACGAGTACCGTTCGCTTCAACGCGCTGCGGCTCAGGGTATCGAAGCGAGCATGACCTTCCTCCTGACCAATCGTTCCAGTGGTTCAACGGTCACGGTCAATGGGGTTGATATCGGAACCGATGAAGGTGATACTGCATTCACCTACACCACCCAAACCGCTTGCCCGTCCATGACCCAAGCCGGTGTGTTCTCGACCAATTATTCCATCTACTCGTGCCTGGTGAACATCAACGTCACAGGAGAAGTGGACCTCAAAGTGGTGAATTTCCAGCACCTAGCGGCCGAGTCGCTGATACGCATCGATCTCAATGCCACCGTCCTCAACACCGCCAAAGCAGCCTCCGTCACGGGCGATGTTCGTGCGGTGCTGGACATCCCTCTGCACGTTCAAACCGAGGAAGGTGGACTCCGTGTGGGCCTTTCAGCCAACACGCTCCCCTTGATGACCGAGCGAATTGACCCGCCGCTTTACACCCGCTGGTTGCCGGAAACAACGGTCACGTTTACGACGCACCATCACCGTGAAAACCCACTCGACAGCAACGAAGATGCACCCGACATCGAATCGGTGGATTTCTATCTCTCATCGTTCAATTCCATCGACCAAGCCTTTGTCCATCTCCATCTCGATCGAATGCAGGACAACCCTCGATTCAGACAGATGGCGGGAACGGGATTGGCTCAACTGGACGTCGAACAATCCAACGTCACGTGTACGGTCAATGTTTGCAGCGTGACGTGGGGGCTCACGAGCACGTGGTTGTTGGACGATGTTGACGATCTTCACGTCTTTGCCAAAGCCACGGATGAAGCGGGGTTGGAGGTCGGACCGACGGTTTTCGTCCGCCGGACACCCTTCAACGAAATTGAAAACGACCTCGAGGTGGTGGATTTCACGGTACGAGATGCCTCGATGCGGCGGCTGGACGACTGGACGAATTCGTTTTGGCCCTACCATCTGAGCGAAAACGAATCGATGATGGCCCAAGGTCGTATCCGCCTGGAAGGCATCGCCGATGAATGGGTCATGGCGGGTGAAGCCGAAGCCTCCGTTACCCTCCGTGCAGTCCCGCCAAAAAACACCTCAGGTGGGCCGGACGAATGGCCGTCTTTGCCGGTGAACTGGTCCCAGACATGGTCGGGCGAGGTGCGTGACGACGGCTGGTTCACCATTCACCTCTCTTCGCCCTCGTTGGGTGAGGGCGTGCCCAGCAACACGTGGTTTGAAATCACGCCAAGCCTCTCTCGGCGTGGACCATCCAACGTCAACGCTTCAACCAGCGAAGACCGAACCGTGGTGCTGACGCCCACGCGTATCCTTCACGACACGGTTTCTCCTCAGGTGGATTCGTTGCTCGTTCTCGATTCAGGCCAACAAGTTCCGGCAGACGGGCATGTCATCATGGTGGGAAGAAACATTCCTCTTCGCCTGACGTTGTCCGACCCCGAAGGCTTGGACAATGTCTTGGAGGTATGGACGTGGTTGGAGGAGCGGGATGATGACAACGGAAACGGCGTGATGGAGGAAGAAGAATACACCATGCAAACGCTCAGCCTGAACCGTGGTGTAACCTCCATGGAGGTTGATTTGCCGTTGCTGGTGGCTTCCGAAGTGGTTCCAGCGGGCCGGTTTGAGGGCCGGCTGAGCGTTGTTGTTCGTGGGCTGGACCTTGCAGGTAATCCCCTCACGGGTGGAGGTGATTTCGGAGCAATGAACGATTTGGCCACGGTACTCGTCCAACAACGGTCGGACACAACGGTGGACGATGTCCACCTTGACCGTATCAACGCACATCTTCTCGCCGGTCACGAACATGAACTGACGTTCACGCTCGCTGACGCCAACGGCATTGAATCGCTCGAACGCATCAACATAGGACTGATGGGCGAAGATCAAGCAGCGCTCTGTTTTATCGACTACGAGCCCCGTTTCGAAGGCGTTGATTGGGACAATGCTTGCTTTGTCGACCAACCCGTCGTGGTGGTTGAGCAACGACCGTTAACCACGGTCTACGATGTCAAGGTGCGGTTCCGTTTGGGCTGGAACGCCAGCCAATCCTTTGCACTCTCTGGAGGTACCCCTTCGTTGAAGTTCTTTGACGAAGGACAAGACCTCGGATTGGGGGTTCACCAATTGTCCGCATTAGCGTGGACGCCAAGCATCGCGCTCGAGATGCGGTGGCTCAACATCACCGATACCATGGCACCGTTTGGCGAACACAACGAGACCACCCACTGGTTCCATCGTAACGATGTTGTCCAGCATCGCTTTGGGGTGTTCCATGCCGGTACCGAGGTCCTCGCACGGGACCTGCCGACAAACGGTTCCGTCGCGTGGGAACTGAATGACGGTGAGCGAAGAGAAACCGGTGAACTTTCACTCACCAGTTCAGGCATCATGATGCTCAACCTTTCGATGAACGAGAACGTGATGTACCATGATTACGGAAACGTAAGCCTCACGCCAAAAGGATACGAAGCCTTCTCGCTCAACGGATTGAGTTATCTTGTCGTGCTTGATGACCGTGCTCCCAAACTGGTGCTTTCTCCCGGAACCCTTGAGCGCTTGGATTCCAACGCCCTTACCGACGTGAACCTCACCATCAGCGTCAACGATGACACGCACATGCCGCCCGGCCCCCTCGCCATGCATTCGGTGTTTTATCGCATGGGCCAGGCCGTTGAAGGGACCCAACGCGTGGACTACCTCAACCTCACTTCGGTGGTGAACGCCTACACGGTGTACGAAGATTCGGTCAATTTCCTGCCGCCCGACGTCGCCCTCACACGCAGTGACATACTGGTCGTGTGGTTTGAGGCCAACGACCGATCTGGGCGAGCGTTGACCGGTCTGGGTACGGCGCAAGCCCCGCTGAATATCGGCCTCACGTGGGTTGCCTTCGAACCCGTCTTCACCGACCTTTCCGCTACCCCTTACCGTCCGGTGGTCGGGGACAACATCGTGGTCTATGCCAGGGTGGCCAACAACGGGTTACTTCCAGGAAACATGACCGTGAAACTGTGGGATAACGAAGGAAAATTGCTTGACGAGCAAGCCCTCGGATTGGGGACTGGCGAATGGGTGAACGTTGTCTGGAACGTTGAGGCATGGAAGAAGGGGCGCCTCGGGCTCAGTGTTGAAATCGTCAATCACACGCCGTTGGTTCCCGTGCCTCTCGCTGACATTCAGGCTGCCGACGATCGCAACGCAAACAGCGAGATGGCGACATTGAGTCTGTCGGTCTTGGCCTTGATCGTTGCCGGTGTTGTTCTGTTTATCGTTCGTCAGCAGCGTGCTGAGCGAGAGGAAGCTTACCACCTCGAACGCATTCGGCGCATCGTCAACCAACGCCTGCCTCCACCGGTTCCACGGGGATTGGTTGAAACACGCCAAGAGGAATAGTCAAGAAGAGAGGTCATCACGGCTCAACACGAAGCCGGGGTACCCGAGTGGTCAAAGGGGGTGGATTCAAGCTCCTCTGCATATTGCTTCGCAGGTTCGAATCCTGCCCCCGGCATTGAATCCCTTTCAGCCGTTCTGTAGGGTTGGTGCTTAATACCGTCGGTTCCCACCGGGGAGTGTGCAGGAAGACCCCCGATTACGTTCATTGAACCACGGCGTGCTTCACATTCCGCGACCATCCACGCTTCACAAGTTTGGTTATCTCGTTTCCAGCATCTTGTTTGCAGTTGCACTGTTCCTGTATTCGAGCAGTCTTTCCATCCCCGATATCCCTCGTTTGGATGAAGCAACAGAAATGGATTCGCTTCCCGGTGATCTGTCGTCGCTTTCCTACCTCCCCACAGAAAAGGGGTACGATTCGACAGAGTATGCATCCTCTGCGGCGTTCATCATCGTACCGCTCGAGTTGGAGCGAGGTTTGGTCGCCACCGATTCGTGCCGTTGGGTTGAGGACGACGAGGGTGGAGGGAGTTGGCAGTACGAGATGAACACCGCCGATGCTCGCCCCCTCGTTCTTCGCGACGCCAACGGTGTCGCCGTCAACGCTGCGTTTTCAATGGAAGGCTCCCTTCGCCCGGAGGTGGACCTCCTTGAAGTGGAATGTAATTCGGATTGGTCTCGGGATATCGATGGAGGCGGCCTTGGTGAAGACAATTTTGTGTTCGCAGCCTTCATGCTCATTGAGCAGGAACCTGCGAGGTATCAACTGCTTTCCATGGGGGAAATTCAAGGTTTTGAGAACGTTAACAACGGACCCGATGAAGTCACGCAGCGAGAGGACCGTGGTCGTTGGGCCTTGCTTGCTTCAGGGTTCGGTGGCCTGCTGTTCATGTTGAGTACCTCGCCTTCCCTCAAGGACGATTTACGGCGAATTCGAACGGAGAACCGTTCATTGAGCAAGGATGTCAAATCCGCCGCCGGTGTTCTTGGTACCAGTGGTCGCTATTTCCAACATCTCGGCCCAAACTTTGAGGTGTTCAAATCATCAAATTATCCGGCACGAATGGCAAAGGACGACTGGTTGTTTGGCGCACCCCCCCTCCCGGAAGCCTACACCAACCCGTTCCAAGAGGACGAGGGGGGGATGTTGATGCCTGAACATCCCAACCGAATGGGCACGCCCAATCCCGGCACCATCACCCCGTACAGCCTCGGAGCCATCGTGTTTTCGGGGTCGTTTATCTGGCTGTCCGCAGATTTGCGCGCTCGCGACGGCTCAGCCGAACATGTCGCTTTGGGTTGGGGACTGACCCTCTTGGTGACGGTGGTCAATTTTGTTTGGTTCTTCCTGGCTTGGAAACAATTCAAACTGGTACGTTTGGTCAACGATTTGCCCTCTTCACCCATTCGAAGCGTGGCCATTGGTCAGGCAGAAATCGTGGGCCAAGTTCGCCCGTCCATCGCGGGAACCCCCGTCATGGAGGTTGGCGGTCGAAAACACGAGGGTCTCGCCTACTGGCAGTGGGATTCCTATTACTACGAATGCCACACCGATAGCGATGGAGACAGGCAATGCTCATGGAAGCATGTTGAAACCAAAAGAGGCGGTGTTCCGTTTATCGTCCATGATGGAACCGGCGGCATGATCGTTGACCCCGAGCGTTGGAAGGACAGCAAGATCGATGTTGGCCCGAAGCTCGAAGAATGGCAACGAGGCGATTGGAAATGGACCGTTGCTGGTTTTGGTATTGGCGACCCCATCTACATCCTGGGCGATTGTGTTTCTCGAACCGAGCAGGACAAACAAGATTGGGGCAGCGACCCCGTGTTGGCAAACGCACTGGTGACCATGGTCCCCTCGGCCCACACCGGAGACCCTTCTGTCATTCACTACGGAACGGAAATTGACCTGCTTTCCAAAAATCGCTCCATCTTTGAAATCTTCATCGTACCGTTGTTGGTGTTCCTCTTCGGCGTGTTCATGTTCCTCAATTACACACCTTGACGGTGCTGTTGACTCCTTGGCGTATTGAGACAAGTCGATGTGCGTTGAATGATTCTATAGTGATATCATTCCAATATCTTTATTTCATCGTCTCGCGTCGGTCCTTCCATGGATGCCTCTGCCCTTCCGCAAACCCGATTCAAAGACGCCCCGCTTTCCTCCATCAACGGCTTTGTAGGCCTGGGAATTCATGCAGCCTTGAGCATCGTGTTGCTGCTCGGCCAAGTTCTCTGGGCCTTTGCTTGGCCCGTGGCCATCTTGCTCAATGTCGGGGGCGGCCTTCTGTGGTTCTTGCTCTGGAACAGTTATGTCATCGTTAATCCAAACGAAGCCGTCGTTGCTCAGTTCTTCGGGAAGTATGTTGGAACGCTCAAAGAAGAAGGGTTCAGGTTTTTCATCAATCCTCTGTACGGGAAATCCCGTATTTCTCTCCGGATTAACAACTTCGAATCGAGCAAACTCAAGGTCAACGACGTGAACGCGAATCCCATCAACATCGCTGCGGTGGTGGTGTGGCGCGTGTACGACGCCGCTGAAGCCATTTTTGAGGTTGAGAAGTACCAGCACTACGTGCAAATTCAAAGCGAAGCCGCACTGCGTGAAATGGCCACCAAATACCCCTACGACGCCATTGAGGAGAAGGACATCGGCGGTATCACGCTCTCGGGGCATCAAGATGTGATCGCCAAAGAACTCCAAGCCTCGGTCGAGGCTCGTCTCTCAAGGGCCGGTATCGCTGTCTTGGAGGCCCGCATCAGCTACCTCGCCTACTCCACCGAAATCGCCCAAGCCATGCTCCGACGACAGCAAGCCAGCGCGGTGGTCGCTGCACGGCGAGAGATCGTTGACGGCGCCGTGGGCATGGTTGAACTGGCTCTTGAGCAACTCAGCGAGAAGCAAATCATTGACCTCGATGAAGACAAGAAGGCCACCATGGTGAGCAACCTCCTCGTCGTTCTCTGCTCTGAAACGGACACCACGCCCGTCGTCAACACGGGTACCCTGTACCAGTGATACCTACAGACGTGGTTGAATGGCAGAAAGCACGGATGAATCGGAGCGCGAGGCAAAAGCGTCAGGAGCGAAAGCCCGGACAGCAAAGAAACGCCTCCTGCTCCGTATCGACCCGAAGTTGCACGACGACCTCCGCGCGTGGGCGGAAGACGATTTCCGCTCAATCAACGCCCAAATCGAATTCCTGCTGAAACAAGCCGTCGCCAAGCGTAAGCGTCACGAGAGGTAGTCCACCTTCTCGCATTCAGGCCCTTGGGTCCTTCGGCCCTTCCGTGCGTTGAATCTCAACGCCGTGATCCTCGAGGTAGCCCACGCCGTTCTCGCCCATGAAGCCGCCGTCGACGATGACGACGCGCTCAATGCCGGCGTGATGAATCAGTTTTGCACACATCATGCAGGGCTCGCCCGTGACGATGAGCCAGGCGTTGTTGGTGGGCACGCCGTTGGCCGCAGCGTTGCAAATCAGGTTCATCTCGGCGTG
>JBMZJQ010000033.1:0-20178 GCA_049617635.1 Candidatus Poseidonia sp.
GGGCATGAGCGCAGGATGGCACACCTACAAGATTGACCTGTCCACCTTCTTGGGCACGGGCAACTACTTGCAGGTCGGTGCGAACTCCATCTACGGTGGCGGTAACGCCCACCCGTCCTACAACTACGCTACGAGCAAGTACTACTGGCTTTCCGACCGTCTCAACATTCAGTTCGAAGACGACCAGGGCAACACCTGGAACGTCACGAACTCCGGACAGGAAGGTTACTACCCCTACGGTTCCAACGACCCAGCCGTGACGGCTGGTACCCACACCTACAGCGGTGGTAAGGGCGGTGCGCCATCGTGGCACTGCAACTACTACGGTTACAGCTACGGGCCCAACTACAACTCCTGGGAAGGTTACTACTACTACATGCACCGCTACTGGCTCGGTAACTCCGTGAGTTATCCTAACTACTACTCCCCACCGGCACAATTTGGTTTCGGATGGGAGAACATTGAGGGTGTTTCGCCATCGGGTTCCTACGCTTACTACCCATACCACTACTGGGGTTACTACTCCCCATCCTTCTACTTCTCTGGCGCTTACGCACCTCCAGAAGGATCCAACGGACAACCCTCCTCCGGACCCGGACAACCCGGTTCGAGTGGATTTGCGAACCCACCAAGTTACGCTGCTGGCGGATACCCCAACAACTACGGTATCTGTTTGGACTATGCCTACACCTACTACATGAACCCAGGACAAGGTGCTCGACTCACCTACCCCATCGTGGACATCTCCGACGCAGTTGCAAACGGCGGTAACATCTCCAAGGTGTACCTCTACATGGACGTCGTCCACCGTGGCAACGACAACTACCAAGACCGCTACGACTTCGTTGCTCGTGTCGGAAATGACCCCAGCGACCTGGGAGCCTATGTTCGTGAGTCCGGCACCCCCTTGTTCAAGGAAGGAACCATCTTGAACGCCGATTACGGTGTCCAAGTTGGTGGTGCTTTCGCTGCCGGTCACTTCCAAGACATTGATGTCAACTCGCCTGTGCAAGCAGGTCTGTACATTGACGGACAGACGGCTGCAACGTCTGAACGCATCAACGTCTCTGGTGGTAACTATGGTGTCCTCGTTGACAGCACGGCTTCCGGTACCATGGACCTCGACAGTCTTGATTTGGAGAACCAAATTAACGCTGGCGTGTACTACCAGAACGACTTGTCCGGTGACCTCACCGGTATCATCACCGGTTCGAGCGGTGCGGCGTTCAAGTATGGAACGAACACAGCGAACGACGTGGAAATGAACGGTTTGACCATCTCCGGTAACGCCATCGGCATCGAAGCCGGTGGTTCGGGTGACTTCACCCTCACCGACGTGACGCTGTCCAACACCAAGGACGTCTCGATCACCGGTTCGAGCAACATGGACTTCATTGAAGGCGATGTGACAACCTCAACCGTTGATGTGACAGGCACGGGTGTCTTCACTCGAATGCGAACCTTGGACGTGACGGTTCAAGCCAACGTCTCGGGTACCACCGAAGATGTCTCAGGAACATCCGTCGTGCTCAAGGACGCCTCTGGTTCGATCACGGGCCAAGCGATTTCCGACGCCAACGGTGTCGCAAGCGACTTGACCTTCTCGACGCAGAAGGTTGACAGCGGGGCTTGTGTGAACGTTTGCCAACTGAGTTTGTCGGGTTACGAAGCCCTCACGGTTGCAACCATTGAGTACTACTGGAGCACCTCCAGCGACAACGCTGCTGACTTCCGGTACATCTTCCACCCGTTGACGCTCACCGACACCTCGGGCAACTCCGACACCATGTACCTGGAGGACACCTTCACGGCTCGTGTTTGTTACTCCTCGACGTCCTACGTCAAGCAGGCACGCTGTACGGGATTGAGTTCCTCTTCCAGCCGAACATTCTCGAACGGCTTGGTTGAATACGGATACTTGCGCAGCCACAGCGGCAATGACCTCGCTGGTGAAACGGTGATGATGGACGCTCCGTTCATGTACCTCTACCAAGGCAAGCACAACTGGAACGGTACGACCTTCGTCTCCACCGCTTCCTACGACTTTGACGGTGCCAGCCGAATGTACCCCTATTACAACGGTGAGTCGTCGCTGTACATGCACGACGCATCGTGGACCGGTGTCGCTCTCTCTACGAGTGGCGAACCTCAGGGATACACCATCGGTTACCGCTACTACTCGTTGAACATGGACATCGACAACACCACCATGAGCGGTATCGCTTCGTTGATCGGTGCGATGGGCTACGGTTACTACAACAACTACGAGTTGGACTTCTTCAAGGTCACCAACAGCACGTTGACGCACTACAAGGGCTACTCCACGCTGAACAACGCCATCTACATGAACGACATCTGTATGATCATGAACGGTGGCGATGGCAACATCGTTGACAGCAACACCTTCGTCGACTGTGGTGTCGGTGTGTTCGCAGAGCGTTCACCGTACTACTACAGCCACAGTTCAAGCGAAATCGGTGTTGACAACCTGACGGTGACCAACAACGTGTTCAACGGCGGCGGCGAAATCGCTGATGTTTGGATTTACACGTCCAACGAAGCACAAGGCCTTGTCATTGAGGACAACGAGATGAACCCAAGCGGCGGTCATGCAATTGCCATCTACAATGGTAACACCAAGGATGTCGAAATCGCAGGCAACACCGTTGTGGGTGGCGATGACGCCTTCTACCTCAACCGAGTTCACAACTACGACATTGACAACAACGACATCGGCGGTATCAGCGATGCCACCTCAACGGGTATCTACATCTACCGAGGTAGCGGAAACATCACCGACAACACCTTGACGGACGCCGACGGTGGAATCTTGATGGACAGCGTGGAAGCTCCGCCTTCCCCGACCAGTTCACTCTGTTCCATTGGCAGCAGTGACTACCGGTCCTACGACTCCTGTACGTGGACGCTCGGCTCTGGAAAGACCGCAGAAGTCAACCTCGGAACCGACAGCTGGGGATACGAGATCAGTCTCGAAATCACCAAGCCCGATGGTACCAAGGACACGTGGGGCACGTACTCCTTCTCGAGCAACACCCAGTACTCCCCGCTCCGAGCCTACTCGGATGCAGGAAACTACACCTTGGTGGTTCGAGACTCCTGGGGTGACGGTGGTGCGACCATCAATGTCGTGGAAGCTACCAGCGGTTCCTCAGGATACGCCGGCCCGATCGTTAGCGGTAACACCATCGGACTTTCCGCTGGTCGTACCTCGCCAAACGCCATCGGTCTGAACGTGGTTGACTGTGACGCCGTCACGATTCAATCCTCGGCCAACACCATCAACATCGGTGACAACGCCATCGTGATCGAAGACTGTGACTTCAGCGACGTTGGCTCGACATTGACGGGTGATGACCTCGCCTCAACGGTGGGTGTTCTGGCAGACGATACCAACAGCGCCTTGACCCTCAACGGTACGGACATTAGCGGCTACGCCACCGGTGTCCAGAAGGAGAACGGTGACCTGTTCATGATTGGCGGTGCAGTCATCGCTGGTGATGAATACGGTGTGTACGCAGAGGACACCTACGTGGTGGCCATTGACGCTCACGTCGACGGTGGCTCCACCGGTACCGGTCTCCACGTTGAAGACAGCCCCGATGTGTGGGTCTACCCAATGGACGCCTCTGGTGCCATCGGTATGTACGTCGAGAACACGCCGTTCCGCTGGGACGGTGGTACGTCGGACGCAACGACCACGCTCTCCGTGGTGGACGCAACCGGAAGCGTCGAGAACATGACCTGGTCCGCTTCGACCACGCAGATTGACGCTGGTGCCAACGCACACGTGACCTCGATTGGTAACACGCTTGACTCCAGCAAGATCAACGTCGCCTCTTCGGCTGTCATCGACGAAGCCAACCTCTTGAGCATTGACTCCACCCACTTGGGTGCTGCTCCTTCTCGCGAAGTTGCTTTGTTGCTGACCTCGACGGACCTCGAGCGAGCCTCCTATGTTTCGACCACCTTCCAACCCGAAGTCATGACGGTTGACGGTTCGAACGAGGACTGGGTTGGCGGCAACGCCCTCAACCCATCCGGCTACGCCATGCCCGGTAAGATGAGCGGCGACGGCACGGACGACTTCCTTGTGACCTACATCGAAGGCGACGGTCTGTACTTCGGTATGACCGACACCGACCTGACCACCTCTGACGTGTTGATTTACATCAGCACCGGCAGCGGCGGTTCGGACGTTGGCTACAACGGATTGGGCGGTGCCCACACCTTGCCATTCAGCGCCAACTACGTGCTCTGGGCCGACAGCTCCTCGTCGTACGACTTGTACAGCTACGGTTTCCTCGGTTGGAGTCCATCCAGCCTGAGCACGGCCAACATCCAGGCGGACTTCTCCACCTCGTTGGCTGAGTTCGGCGTGCCATGGAGTCGCCTTGGCGGTATGCCTGACGAGATCGACATCGTCGCTGTCGTGCAGGCTGAGACCACGGCTGATGTTAGTGTGGTTCACCCAACCCAAACATTGGACTCCGGTGCTACGCTGCAGACGCTGACCAAGTTCATGACCGTGGAATTGTCCCACGGCGATTTGGCTGACGGTACGCTCGACTCCGAAGTGCTGGTTTACCAGTCCTACAAGGGCAGCACCACCGCCTCTGGTCAGAAGAACTACGACTTGATGGTCAAGACCCAAGCCGACTGTGAGTTTGACTGGGCCACCGTTGACGACATCTCGATGTCCACCAACGTGGTCTTTGACGACGCCTATGTCGCTGGAACCGGTGACACCACCGATGTGCAGAGCACGATTGACATCAAGCGTGCCTGTCCAGTCATTGACACGGACGGCGCTGACACAGACGACGGTCTTGTTGACTTCTCCAAGGATGAGGACTCCGGTGCATTCACCTTCAGCCTCACCAACTTGGCTGACGACGTGCAAGACCTCGAGGCCGACCTCACTTGGGATGTCGTTGAAGGCAACTTGGTTGCTTACGACAACGTCTTGGTTGACTGGACTCAGAACGGCCACGACGTGACGATCACCCCGCTGAACGACCAGTTCGGTTACATGGTGTTCGCCTTCGAGGTGACCGACAGCAACGGATTGACGGACACGCACAACATCACCTACACGGTGAACAACGTGAACGACGCTCCAGAAATCTGTAACGTTGAGCGTGCTGACTGTATGCCAATCTTCTCCGAGGACGATGGAAACTACAACATCCTCCCCGAAGGCTTTGGTACGCACACCAAGTTCTTGGGCGATGTGTCGAACGCAACCCGTTCGTACATCCGTGACATGGCCAACGAGCAAGCACCAACCCGTCAAGTCTACACGTGGAGCGCTTCGGCTGTTGACATCGGTACGACCGATGCCTGTTCTGCCTTCAGCGTCGCTGTGAACAACAACGAGTTGACCATCACCGAGAACGTGAACAACGAACTTGGTGGCAAGTGTACGGTGACCCTCGGCTTGGCTGATGACGGTGCAGAGAACCAAAACGGCGACGACTTCGACGTCGTGTTCTCCGTGGCTCCAGTCAACGACGCTCCAGTGATCAAGAACTGGAACCGAACGACCGAGACCGTGATGAAGGCCGACAACGGTTCAATCCCAGCTCTGCCATGGTCCATCTCGTTGATGGAAGATGACACGAACTTGGCGAACTTGACCTACGACCTCTCCGCCATCAAGGCAGACGTTGACCATGACTTGGACGACTTGACTTGGGAAGTTGAGTCCACCGACCAGTGTGTCTACACGAACTACTTCACCACGACCATCGTTGGTGACGACCTCGTGTTCACGCTGATTGAGGACGCAACCACCAACGCCAACGACTGGGAAGTTGACTACCTGAACAACAACGGTATCCACCAGATTGGACCGTCGGGTTCAGAGTACTGTCAGATCCGTCTTGTGCTGCGTGACACCCCAACGGCGCCAATCACTCAGGGCGAGTACAACACTCACGTGCCAAACTACGACCCAAGCGTGATGCCTATCGCTGACTACCAGCAAGGTGTGGCCACCAAGGAGATCGGTGTGCGTGTCGAGAACGTGCGAGAGCAAGTCCCCGACTACTACTTCGACGACAACACGGGCTTCAGCTTCAACGGCGTGACCAACATCATGACCGGCACCTACGTGCCAGTGACCGTGACTGTTGGTGGCGGCGGTGACGAAGGTCCATACCGCTACGACCACATGTTGGCCATCACCTACCACACGGACGGACACAACGACATCGAGTTGACTCGCTACTACGCTGTGCCTGACTACGGTGCAAGCGTGAAGTACACGGAAGATGTCTACATCACCAAGGACACGACCCACGTGTGGGTTGAGATGGACGTGGTGACCTGTCTGGCAAACCCATGTGACATGTCGGTGACGGCTGCAGACCGCTTCCAGGCTGATGAGCCCGGATCGCACTACGCTATCATCAACAACGTTCAGAGCACGGACGCTTGGTCCAAGCCTGGTCAGTACGGTAAGAACGCTACGAAGACCTCGGAGCGCCGACCACTGCTCGAAGACAGCAACTGGTGTAACAACATCATGACCTCCTTGGCTACGGCTGACGTGTGTAACCACGCCAACCAGCCTGCAAGCACGTTCTTGTCCACGGACCAGAACCTGCCTGATGTCGTGGAAACCATCGGTGCCAGCGCTGTTCCATCGTTCGCTCCAAGCATCCTTGCTGTGGCGCTCGCTGGTCTCTTTGTCAGTGCACTCTCCTTCTCCAGCCGACGTGCTGACGATGAAGAAGAGACGGAATCCATGGCCGAAGACGACGCTGCAGTCAGCCCTGTGATCGCTACCATCTTGATGGTCGCCATCACGGTCGTGCTGTCCGGTGTCATCTATGTCTGGGCTTCCAGTTTGGCAGAGACCGACGTGAAGGGCGTGCCTCGAGTGACCTTTGACATTGAAGACATCAATGCCTTCGATGCCGATCAGGGCCACTGGCGCATCACCGTTGAGCAATCCCAGACGCCGCTTGCAACGCAAGCCGTCGAGGTGAAGGTGTTCTACACCAACGCCACGGGAGCGTTCAACACCTACGTCGTGAACTTGGCTGACAGTGCTGGTGTGTATGGGTTCAACCCTGCCAACAGCGATGCCTTCGTGACCTTCGTGGACTCGGTGACCAAAGAACAAATCTCGGAAAGCGAAACCCGGTCAATCTCGACCTTCAACGCTGGAGACACCATCTTTGTGCGAACCCACGCTCCTGACGGTACACCTCTTGAAGATGCTACGATCACCCTGAGCTACGCCCCAATCAACGGAAAGGGTGCCTTGCTCCGAACCTGGGACGATCTGAGCTACGACAAGAAGGCTTGATGCTGGATTGGACACCGTTCGACGGTGACGCAGTGGCCTCACCTCGGTGAGGACCCTTGGAGACAAGGGGCCTACGGGCTCCTTGCTCCTTGGGGTGTGTGAATCGTTGTGCGAAGCCTTTCAAGGACGAGCACGCTGGTGATATCATGGACGGACACGTTGACCGGCCCAAGATTGTGGTCTTTGACTGCGACGGTGTATTGGTCGATGCGGTGAGCTCCTGGAGAACGTTGCACGATGCCTTTGGTACGGACAACGCCGTGAACCTCACTCGGTTCATTCGTGGTGAGATCAGCGACGTTGAGTTCATGCGTTCGGACATCCAGATGTGGAAAGCCATCCAAGACCCAATTCATCGGGACGACCTGTTCAGGGCTTACGCCGGCGTCAAACTCATGCCTGGTGCACGAGAAGTCGTGGAACGGCTGCTCCAAGAAGGCATTTTCGTGGCCATCGTGAGTGCGGGCGTGGATTTGTTCGTAAGTTCCATCGCTAGCATGCTCAAGGTTGACGATTGGATTGCCAACGGTTTCGTCTTTGACGATGACGGTTTTCTCACCGATGAAGGCGTGTGTCGCCTTCATGCAAGTGGGAAAGGTGAGGTGATTCAACGGTTGCTCGAGATGAACGGGTTTCAAGCCTCGCAGTGTGTCTCCGTTGGCGACTCCGAGATGGATCTCAGCATGCACGTTGAGGGAAGCCGTTTTCTCGGCTTCAATCCAAGTCGGGCCTCATCGGAAGCAGCGTTTGAAGACGCAGGCGTACCGGTGATTCGGGAACGAAATCTGCGTGAAATCTTACCATTTTTGGGTCTGGAACAAGGGGACTGAACGGCACGCTCACGACCTTTAAGGCGAGTTACAACAGCGGCGTAGCATGGCTCACGGTCCATCCTCTCGGTGGAGTCGTGCGGTGCTCGGGGTCCTGCTCCTGACCAGTTTCATGGTCGCTGGGTGCCTCGGCGGTGGAGAGGCCGAATCGAACGGCCTCAACAACAGCGGCGACGATGGTCCCATTACCCTCGAAGTGTGGCACACTTTTGCAGCCGAAAGCAAGGAAGAAAATGTCTTCATGCAGAGCGTACGAGCCTTTGAAGCGATTCACCCCAACATCACGGTTGAGGTTGCGCTTGTTCCTTTTGGCGATGCAGACAACCTCTTCATGACCGCAGCACAGGGCGGTGAAGCTCCGGATTTGATGCGTCTATCGAGCGATCAATTGGGCAAAATCGGAGAGGTCCGCGTTGATGGTTTTCCTCTTCTCGAGGATTTGCGTCCACACCTGACGCCAGCCGAACGCGGCATGTATGATGAGCGGGCGCTTCATGCGATGCGTTACGGCGACGCCCTCTACGGTGTTCCTGCAAGCCAAGACGCACTCTCGTTGATTTACAACAAGGCCCTGTTCGACGCACGAGGTGTAGCCTATCCAGACAACACCTGGACCCAACAGGACCTCCTCGAAGCCGCTCAAACACTGACTTACCAAGATGTTCAAGGCCTTGCCCTGCCCGTAAAGTCCGCTTACTGGTGGTTTGGAATCCAAGCCGGCTACAACGGGACCTTGTTCGATGAAACAGGTGAGCCAACCCTTGATTCCAACGGTTCAGCAACCGCTCTTAACTGGCTTCTTGATCTTGAATTGGAACATCAAGTGGTGGCTACGGGTACCCAAACGGAGGGCATGAAAAATCAGTTTATTGCCTCCAAAGCCGCCATGATCGTCGATGGTCCGTGGAATTGGGCAACCTATGAAGCGAGCCGATTGGATGTGGGACAATCCATGCTTCCTCTCATCGAGGAGACGGGAGAACGCATTGCTCCATTGGTCACGTACAAAGGTTGGACGGTCAGCAAGCAAAGCGCTCACAAAATCGCTGCTGTTGAACTGGCTCAGTACCTCTCCAGTCGTGAGGTTCAGAAGACCTTCGCGTTGGAAACGTACACGCTGCCAACCCATGTCTCCTTGACCAACGACGATGACATCAACAACGACGTGGTCCTCTCAGGTTTCCTTGACCAAATCGAGGCGGGTACCCCAGCACCAACCACCCGGGGAATGGCGATGGTGTATGGCCCTCTGGTCACGGCCTTTGAACAGGCCTACACGGGATCGGCCACAGCCGATGCTGCCCTTGAAGGGGCCAATGCCGAATTGAAGTCCTTGATGGACGACCTTCAACGAGCGGCACCGCCACCCTCCAACGAAGGATATCGGACCGTGACCCTCAATTTCACCGTCGATAATTCGTCGTCCTACGATATCTACGTTGACGATGTTTTGCACACTTCTCTTCATCCCGAATCCAATGCCTCCAGTTCGCTCCCCGCTTACGATTCCTGTAAAGCGGACGGGGTTGAAATGACGGGAACCTCCTCGACCAGGCTCCTTCCGACAGGTACCACAAGCGTTGAATGCCAATTAACGGGCATGCTGCCCAATGTTGAGCACGCTATTGACGTTCTTGGCGACGAGGGGGTGGTCTTCAGCACGACCTTGAGCACCAGTGTGGGGGATGTTGTTCCTACTGCAGGCGACACCTCTGCAGTGATGTTTGCGTTGGGCGCAATTCTCCTTTCGCTGGTCGTGCTTCTGGGATACGGGCGTGCGATGGATGTCAAAGCCGGGCGCTTGCATGCAAAATCAGCCCATGTCTACATCGCACCCGCGATGTTTGCGCTGGCGATGTTGACGTTCTACCCCGTTTTGTACGGCTTTTGGTTGTCCTTTACCGATGCTGACGCAACCCATTTGGGCGACCAAGCATTCATTGGATTGGCCAATTTCATTGAGGTGTTTACCTCGTCTGGATTCCTTCGCGTGACGTTGTTCACCTTGGTGTGGACCGTGGTGAACGTTTCGGCACATATCGGCTTGGGGCTGTTTCTCGCGCTCGTCCTTCAACGGGCCAACATCAGGGGTAAAACGGCCTATCGAACGGTTCTGCTTCTGCCTTGGGCGATTCCGTCCTACATCTCTGTCCTCGTTTGGAAAGGGATGTTCCAACCGGAGGGCTTGGTCAATGAAGTGTTGGGAACCAACATTCACTTCCTCGCCGAACCGACCGGCGCTCAAATCGTGGTTATTTTTGTCAATATTTGGCTTGGTATTCCCTTCATGATGATGTCCTTGAGCGGTGCGCTTCAAGCCCTCCCCCGAGAAATGTACGAGGCTGCAGCGTTGGATGGCGTGGGCGCATGGGACACGTTCCGACACCTGACCTTACCGAACCTGAAAAGCGCCCTTGTTCCGCTTTCGCTCCTCGGTTTCATTTGGACCTTCAACATGTTCAACGTGATTTACCTCCTCACGGACGGCGGTCCAGATCTGTATTTCGGCGAGCCCGGCCAAACGGATATTCTCATCACGTACGTGTACGACGTGGCCTTCCGTGACGGCGCATACGGTGTGGCAGCGGCATGGTCAGTCGTCATTTTCATGATGCTGCTCGCCTTCTCGTGGACGTACATGAAGCGCACCAACGCAACGGAGGCAGCAGCATGATCGACGAGTCCACGGTTCGGGCATGGTATACCCCGGTCGAGGTGACCACCTTGCGTCGCTGGCTCATCGTGAGTTTCCTGGTCAATGTGTTCCTCCTCTCCGTTGATGTTCTGAGGGGTGGAGGGACCTTTGCCTTGGGTTTGGCCGGTCTGCTCCTGATCGGCTTGATGTTGAACACCCTTCCCGAGGAAGCCATGCCATCCACGCGAAACACGACCTTGGTTCTCAGTGGCGGTTTGTTGTTGGTTGGCCTGCTCCGCCTGCTTGCTTCTCCACGCTCGGCGTTTGATTTGTGGATGCAAGGGTGGTTGATCGGTCCGGGCGCCATTGCATTGATTTGGGTGTCGAGCCGACCGGTATCGGCGTGGTCAACCCAAACCCTGTCCCGTTCAGCCATCGAATTTGGTCTTGCACGAAACCAACGCCTTGAACACCGGTTGAGATCCATTGGTGCTCACGTTGTGCTGGTGCATTTCGTCATCCTCACCTTGCTTCCGCTGGTTTGGATTTTGGACATCGCCCTCTCGCCTGGCAATGCGTTGGGTGGGTCACTTGGGGGTCCGATGACGGGCGAGCATTTCTCCAAAATCATGGGCAGCGATTCCTTTTGGACATGGATGCGCAATTCCCTCATCGTCAGTCTTGGAACAACCTTGCTCGGACTGGTGGTCGCTATCCCTGCAGGTTACGCATTTAGTCGGTACAAATTCACCGGACGGGATGTGTCGATGTTTGCCTTCCTGTTGGTGCAAATGTTCCCAGGCATCATCATCCTCGTACCCTATTTCTTGGTGATGAAAACCCTCGGCTTGTTGAATTCTCATTTGGGCCTCATCCTCGCTTACTGTGTGACGGCTTTGCCGTTGTGTGTTTGGATGCTGAAAGGCTTCTTTGACACCGTTCCACGAGAACTTGAGGAAGCAGCGCTGCTGGATGGTTGCAACCAGTTCCAGGTGTTCACCAAGGTGGTGCTGCCATTGTCGCTACCCGCGGTTGCTGTCACGGCCTTGTTCAGCTTCCTTGCAGCGTGGAACGAATTTTTGTTGGCGTTGACCTTCAACACCTCCAACGACATGTACACGCTTCCCGTGGGTTTGGCTTCGATGATTTCCAGCACGGGCCAGGCGTGGGGTGATTTTGCAGCAGCCAGTTTGCTGGTGAGTTTGCCGGTGGCCCTGCTGTTCTTGTTTTTCCAGAAGTTCCTCATCGAGGGACTTTCTGCCGGTGGAGTGAAAGGGTGATGAGATGGTAAGTGTTGAATTTCGAAACGTGTACAAGCAATACGAAGACGGCTTTGAGGCCGTTCAGGGGTTGAACCTCGAGATCAACGATGGCGAATTTTTGGTCCTGCTCGGACCTTCTGGATGCGGTAAATCCACCACGCTCCGGATGCTGGCAGGTCTCGAGGAAGTCACCGATGGCGAAATCCTGATCGACGGCGTCAAGGTCAATCACCTCCCTGCGGGCGCCCGAGGTCTCGGTATGGTGTTCCAGTCCTATGCCCTCTACCCTCACATGAGCGTCCGAGACAACCTCACCTTCGGGTTGCGAATGGTGAAAGGCGAAGAACGCCTGAGCGACGCAGAGATGAATCAGCGCGTCGCCGAAACGGCTTCCATGTTGGAATTGGCCGAACACTTGGACAAGAAGCCCAAGGAATTGAGCGGTGGTCAACGCCAACGCGTGGCGCTTGGTCGTGCGCTCATTCGCCGACCGCAGGTGCTCCTGATGGACGAACCTCTCTCGAACTTGGATGCTGAACTCCGTCACCAAATGCGCACTGAAATTCGCCGTCTTCACGATGAATTGGGAACGACCACCATCTATGTCACGCACGACCAAATCGAAGCCATGACCCTGGCCGACCGTGTGGCCATCCTCGACCAAGGTGAATTGCAGCAACACGACGCTCCGTTGACCGCTTACAACGAGCCCGCAAATGCCTTTGTCAAGTCTTTTTTGTGCCGTCACCTCGACGATTTGGTCGAGACGGCCAACGCATTGCTTCGGCCGGCCGATGCCATCAAGGAGGATTGAGACCGTGCGCCAAACGACCTTTTGTGTTCTTTTCATGATGCTTCTCGTTTCAGCGATGCCCATGATGGCTCACGATGCCGAGGCCACCGGGGCACGTTCCTCGACGGGAACGGTTCTGGAATACACGGGGTCCGCGCAAACCGTTGAGGTTGCGGGCGAATGGGACGATTGGGCCCAACCCGTCTCCATGGTCGAAACCAATGGTGTCTGGCAGGCCACCCTCGAGTTGGATGAGGGTCTGTATTGCTACAAATTTATCGTGGACGGGGCCTTCATCTTTGACCCGGACAATCCGGAACGCGGCTACTGTGGCGATTATGAAAACTCCTTGCTTCGGGTTCGCAACCACACCCGCCCGACCTATTCTGCTGAACTCAACGGTGATGAATTGGTCGTCACCTACCACCCCGGTTCGTCGGGCGCAGCCCATGACGGGACGCCGTCGGGATTGGATGGAGCCACATGGTCGCCCAGTGCCTCCGCATGGGTGTACGATGTTTCCGTACTTGGCGATGGAAAACACACGCTCCGCATCGAAGGAAGCGACCTTGAGGGCAACCTCGCCTACGACCTTTTGGTTCCGTTTTGGCGAGGGTCACATGCCGACTTCGAATGGGATGACGCTCTCATTTACATGATCATGACCGACCGATTTGTCAACGGAAACACCAGCAACGACGGTGCAACAACCGGTGCTGCACAAGGTGCGGATTGGCAGGGCGGCGATTTTGCCGGCGTCACCTCCATGATCAACGCCGGCTATTTTGCAGAACTCGGTGTCAACGCGCTCTGGCTCACCCCGTTTAACACGGCTGCCAACGGGACGGGTAAGGCCGCTGATGGCGTTCACGACGTGGCTGCTTTCCACGGGTATTGGCCTGTTGAAGCACGCGGGGTCGACCCTCGTTTGGGCACCCCTGAAGAATTGGAGACCATGATCGACACGGCCCACAACGCCGGCATTCGGGTGATGATGGACTTCGTCGTGAACCACGTCCACGAGCAACACACCTACTTTCAGGAACATCCGGAGTGGTTCAACACCGGCTGCATTTGTGGTCAACCCAACTGCGATTGGACCGAGCACCGCCTCGACTGTCAGTTCACATCCTACATGCCCGATGTGAACTGGAAAGACCGAAACGCTTCGGAACAATTCATCGCCGACGCGTTGTGGTGGATGGAGACGTTTGACCTTGATGGCGCTCGAATCGATGCCGTGAAGCACGTCGAGAACCTTGCTGTGGCCAACTTGGTTTCGCAAATCAATCAGCGCTTTGAGACGGTGGGCACCGACGTCTACCTCAAGGGTGAAACCGCCATGGGATGGTCGGGTCATTCATTGGAGGCCAACCAAGAGCAGTATGCCACCATCAACGCCTACATGGGTCCGGACGGGTTGGACGGTCAAGCCGACTTTGTCCTCTATCACGCCGTGGTGAACAACGTCTTTGTCAGCGGTCAGGAAAACTACCAGCACCTTGACTACTGGACCAATCGCAGTCAAGACCAGTACACCCCGGGGTCCCTGATGGTTCCCTATGTGGGTAGCCACGATGTTCCTCGGTTGACCAGCCGAGCCGATACCGGGACCAACGATGCCAACAACCAGTGGGCCGAAGACGGCTTGCCGGGTCAACCTGGTGATGTCTCGGCCTACAACGCTGCTCTGCAAGCCTACGGTTGGTTGTTGACCACGCCGGGTGCGCCCATGATGTACTACGGTGATGAATACGGTGAATACGGCGGAGCAGACCCCGACAATCGGCACATGTATCGAAACAACTCAACGTGGAGCGTCCACGAAGCATCCCTGTTCGAGAACCTCTCGCAACTCGGTCAGTTGCGAGCAGAATCCGAGGCGCTTCGACGGGGAACCTACTCCACTCGTCTGGCCATGGCCAACCTCTTGGTCTACGAGATGAGCCACGCCGGTCAAACCATGGCGGTTGTCCTCAATCGCGGTGGGCCAACGACCGTTGGTGACTTCGCCACCAACGACACCGTTCGTTTCGGTGAAGCCGTCTTGGAAAACGCCAGCCTCTCGGTTCCGGCCCACTCGGTCACCGTGATCGACGTGAGCGTGAGCGTTGAGCACAACCAAACAGTGTCTGGATGCACCGACCCCTCAGCCACCAATTACGACGACACAGCGACCGTTGACGACGGCTCCTGTCAATATCCTCCCCCTCCAGTTTCGGGTTGTACCGATGCATCGGCCACCAATTACAACAGCGAGGCGACCGTTGACGACGGTTCCTGCGAATTCCCGCCCGACCCCGTCGTGGGGTGCACCGATGCCATGGCGACCAATTACGACCCGCTGGCTACGGTGAACGAAGGGTGCGAATACGAATCCGACCCCGACACCAACGAGACGGAAACCAATCAGAGCACGAATTCGTCAGGCTCGGACAACAACGGGTCAAACAGCACGAACTCCACCGGGAACACCACGGATTCGACGAACACCACCGGCTCGACGGACACCAACGAAACCAACGGTAACGCAACGATGCAAACCTGCGAAGGATGCTGTGGAGACACGTTTGAGGTGCCAAGCGATGAGATGTGTCCGGTGGTCGACTGTGCCCCGTGCGATGAAACCTCCACAACCGGCTCCTCCTCGGCAACGGTTGTTCGAAACGTGCTGGTCGGCCTCATCGTTGTGGTCGGCCTGATGCTCTGGTTGGGTGCTCGTCGCCCGCCCGAGCTGATGGAGACGATGGTTGAGCAGGACCCACTTCACGACGAAAACTGATCGTAGAAGTGGAGATAGTCGGCGATCATCCTTGCACCTGTGAAGCGGGCAGAGGTCGCAATGCTCGCTCGCATCATTTTGGCCCACCGGGCTCCGCCTTCTTTCCAGATGGGAAGCACATCGTTTTCGAGGACATTGTAGATGTTTTCAGCGTCCCGTTCATCGTTTCGTTCGTCTTCGGCCTGACCGATTTGCCAACCGTTGACGCCATGTTCGCAAGCCTCAGGCCACCATCCGTCAAGAATCGAACAATTTGGAACACCGTTCATGGCGGCTTTCATGCCCGAGGTTCCGGAGGCTTCCAACGGCCGGATGGGGTTGTTGAGCCAAATATCAACGCCACTGGTCATGGCCAAGCCGGTGGCCATGTCGTAATTTTCAATGAAGGCCACGGGAATATCCTGCTCGACCTCACCGGCCGAGGCGAAGATGTCTCGAATCAATTGCTTGCCGCCTTCGTCCTTCGGGTGCGCTTTTCCAGAGAACACGAATTGAATGTTGCCTGCACCGATGGCGCGGAGTCGTTGAAGGTCACTGAATACCAAATTTGCTCGCTTGTAGGTGGCAAATCGCCGTGCAAATCCAATGGTCAGGCGGTGCTCTTCCAATTCCACGCCGGTCGAGAGTTTCACCAATTCTCGCAAAATCCGCCGGTTGGTGGCTCTTGCACTGAGCAATGCGTTGTCGGGGATGCTTCCTGCATAGGCCAATTGCCCGGGGTCTTCTCTCCATCCCGGAAGTTGCTGGTCAAACATTTGCCCCATCGTTGGCGAGGTCCAGGTGATGTGATGGACGCCGTTGGTGATGGGTGCAATGTGAGCGTCAGCAAACATCGTCGAGGCCACGTGAGCGTTGAGGTTGGACACCGCGTTGACCGAGGTGGCCAGTGCAACAGCGAGATGGGACATTGAACACCGTTCACCGTTCTCAGGGTCACCTGCCCCTTTCACCAAGTCACGGGCATCCGCAGGCAGGAGGGGCCCCATCACGGCTTCGACCGCTGACCAGTCAAACCGATCGTGTCCTGCAGGAACAGGGGTGTGCGTGGTGAACAACGTGCGTTGTGCGAGTTCCTCTCTGGTCCAGCCTTGGTTGAGCATCTCCAACATGGCAAACGTGCAGTGCCCTTCGTTCAGGTGCATCCCAGCAAAGTCGTGGCCGAGTTGCTGAAGGGTGCGAACCCCACCCACGCCCAAGAGGTATTCCTGACGAATCCGTGTTTGGTCGTCACCGCCGTACAAACGGGAACCCAGTCCAATGAAGGTAGCGGAATTGTTGGGG
Organism: Candidatus Poseidonia sp.; assembly: GCA_049617635.1. Classification (GTDB taxonomy): domain Archaea; phylum Thermoplasmatota; class Poseidoniia; order Poseidoniales; family Poseidoniaceae; genus Poseidonia. The sequence continues at coordinate 16,920 of JBMZJQ010000033.1, forward strand.
TGGTGGGTGTCAAGGAAGTACACCGGCACCACGTGGCCGCTGACGCCTGTTACGTTGGTTTTCCATACGTTGGCGTACAGGGTTTCACCGTCAAGCGGCAGCTGAATCACATGACCGGTGTCGACCAAATGGTCAGCAGGGTCGATGGGTGCGTACGACTCTGTTTGTTCCCCCTTGGCATCCAAATGTTGCCTTCCGTAGCCTTCTCTGTAGAGCAAGCTCATGGCCACCAAGGGCAACTCTGCATCCGCTGCTGCTTTGACGTGGTCGCCCGCCAGAACGCCCAATCCACCCGAATAGGTGTGGAGTTCAGACCAGAGCCCAATTTCCGCCGTGAAATAGGCAATCGTGGTCATTGTGGCCAACCAAGAAAAAACGGGTTAAGAGATTCACGGTCGTCATGTTTGTCCATGAAATAAATCGTCCCAAGAAAATGACCATTTCCAATTCCCATGGGCTGTGCCCGGCGTGTTCATACGTGCCGAGGAATCCAATTCGAGCACGTCCTGTAACGGAACCATGCTCATCCTTGCGTTGCAGGATTGAGCCATACGGATGAGGGCCTTTGGAGGGGATTCATTGGGTTTCATGAGCGATGAAACCTCGGATTGGGTGGCCGGGTCGAGTGCGTCCCACCACCCCATCGTCGTGTCGTTGTCGTGCGTGCCTGTGTACACCACTTGGTCGGGTTGAATGTTGGCGGGGTGGTGGGGGTTGTTGGCGTTGTCACCGTGGAAACCAAAATGCAAAACGGCCATGCCTGGGAGGCCAAAACGACGACGCAAGTCGATCACTTCATCCGGAATGATGCCCAAATCCTCGGCGAGGATGTTCTCGGGTGAAGGGACCAGAGCAACCATGGCCGCAAGCCATTCATCGCCCGGCCCGGTTTGCCAGTGACCGTTTTTGGCATGTTCGTCGTTCACAGGAATGGCCCAGTTTGAATGGATGCCGCGGAAGTGGTCGATTCTGACGGCGTCGAACAGCCGGAACATGCGCTTCAATCGCTCTTTCCACCATCGCCAGCCATCTTTGCGGTGCGCCTCCCAATCGTAAAGCACCGTTCCCCAGCGCTGCCCATCCTCGCTGAAATAGTCCGGGGGGACGCCGGCGACATGGGTTGGCATACCGTTCTCGTCCAGTTGGAAGAGGTGCCGGTGCGCCCACACATCGGCAGAATCGTGGGAGATGAAAATAGGGACGTCGCCAATGAGTTGGATACCTTGGTTTGCGGCTTCGTGTTTGAGGTCGGCCCAAGCAGCGTTGAATCTTCCTTGTTGGTCAAGATGAACTTGGGCATCTGCTCGAAAGGCTTCCATTGCCTGACCATCCCTGTTCCGCAATGGTTCGGGCCATTCGAACCACGGCCGACCTTGGTGCGCTTGCTTGATGGCGGCGTACAAGGCCCAATCATCCATCCAGTACCCGTCCTCGGCGTTGGTTTCTATGCGCTGACTCTGCATGAGTTCGGGCCACCCCGCAAAAGCCGAAGGTGAAGCATAGGGGGACCCGTGCTCGTCCGGGGGCGTGACCGGCAACATTTGCCACGCAGAATACCCGGCGTCGCTCATCCAATCCAAAAAGCGTCGAGCACCGCCGAGGCCAGCGTCAGGGAGCGAGGTGAGGTGGCACAGCACACCTTTGGGCCCCATGCATGAATGAAAGCGATAAAGCCTTTCTAATTATCACTCCCCGTCTGTTTTCATGCGGCTCAAGGCCATGTTCCTGGTGCTGATATTTTTTGCATCCCTTTTTGCATCAAGCGTTCATGGAACGACCCCTGAAAACATCAACGCAGACGGGTCGTTTGCAGATTGGGACTCGGACACCCTCATGGCCACCGACGCCAACGGCGTTGACTTTCGGCTGTCATGGAACGAGACGATGCTCTTCATCGGTTGGGAAGGAACCGATTGGAAGTCCACAACGTCAGGTGCTGATTTGTTCGTTTACCTGAACACCTCCGAAGGAGGTTCGGTGCTGGCTCGTGATTGGGGCTTTGCTCACACCCTGCCCTTCGCAGCCGACCACGGTTTTGTCTTGGAGGACGACACCTACTTCCAGCACATCGCACACGACGGCAGTTCATGGCAGGACATGTCGACCAATGTTGACCTGTATGCAGGTTGGGCTGACAACGCCGTGACCGAACTCGCCCTGCCGTGGGAGGCGCTCGGTTCGCCGGATGGTTTTGAGATCCTCGTCTACGCCCAATGGCAAGACGAAGGGCACGTATGGACGTCGTTTCCCTTGCAAAATCCTTCATCCAATAACGGCGCTGAAACCTTCACGCACGCCTGGCACGTTGACAACATCACCAACGTCACGTCTCCACAAACCATCCCCGTTGTTGAAACAGGCGGGGTTGACAAGGTGGACGATGCGCTCAATTTGGCGATTATTTTCCACCAACATCAACCGTACTACAAGAACAAACTCACCGGGATGTACGAGATGCCTTGGGTTCGCGTGCATGCCATGACGGAATACGTGGATTCGCCCGGCATCCTCGCCGATACCGAGACCAAGGTCACCTACAACCTCGTGCCTTCCTTCATTGAGCAACTCGTTGACTACCACACCGAAGAGACGCTGGACGTGCACACCGACATTGCCAAGCGGTCGTGGAGTGAAGGCGGGTATCCCAACGCAACCGACCTCGAACTTCACACGATGCAATTCCAGTCGTTTTGGAACAGCGGCTGGATTTACAATGTGTCTCAGAGCGATGAAAAGTTGGGCTGGCTCTATCCTTCCAGTGCTCGCTACAAAGAACTCTACGATATGACGCTCCACAACCTGAAACCCGCCACCATCATGGACGATGAACTCCTGGCGCCCCAGGATTTCCTTGATTTGCAGGTGCTCTGGTACCTCTACCAGTTTTCGCCAGATTACGTGTTGGGTGATTACAATGCAAGCCACCGCGACGAAGGCCTCATTGCGCTGTTCATGCAAAACGGGCAGTACGACCTGGCTGACCTCGCCTATGTGCTGGACGCTCAACACGACCACATGGGCAACGTCCTGCCCATGTACAGCGAACTGGCAGCCAACGGGCAGGTCGAACTCACCACCACGCCGTACTATCACCCCATCATGCCGTTGCTGATGATGGACGGTTGGACCATGGAAGACGGCATCCGCGTGAACAAAGAAGCGTGGCCCGAAGATGTTCAGAACCATCTGGTCACGGGCATGGACTTGTTTGAGGCCGAACTTGGATTCCGCCCGACCGGCATGTGGCCGAGCGAAGAGG
>JBMZJQ010000034.1:0-20041 GCA_049617635.1 Candidatus Poseidonia sp.
ACGGCATCGCCGTCCTTGAACAGGTCACGGGTGATGTTCTTCTGGTGCGACTCAAGGGTCCCACCGCCAATCTCAAGCAACTTTGAATCGCGCCACAGGCGTTCAACATGGTACTCGCCAACGTAGCCGTACCCACCCATGACTTGCATGGCCGCATCGGCAATTTCCTTGGCGGCAGTGGTGGCGAACAACTTGACGCCGTCGGAATCAAGACGCTGCCCTGCCGAACCAATGGTCAGGTTGTTGGCCGTATCGTAGATGTAGGCTCGCATGGCGCGGTACTTGGCCCAACTTTCGCCGATGTAGCGTTGGATTTGTCCAAAGTCGCGAATGGAGGAGTTGAACGCTGTTCGGTCGGTGGCGTACCGGTTCATCTCGTCGAGGGCTCGTCGGCCAATGCCCAAAGCCATCGCCGCCAAGGTGAGACGTTCGAGTTCCAAGTTCCCCATCATGTGAATCAATGACTGGCCGACTTCACCCACCAGGTTTTCAGCAGGCACGATACAGTCATCAAAGACCAGTTCAGCCGTGTTGGATGCTCGCATACCAGTTTTGTCGTAGATCTTCTGACCAACGCTGTACCCGGGCATACCGGCCTCGACGAGGAACGTGGACATCTGCACGCGACCTCGGTCGTCTTCCCCGGTACGGGCATAGACCCAAACGACGTCGGCGGGCGTGCCTTCTTCGTCGATGCAACCGTTGGTGATCCACATCTTGCGGCCGTTGATGACCCATGAACCGTCCTCGCGCTGAACGGCCGAAGTGGACAAGCCCAGCACGTCGGTGCCAGCGTCCGGTTCGGACATGGCCATGGCACCAATCCATTCACCAGAACACACCTTGGGCAGAATTCTTGCCTTTTGTTCCTCGTTTCCGTTGTAGGCGAGGTTGTTGACAAAGAGCATTGAGTGTGCCAAGTAAGCAAGTGCAAACCCGGGGTCGGAGGCCGACAATTCCTCATGGACAATCGTGCAGGCCACAGCGTCCAATCCAGCGCCACCGTACGCTTCTGGTGCGCTGATGCCAAGCAGGCCGAGTTCACCCATGCTGCGAAGCAATTCCAGGTTGAATTTCTCATCCCGGTCGTGTTCATGCGCTTGAGGTTCAACAAACTCTTGGGTCCATTCCCGAACCATTTCACGGAGCATGACGTGCTCTTCGCTCGGATTCGCGATGTCGTGGTTGGCCATGGCCTTGCGTCCAAACGGTGCTTTTTGACCTTTGGTGCTTCACCGGGTTGAAGAACACAGAGTTCTCATTCTTCAGCAGTGGAATCGTCGTTCATCGCTTTCACGAAGTCATCGTAATCCTCTTGCCTGTCAAATTCAAGTGGAATGACCATCATCTCTTGACAGTCTTGGCACTGATAGCGTTGGCCGACCATGAAACCCATGTAAGGATAGACACGAATGCCGTGACAGTTGGTGCATACACGAAACGACATGAATGCACGTCCATTTCCTACTCTTCACTGTCCATTGCAGCCTTGAGTTCGGAGAGGTCGATACGGTGGTCTTCGTTGACGTCAAAGGCCTTGATGATCATGGAAATCTGACCCGGTGAGAGCACATCGCCAACCATGTCCTTGATGCCGTTGTGAAGTTCTGGTCCGTTGATGGTTCCGTCGCTGTCAGCATCGAAGTGGTCAAAGAGTTCGTCAACGGTCATGCCTTTCTCGTTGAGGGCATCCTGAAGTTTTTGCATGGCTTGGGAGGTGTCCCATGAATCGTCGCTCATGTTGCTGACCAAGCCTCGGCCCCCTAAATCGTTTTTCACTCCTTCAAGCGGGTTTGAGCAACCGACGGTTGAAGGCAGGCTTGATAAATCGGAGGCAGGAGTCATCACTATGGGTCAAGAAAAGCGATTTGCCGTGGGCTTGGTGCTGCTCATGCTGACAAGTTACCTCCTCGCAGTTGTTCCATCGGTCGACGTACTGGAACAAAACGCCGCTCAACAGCGCACAGGGACGCACCAAGACCAAGCCTTCACGGACGGCTCCACCCTCCTTTCTGGCACCGTTGGCGCCCCTATCAACCCGAGCATACCGGTGGCCTTCGGTTACAGCATGACCTCCGGTTCGGTTGAACTCAGTCTTGCAGGTTCCAAAGTGACCCATACGGACACCTATTCGGTGGCATCCGGACTGCTCAACGGCAGCTTCAACGACACCGTGAGCGATGGTTCGAGCATCCAACTGATGTCGGCCATGGCTGGACCTCCGCAAGCCGGTACGAATTCGAGCACCGTGCTCAGCCCGACCAACCTCGCTGGCACCCATGCCTACGACACGTTGGAATTGCTTTGCGGCATTGCCTCTTGCGGTCGTATCGTGGCGACGGGTGACCTGACCCTCTACGTCAACACCCTCCGGGTTGAACAAGGAACGTCCATTTTGGCGAACGACCTTGCTACCGGTGGATTGGGTGCGGGCGGAAGCACGACCACGTCAAGCAGCGGGCGCAACGATGGTGGTGGCGGGGCCGGTCATGGCGGTTCGGGTGGAGCCGGTGGCGGCACCAACGGTGGCTCAGCAGGCTCAACTTACGGCAACGGTACCGAGCGAGGCAGCCAAGGCGGTACCGTCTCCAGTTCTTACCACGCCACCGCCAACGGAGGCAACGGGGGTGGCTACCTTCGTATCTTTGCCAACCAGATTTTCGTGAACGGTTCCATCCACGCCAACGGTGGCGACGGGGATGCTGGTAGTCAAGCATCCTCTGGCACCGGTGCAGGTGGCTCGGGCGGTGGCGGAGGTTCGGGTGGCTCGATCATGATTCAGGCCAACACCGTTTCCGTGGGCAACGGTGGCCAAATCAAAGCCGATGGCGGTGACGGAGGCGATGGCGCCAACGGTGCTCAAAACGGCCCCGGATTCGGTATGTACGACGGCGGCGACGGTGGCGGCGGTGGTGGCGGTGGCCGCATTGTCATCAACACCCAAGCCAACGGCTACAGCAATTCAGGCACCGTGAACGCTGTGGGCGGAAGCGGTGGAAGCAAGGGCCTCAAGTACGGCACCGGCGTTGACGGCATCGACGGTAGCGGCGGGTCAAACGGCGTGGTGACCACGGGAACGTGGAACGGCTATGTTGCGAGTGGCAACACCACCTCCGACAACGGCACCTTCACCTCCACCATGCTCCAGACGCAAACAGCGCAACCCTCTCCGGCCTACATCACGCACAACGCAGCCGTCCCGGCCGATGCATCACTGACGGTGGCGTATCGATACACGCTCAACGGAACCCAGACTTCCGAAGACGAATGGAGCGAGTGGCAACCACTCTCTCTCAGCGGCGAGTGGGTCCCAAGGCACCAATGGCTGCAACTGGAATACACCTTTCGCCGAACCGGCAGCGCCAGTCCTGAACTCATTGATTTCACCATTGAACACACCTCATGGACCACCCTCAATGGAGCCGATGTACGCTACGATGGACAAGTTCTCCAGCCCATCTTGTCCAACACCGTGGTTGGCTTGACCTCCACCTTCAACGGCAGCGGTGCAGCACAACAACCCCAACTGACCCTGCATGCACCGGTCGGCGCGACCTTCAGCGATGACCTTCATGTGTGGATGCAATGGGTCGACAGCAGCACGCCCATCACCTTTGAAGAAGCAACGATCGGCGCTGTGGTGGTCAACGCCACCACACAAAACCACAGCGATGCAGGCATTGACCTCACCGTTGCAAAAGCCAACCTCAACAACCTGCAACCGTCCTCGACCTGGACGGACGCCGACGGTATCGAATGGCACGCCATCGTCATTGACTTCACCCTCAGTGACAGCACCGATGTGTGGTTTGGTCATCTTCATGTGCCGTGGTCCTTCAGTGCCGTCGTTGATGTGAAGGACACCATCAACGCCGTGATTTTGTCTGAATGCGGCTCATACTACACCTTCACGGCGGCAACTTGCTTCGGACCTGCAACCTCTCATCGTTTCTCAACGGCCGGAACAACGCAGCCAAACGGAGCCCCCGGCTTCACGTTCACGCTCGACCAACCCAACTTTGCTTGGGAAGATAGTTACGCACCGCAACTGACCTCGCTTCAGCACCGGCAGGGGGTTGAACAATTCCCCGACTTGCGGGTGAACGAGACCTTCAGCATCGTCTTGTTTGATGTGGCTGGGGAAGACGACCTCGTCGTCGAGTACCTTGGTACGAACTGGGAAGCGTCGCAAGGCTTTGGCGCTGCTCAAACGATGACCTACCACAACGCCCTGCAGGGATACTACCTGTACCTCAACACCGACGGCTTGGAAACCGACCTTCAGCACGATTACAACATGACCTTTAGGGTCATGGACGCCAATGGAAACGAACTTTTGCCCCGTCCGACGTACAACATCACGGTCTATCCAGTGGCACCCGAGGTGGCTTCGGTTTCCGTGACCGGCCCAACGCTTCTGGACCCAGGTATGCCTGGGAGCCCTTCGCTTTGGGGAGTTTCTGGCGCCATGATGACGTTCAGCGTGCAGGATGCACACCATCGTGAAACGCTCGCTGTGACCGCCGAACTCACCAAGAGCGGTTCAACGCAACCCGCACTCCTCCCGCTTCCATGGAATCCAGAACAGCAGGCCTACGTGATGGATTGGTTGCCCATGAGGTCGGACCTCGGCGATTGGGATGTCGAAATCAGCATGGCTGAACTGGGTTACCCCTCTGCAAGCGACGACGACGGATGGAAGGAAGGCGTGGATCTTCAACTTCGCCTGGTCGACGGACAGGGACCGTTTGTCGAAAACGTCTCGTTCCCATCAACCATTGAGCAGGGCGATGCCTTTTCGGTGAACATTGACTGGTTTGGTGATGAAGATGAATCCTACCTTGGAAGCATCGCCGTGCTCCAAAACGGAGAAGAAATCGCCAACATGACCATCCTTGAAACGACCCAGCGAAACGCTGCGGTGCTGTTTGATACAACCACGTGGATGCCGGAACTCTACGAGGTGGCCATCCACCTTGAGGACGATGCCGGGAACGCTGCCGTTGTGAACCCAGAAGCGCAGATGGGCTTTGAAGTTCTCAAGCCGTGGCTTGACTGGAACCTCTCCTTGGCCGTGGACAACATCAACGACGTTCGCATCGTGGGTGACGTTGAATCACGAAGCGGCACGGCCGTTCTCTCCATCATGCAGGTCGGTGGGACATGGAACGCCACACAACCGTTGCTTGATGGGCAAGTTGATTTGACCTTTGAGATGAATGAATTTTTGACACCGAGCAGCAACTTCACGGTCCAATTGTGCGACGAAAACGACAACAGCAACGACCATTGCGAATCGTGGACTGAAACATTGTCGTTTGAAGAGGCCTTTGCCATCGATGTGGGAGCCGTTTGCACCCTGTTTGAAATCAACGAAACAAGCCTTGAATCTCAATCGCTCCTTTCTTGTTCGCTTGCGAACCGAGGGCGCACGCCGATCACCGCCCGATTGGCGATTGATGTTTCTGAAAACATCACCACGGAAGCCATCACCGTGGCTCCCGGTGACCAAGGTACCGTCGTGTTGACCATGGTCAGTGGGACGGTTGGCGTCAACGAAACCGTTGCTTGGACCATGCTCGTCACGAACAACGCTGATTCTCAGAAAGTGATGGAAATGGGGCAGGTGGATGCATTGCGCATCATCGAAGAAAGCACCAACACCCAAGGCGAAGAGACGGTAGCTGGCGAAGAAGGAAATTCCCTCATGCTGGGTGTCCTTCTTTTGCTTGTGGGTCTTTCACTCGGCGGCCTCTTTTTCTATAGAACAACGACTTCTGCTGGGAATGACCTGAAGGAAGTGTCAACTGAAGTTGAAGAGCAATTCGCTCAGGCCACTACGTGGGACACGAACGAAACGACCGAAGCAATCGAAACGACCGAAACGCCCCAAGCGGCACCGCTCACCACTGGTGGCCCTGAACCTCACACGGCGCCCACCTCGGTCGATGCCAACGGCTACGAATGGTATTCGACCGCTGAAGGTCACTGGTACAGGCAAGCTGGAAGCCAAGGTGAGTGGATTCCGTATCAGTGAGCGAAGCCTGACCTGCTGGGCGAGTGCTGTGTTGTTGAAGAGGAAGTGTTGGCGAACAGCATCAAACCCTCAAATAATCTCAACGAACATACCTTCATGATGGATGGCTATATGCAGGCAAAAGGGAGAACGATGGCTCGGAAATATATTGCACGAGATCCACGTACTGGCAAACCCATTGAGGTGGCCTCTTCCACCCACAACGACATTGCCTACGAGCCCGTGAAGGGGAAGTGGAGTGCCCTCATTCCAGCGGACATCATGTCGCTGGCTGAAGGAAGCCTTGACTCACGCAAGGTGCGTTGGAAGGAGACATCGTTCACGTTGACCAGGAAGCACGGCGTTCGTGCCTTGAGCAACGTACCAAAGAGCATGATTTTCCCCGCGCACGAATTGTTGTTGAAAGCGCTTGAGGACGATGACCCGGAAATCCGGATTGCCGCCCTCGAGGTGCTTCCTGAATTTGCCGTGCGGCGCTCCGACGAATTGTTTGATTGGCTGTCTGTTCTGTTGGACGACGACCACAACGGCGTCCAACGTGCCGCCAGCGAGGCCCTTGCAAGAGCAGCCCCCACCTTTCCTTCCGGAGTGCGCTCATCGCTCGCCAATGAATTGCGTTCCAGCAACTCCCAGCGGCGGAAGATCGCCTGGAAGGGACTGGATGCATTGGCCAAGACATGGCCCGATGTTGTCGCTGATCACCTTGATTCCTTGTTCCTCGAAGAGGATGTTGAACTACGCCGCAAATCAGCAAAGATGCTGAACACCATCGTCAGTAGGAAAACCTCCGTTGTGTGGGATTTGGTTTCGTGGGCGCTCAGCGACGATGACGTTCAAGTACGGCGCACCGTGGCTAAATCACTGCCTCGATTGGCAAAACAAGATGTGCGCATGGGGACGATGCTTGCAGAACGTGCCATCGTTGATGTCGATGCGGACGTGCGTTTGTCGGCTATCAAGACCATCGAGAAACTCAACCGTGGCCACGGCCGAGCACGGGACCTCATCCTCGCCGGTGCACGCTCCGATGACATCCGTGTCCGACGTTCTTGTATCGCCATGCTCCCCAAGTTGATGAGCGAAGACGACCTGCGCATCTTGGTGGACGACCTCCTCAAAACCGAACAGGACCCCGCGTTGGCGCAGACGCTTCTGCAATTCCGGTTCGATGCGATGCTGGAGGGTACGGAAGACCAGAAGAACGCGGCCTTGTCTCCCGCCCTACCTGTTCCGGAAATCGATCGTGAAGTCTTGCTCGCTCAAGGCAAACCTGTGGGCATGGAAACCAGTCTGATTCACGTCCATCAAACCAGTGAAGAGGCCGAAGTTCAACCCGAACTGCCCAACGACGAGGACGCTCGCACACCCCCAACAACGGTCTTGAGGGAAGAGCGTCGCCCCTCCCAAGATGAATTGATGGGTTACCACGACGACGATGACGATGACTGGCCTGAAAACGATGAACTGTATGACTGAATGCCCCAAAAGTCAGTCCAACAGCATTAAGAACAGGTGGGAAGTCGCCAAGTCGCTGAAGAGGTGTACCGTATGGACAATGACCGAGACTTTGACGACAAAGCCGTGCAGTTCGACCGCCTTTGGGAAGGATACACGCCCAAGGGCATCAACCGAACCAAGGCGCTCAAATTCCGCCAGTACATTCTTGAGCATGTTCGCCAAATGCGCCGTCCGTTGAACCGAGAAAACGCTCGACGATACTGGATGGGCGAGCTTCAGAAGGAAATCGCCGAACGCGAGAGCCTCTGAACATCAGTGTGGAGGTCGCCTCGTCTCGGCGGCCTGAGAACGAAACCCCGAGACGCAAGGTGAAAGACATGTTCACAAACACACGACTCGACGCTTGGGACCTCCCTCAATCGCTCCTTGACGGCTTGAGCAACGCCGGTTGGGAATTCGCTACGCAAGTTCAGCGCGACACCGTTCCGCTTGCTCGCAAAGGCTTGGACGTGATCGGTCAGGCTCGAACGGGTTCGGGAAAGACCGGTGCCTTTGGCCTCCCGATTCTCGAACAGTGTCAATCGACGGGCACGCTCCAAGCGCTCGTTCTCGCACCCACTCGGGAACTGGCCAATCAAGTCGCTGAAGAACTGAACATTCTCCAGGGTGAAAGCGGCCTGACCATCCTCACCGTCTATGGCGGCACGGACTTGGAAAAGCAAGCCAAGACCCTGGCGAATGGTGTCGACATCATCGTTGGAACGCCCGGGCGTGTGATGGACATGACCGAACGAGGTCACATTGACTTGGCCAACCCCACGCTGTTTTGCCTTGATGAAGCAGACCGAATGCTCGACATGGGGTTCTTTCCAGACATCATGTGGGTCGTTGAGCGCATGACCTCCCGTCAGCAAACACTGTTGTTCTCTGCCACCTTCCCCCAAGAAATCGTTGACGCTGCACACGAATTCATGAACGAACCTGAGTTTGTGCTCACCAACGCAGAAAACCTTGACATTCCTCCTATCGACCTCTACTCCGTACGCATTGGTCGTTCCAACAAACTCTGGGTTCTTGGTCGTTTGATGGCCCGCATGTCCGAAGAGGACCAAACCATCGTGTTCTGCAACACCAAGCGCATGGTGGATCTTGCCGTTGAACGACTTCGCAAGCACCGCTTTGAAGTTGAAGGATTGCACGGTGACCTCAGCCAAAACCAACGCGAGCGAATCCTCGATTCGTTCAAAGAAGGCAAGGTCCGCACCATCATCGCCACCGACGTTGCAGCACGCGGCATCGATGTGGACGGCATCACCCTCGTTGTCAATTATGACGTTCCCGACGACATGGATTCCTTCATTCACCGCATTGGCCGAACCGGTCGTATTGGCCGGTCCGGCGAAGCATGGAGTTTGGTCTCACGAGACGACGAGCCCCAACTTTCCAAAATCATGGCAACCTACGGCCTCGAAATCCAACCGACTGAGGTGCCCGAACTTCCCGATGGTGTGGAACGCGACCCTGTTCGACGACAAGATGACTTCGGAGAGTCGGCTGATGTCTTCGGCTACGTCACGCTTCAGCTCAGCCTCCATCCAAGCGATGCAGGTTCCGCCCACCACGTTTCGTCGTGGTTTGTAGAGCAACTCAAATGCGATGAATTGGCCGTTGGGGAAATTCGATTTGAACACGACACGACCTTCGTGAGTCTGCACAGCAGCAAGTTGAGCACCGCCATGAAAGTGATTGAAAAGCGACCGTTCAACGGTCAGACGCTGAGCGCTAGCATCGTTGGCTGATCACTCCTCTTCGCTTCGGTTCTTCCACGAACCTGTTCGTTTTTTGTGATGGCTTTTTTCAGCCTGCACGGTTTCTCCAGAGGTTGATGCAGCCTTCGTCTCCGAGGGCCAAGAGCCGTCCTCAAGCGGCCGTTGAATCACCACCATCGTTCCAACCAACATGGCGAGACCGAGGGCAGAAAAGGACCACGCATAACCAATGGCATCGTCCCAACGGAGTTGAGCATCGCTGCATTCCGACGAAAGCAGGCTCGAGAATTGACAGGCGGTTAACGTCTCCCGAGCATTGACGGCCTCTTGGTCGGTGAACATGCTCGTCATGGCCAACACAAACATCAACGCCGCAACACCCAGCACGGCCGTGTGCCGTCGCTCCCAACGTCGTCGTCGCTCAAATCGCCACGGAGAAGGGTCGCTCTTCGAAGCGTCAATGGTGCGGGCAGGGCCTCCAAACCTGACGAACCAGAGCAGCCACATCCCGACCAGCACCACCAAAAACCCCCAGGTGTAGACCGATTCGTGAAACTGCCACATCGGCGTCAAGCACGCCTGCACATCGGGCGATTCCAAGCATGAGTTCACGGCAATCGGGTAGAACACCACCAAGCGAAGAATGTTCAACAGATAGACCAAACCGCACATCACAGCCACCGCCTTGAGTTTGTCGCGCTGTGGGACACCATCGGTCATCATGACCAAGGTGGAGAGGAAAATCATCTCGTGCACGCCGGCGCATTCATCGGACACGTACAACCCAACCGAATCAAAAGGCCCCGGAAAAGCAGCATGTTGCAAATCAATTCGGGTTAACCATCCGTTGTGGTGAGAAAGGACAGCTGAACCTTCGCCGTAGATCATGTTCGTCATTTCGTTCCAAATCCATGCTTCCGTCACTTGGATGGGAGCCAAGGTATCGGACGGCAAGGTGAGAAACCAATAGAACGCCTCAACCAGAAGCAAGGCCAACGGAATTCGGCCGTATCGAAGCCCGAGTTCACCCACCTCTTTCCACGTCATATCGTCCTCTGGACGGTTCAACGAGGCGGAGGCCATGCCAAGACACAGGCCCCTTCGTTGAAAAGATGTTGCGAGCCATGCCACCCTGAACTTCGCTCTGTGAACCTCAACCATGCGTTCAAATCACTCTCCGGCTTCGCCGATGCATGGGAGAACCACGCGAACCTCCTTCCATCACACATCGACTTGATGTGTTGGGGTTCCACTGTCCCGTGCCGGTGGCCAAAACTCGACAGGCGCTGAAAGATTTGACGCAAGGAAACGTTCTGGAAGTGGTCGCTGATGACCCCGAAACCCTCCATGATATGCCGATGTTTCTCGGACGAGGCCCCCATGTTCTGCTCGACATCAACGAACAGGACGGCGAATTTCGATTCCTGATTGAGGTGAACGCATGACCATCACGCCCCGAGATGTGCCGAGTGAGGCTTTTTTGCCGACAAGGCACGGTGATTTCCGCATCCAAGTGTTTCATGAGTCCACCACGGGACTGGATCATGTCGCTCTTACGCTGGGCAGCATGGAAGGGCCCGACCCCGTGTTGCTGCGAATCCATTCCGAATGTTTGACGGGGGACGTGTTGGCAAGCACAAGGTGCGATTGTGGCCCTCAGTTGCATGCAGCCCTCGACGCCATCGTCACCAAAGGATGGGGTGTGCTTCTCTACCTTCGTCAAGAGGGAAGAGGCATTGGTTTGCATGCGAAAATTCAGGCCTATCACCTGCAGGATGAAGGTGCCGACACCATGGATGCAAACCTGATGCTGGGGCTTCCAGCAGACGGGCGAGACTACGCCATCGCAGCACAAATGTTGGCCTCCCTTGGCGTGACGAAGGTCGATTTGCTGACCAACAACCCGGAAAAAGTCGCCCAGTTGGAGCAACATGGCATTGACGTCGCATTGCGAACACCGCTCATCGTCGGTGTGAACGAACACAATCGTGACTACCTCGCCACCAAAGGTGAGCGTATGGGCCATCACATCAACGACGATGACTTGTGAATGGGGCCGTGGCCGGGAATTGAACCCGGGCTGGCAGAACCACAATCTGCCGTGCTAACCCCTACACCACCACAGCCATGAGAGGTAAAGCGGCCTCATGTGCTTGGTATTTCAATCATGCGCCAACCCAACCCTCAAACCACGTTGTGGACATGCGTGAAACCCTTTGTTTCAAGAAGTGCCACGACGTGCAATGGTCATGCGCAACTCACGAACCGTGACGGCATGGATGCTCCTTCTTCTCTTGAGCACCGCATCTCCAGCCATGATGACGGTGCATGCTCGAAGCGTTCACAGCACGTCAACCGTTGATTTGTTTCCTCAAGGTAACCTTGTTGACGCCTCGGCATGGGCGGTAGGTGCTGAGACCTCCTTCACACAAGACCCGGCAACCTACACGGAAACCATGGTGGCTGACCAACGCTTGACCATGGTGCACCAGCGACCGGTTCATTTGGACACCATGACCGTTTGGTCAGGCATGTCACCCACCAACTCGAACTATTCCGTAGGCGCACCCGACGGTGCCAGTACATGGTCAACAGGCCCCGAAATCGAACTCACAAGTTTCGATGTCAGCGGGCTTGAATCGTACCAGTTGACAGAAGTCCACCTGCGTGGTGTGTTCCAAATTCCCGATGCGCTTCAAGAGGATACGGTTCGAATTTCGGTTGAGCACGGTGATGGTTTTGATTTGCTCAAGACCTTTGCACACACCCAAGGTAACGTTGACTACATCAACAACTCTGCCTTTCAATTGAACATCACCGACCTCATGGAGTGGACGTGGTCCGACATTGCCAACATGGTCTTCACCCTGGATTATGTTTCAGCCGGCGGCATTGATGATTCCCGTCTCGTGGTCGATGCGGTGGGATTGGACATCACCGTTCAAACACCATGGTACGGCGGCGAAGTTGGAACGGCTTCATCGACCTTTGAGGGACACGCCATGCCCGTGGTTGGGTTTGACCTCTCCACAGGGACAACGGACAATCTCGCTCTCGATACATGTGGCCTCAAGCCATCGATTGAAGGAACGTCGGGCCAATGGACCAGCGAAGTGTTCACCTCTCCTCCCGAGCAGATGTTGGGCAGGGTTCATCTGTCCACCAGCGAAGGTCAACCCTCGAACGTGACCTTGGAACTCGCGCTCTCGCAGGATGGAGAAACAACGGGAACGTTTTCGCCCATCGAACCCAACACCCTCCTCCCTCAAGCCGATGCCTATCAGCTGCGGGCTTCGGTGACCGATGCCTGTCTTGGATCGGTATGGGTGGACGTCAACGACCCGTCATTGAGCCTCACGGGAAGGGTCTTTGGTTCCAACGATGGCATTGACCCTGCTTATTCACGGTGGTTGGTGTTTGTGAACGACGAAGTGGTTTCAAACGAGGCGATGACCGTCGGAACCTTCACCCACGAATGGCCCATTGGTGCCTACTTGCAACCCGGCAGCGACCGCGTCACCGTAGCCATCAAAGCCTGGTTCACTTGGGATTCCGATGGAACAGAAAGCACAACCGCACTTGAAATCAACAGTTTCTCGCTGAGCGGTGGTTATGCTATTGCATGGGATGAAGACCCCGTATGTGACCGCGTGGGCGACCAACACCTCTCGGAAGACAACGGGGGCATCATTCTGCCTTTGTTGCGCCGATGCACCGATGACCGTGCCACATCCGATGATTTGGTCGTTCAATTCACCAACTCAAACACGAACCTGGTTGATGTTGACCTCGCCGAGGGGGATGTTCGTTTGCGCCTCTTCCCCGAAGCAAGCGGTCAAGCTGTCATCGGTATTTCAGTGATTGATCCTGCCGGGAACGCATGGCAAGACACCTTCACCTTGCAGGTGGATGCGGTTGATGACCCACCGGTCGTGGCAGAATTCCAGTCCTTGATTCCTGTCGAGCGTGAAGTTGAGTCCATCATCAACATGACGTGGTCCGATGTGGATTCAACGCAGGTCACGGCCTCCACCAACCGAACCTGGGCGACGATCGATTTGACCAACAACGTGCTTCGTGTCGTTCCCCCGAACATCGGCTTCCACACCGTGCTCGTCACGGTTTGCGACCAAACCTCGTGCACCGAACGAGAAGTGGATTTTGAAGTCATGGCGCTCGCCGACCTCGTGGTTGAGTCGGTGGATTTCGGCGGTGATGAACTCACTCAAGGCGATGTGATTGCCATGCGAGTTCTTGTACGAAACCAAGGACAAGCCGATGCATCCATGGTATCGGTTCGTTGTGAAACCGACGACCAACTCATCGGCGTCGAGGTCATTGCGGTGATTGAACCGGGTGAGTTGCGAGCCGTTACCTGTGACTGGCAAATCCCTGACGATGCTCGCGTGATTCGATTCAACGCGGTGTTGGACCGAGGTTTGGAGATTCCGGAAGGAGACGAGAACAACAACGCCATGGAGCGATTGATGGCGATCAACGAACAAACGCCCGAGGATACCGCAAGTGCGGATACCTTCCTTTCGAGCACGGCAGCAGTGGTTCTGTTCGCACTGGTTTCGGTTGGATTGCTCGGGTTGATCGCCTTCTTCATGCCGGCAAAAATCAAGAAAATTGAATGATGAGAACGGTCGTTGTAAACGACCTCTGATGTCGGATAACGCGAAAAAGGGCCTCAAACTTGATAACCAGACCGTGTCACAGAAAGTTGCTTTGAGGTCGTGGGGGCCGTTCAACTTCGGTTGACAAAGCAGGAGTGGGGACCATGTCTCAATTGAAAATCCGCATTGAAACGGACGAATACATCTACGAAGAATACATCGAAGCGTGATCACGACGTTGTTGACCAGCGTCGAGGATACACATCCGTATCCATCAGGACCATGCTGGGTCGTGCTATTTCGCCCTCGGACATTCCAATGATGCTCTCAGCGTCAGCTTTGAGTTTGACAAACCCAACGGCTTCACCTTTGAGCGACATCACAAGAAGTTCTGAACCTTTGGAAAGTTGTTCGGGAAGACTCACCAATCCAGGCCTCAACAACGGCGCCCCAAAGGCCAATGCCGCTACCGCACTGTCCTTGACTTGACAACTTGGGAGTTCAACAAGCAGTTTTTCGATGGGGTGAATCACCGCTTTGAGCGCAGATTCATCACCGCATTCCTTCCACAACCACACAGCGTCGGCAAGTTGGTCCATCGTGATGCAATGTTCGAGATGAAACATCCCCGATGTTTCTCGACGCAATTCCTTGAGGTCAACGGGGGTGTTGAGCAACAAGCCCATGTCACGGGCCATGGTTCGGATGTAGGTGCCTGCTTCGCAGGTGATCCGAGCGACGACATCCTTGCCGTCAACGTCAAGCAATTCGAAGGCGTGTATCCGGCGGGTGCGAACCTGCACTTTGACCGCCGAAACTTCAGGAGGAACGTTGTAGATACGTCCGGTGAGGGAATCCATGGTGGAAGCGAGGGTGGCTTCATCTGGCAAGGTCTTGAAACGAAACACCGCAATGTAGGATTTTCGATGCTTCAGAATCTTGTTGGTGATTTTCATGCAGCGACCGGCCATCAACGGCAACACACCGGTCGCAAACGGGTCCAGCGTACCCCCGTGTCCGAGGCGTTCAAGACCGAGCAAGTCCCGTGCCCAGGCAGCCAGCTGGTGCGATGTGGGGCCTGCGGGTTTGTCAATGAGGATGAAGCCGGAGGCGAGGCGTTGTTCTAGCGTTCGCTCGTCAGGTGGCGTTCCAAACGCAGGGTCTGTCCCCACATCGGATTCGAGAACGTGCACACCCATCATGGACCCTCCAATAGCAAGACGACATGCTCTAATATTTCAGTTGCATTGAGGTTGGAGGCTTCAATGATGTGACTGTAAGGCTCAGGGTCGTCCGGTTGCAATCCGTATAATTCCTCAAACCGCTGCCCGTCAACCTCTGCTCGCCGTTGGTTGGCATCCAACGCCGCTTCGAACGGTATTCCTTCTCTCGAAGAAACGCGCTGAGCACGTGCTTCGTCCGTCACATCCAACCAGACCCGCAGGCACGGTAGACCCAATTTGTAGGCCCACCAACCTGCAAGACGGGATTCCACGATGTCCGAGGCCTCATCACCGACCATGCTCTCTTGAAGCAACGCATCCAAAGAGCGGTCCACATCAAGTTCTTGTTGACATAAATCGCCGAAGTCAGCCAGGGACATGTTTCGGCGTTTGGCTTCGGCACGAAAGACATCCCCGCCGTTCAGCGATGACCAACCATACCTGGCGACCAAGCCCTGCACGAGCGTGCTGGTACCGCTTCCGGGATGGCCAGAAACGGTGATGCGAACCATGCTCACACCCATTCATGGAAACAGATGTTGCATCGCTTGGTTCGTGGGCCATCGTGGGTGATGACATCGCCATCGCATTCCGGACAAACCAGAGGCCCACCTGCGTTCCTTGGCGCTCCTCCATCCTCGTTGCTTGAACTCGCTTGCGGCTTCTTCCGTTGTTGCTGGCTGCGCTTGGCACGTTGTTGTCGCTGACGTGCCTGATTTGAATTGGCGGCAGGCTTGGTGGCAACCAAGTGGAGCAGTGGCTCTTTCAGCACCTCTCCAGAAACCACGAGGGGGTGGGTCTTGTAGCGTGCGAGTTTGATGTGCCGGTCGAGTGCACGACCGTAGGCTGCACTCATGCAAATATAGCAGCAAATCCATGCTGGGAAGAACATGAATCTCCCATCAAGCAGGTGCCATTCGGGTGCCCAAGGCAAGGAAACATAATCCACACGGAAGGTCTCAACCTTGGTGGTAAGCCAAGCAAAAATGCCGATGATGAAAATCATCGTAAACATCATCGGTTTCATGGCTCCCATCTGGATTTCCAACTGTTCCGGCATCATCTGTTGTTGCAATGTCATGCCTTTTTCCTGCAGCGTCGTGTCTCTTGACAGGCGTGCCTCGTTCATCATCTTCCTGACCTGCCCTTGGCGGTGACCGATGTGCGCTTGGTCCATGGGGTCAACGAAGAAATTTCGAATCACGGTGTTGAGGGTCATGGAAAAGATACCCAGGATCATCACGGTGATGACAAAATACGATTCTTCAGGCAACAAGGGCGACAGCAGCGGGTCAGCGGTTGTTCCCAAAGATGTGCGAATGGAAGGGGTCATGATGAGCACCGTCATCATGATCATGAACAGCAGCATCATGCCCATCGAACCGTTGGGTGGAGGGGGTGGCGGAGGAGATGAGCCACTGGCCATGATTGGCTTGCGGAGGAGGAAGGGCATGAAGGTTAGCATCAATTCATCAGGTCCGTCTTGATTCAAATCCGTGAACTTCAAACCCCACTGCGACCTCGGTGAGATGTATGCGACGCAAGGAACCGCTCGAGGTTGCCCCAACATGGCGTTACCCGTTGCCCATGCCAATGCCTGGACAACCCGTCTGCGCTACAGAGATGGAAGCCATCGAGCAACTGGAACGTCTTGGTGACCACCCGCGGGTGTTTTTGTGGACCGATCACAACCGCAAGTGTCCCGAAGGCTGGGGATTCATCGCCAGCATACGCGAGGGCGTGCCACCCAGCGGAATTGAGGCGGAACTCGACGCATGGGCCAAACAAAATCCCAAGGCTTGGCTTGCCGTTGACCTTCGCGACGGGATGTTGCCTCCCTCAACGGTTCGTCCTTTGGACGATGTACTCTCCAGTCTCAAGCGACCTGTGATCGTTCTTGTGAGTCGATCTCCTGAACATGAAGACTGGCCGCAGTGGGTCCTACCCGCTTAGAGCGTCTTGCCATTCGGCGATGAAAAGCCACGTCGAGAACGTGTTCATTCCCAGGTGTAACCGCAGGCTGAACAGGTGGCTGCATCAGCAGCGTTGGGCGTGTTGCAAATCGTGCACGCTTTCTCTTCAGCGGCCGCTTCTGCAGGAGCGTCTTCGGATGGTTCGGAACCTTCTGCTTCAACAGCGGCTTCCTCAGTTTCCTCGGCAGCATCCTCTTCGGCACCTGCATCGCTGTCGCCATCTTCGGCTTCACCGTCTCGAGCGTTCCATGCCTTTGCGGCATCCTCGAGCTCTGCTTTCTTCAGGTAACCGTTGTCATCGTGGTCGTAATCCGCTGCGAATGCCACGAATTCGTCCCGATGACCGGCATCAATGCCAGCTGCATCCATCACTCGTAGAAGCATGTCCTCTCGGAATTTGATGGAGGGTGCGCTGTCATCTTCGCTGTCACCATCATCGGATTCCGGTGCTTCAGCTTCCTCTTCAGCTGGTGCTTCCTCCAACGAGGGGAGGTCGTCGGATTCAATCTCGTCGCCGAAATGGACGCCGTGGAACCGGTTGAGAGCCTCAGCGTCAACTTCACCGCTTCCCTTAATGTCGAAGGAAACTTCGAGCCGCTCACCCTTCTCGACGACTGGGACGTGCCAGACGATGTGAAGGCCACCTTCACCATCTTCAGAGGTCATGGTGACGTCCTTTCGCTTGCCACTTGCACCTTTGATTTCCCAGTCCTTGATCTCAAATTGAGGGGGCAGAACATCGTTGATGTAGAGGTCGCTCAAAGCGGTGTCGCCGTTGTTCTCAAAGAGAATGAGAACTTCATACCGACCTTTTCCACCCAGCGGGATGGCTTGCTTTCCAGCGCTGAAATTGCGTCGGTTGTGAACCACACGGATGCTCGGTGAATTGTCCGGCTCACGGGTGCAGATCGGTCCGAAGCGCTCAGCACTGAACTCAACTCGTGAAGGCGCATCCACCCGTTCGTTGCCGGGCGATGGGTCCGGTGCGTCCAGTGGATAGGTGATTTCAATCTTCTTTCCTGGCTTCAGGCCAAGCGGCCCACGGGTGCCGACGGTGAGGGTCATGGTGTGGCCTTGGCCATCGGGGGAACGGTGTTCCTTTTCGATGGTGATGCCTTCCGCCATCTCGACTTTGAACTGGTCGTCGTCAATCGCTTTGCCATCCAACTTAATGGTCAACTGTTCAGCCGTTGGAGGCGTAAAGAGGCCTGGAATATCGTCGGTCACACGCATCAGGTTGATGGTGGCTGAGCCCTCGTTTTTGAGGGTCAGCGTGGCGTTCACCTTCTGAGCACGGTAGGAACGAAGGCTGCCTGTCGAATACTTCTTTCCGACTGAAGCTTCCAACACATCGAGTTTCTTCTCCTCAAGTGTCATGCTTCCCTCGGAGGTCTGAACGGCACGAGGCAGGACGGTGTACGACAAATCGTAGGTAAAGTCGGGTTCAGATTGTGCCATCACGGTACGCTCTTCGGATTCCCACTTTCCGTTGGGAGTCACGTCTTGGTCGACGTCATGGATGTCAAACAAGAGGTCGTCGCTGCCTTTCATGCTCACTTGCAACTTGGTCAAGTCCACGGCAAAAGACGAGCGATTTTCGAAGATGGCCTGACAAATCCAGTTGTCAGGGCGCTCGTCTTCTCGAACACGCATGTAGGTGAATCCACGGCAGAAGGCGTCGAGTTCACGGAAGGTCATGCTGGACACGGTCGCATCTGCACGGTAGGTTGCTGATGCCTTTCCACCGCTGATAGCCTTCGTGCCGGAAACATCAATCGTCCCTTCAAGGCTCAATGTCTGCTTCTCGCCGGGTTGCAGGCGTCCAACCGTCCAGGTGATGGTGCCGTCTTCCAACTCGGCTCCACCAACGGTCTCAAAGTGCATCTCACCAGCGAGCGGTCGAGTCACGACGACGTCGTGGAGTTCAACATTGGATAGATTCTCAACCTCAAGTTCGAGAGCAAGTGGGCCGGGATCTTCGCCAATGGCCACCGACAAAGAGCGCTCCTGCGAACGGGAGGGGTTGGTATCAAGACGCTCCCGCAGGGTCATCATTTGCTTTCCGCTGACCTTGTAGGACATGGTGTGGTTCTTGGAAGGTTCCAATTCATCAACGGAAACATGGTCTCCGCCAATATCGGTTGCATCGATGTTGTCAAGGAGAACGTCGATGTCGTAAATGCGGTCGTCTGCAGAAGGGTTGTTGACGGTCAACGTACCCTTCACGCTCTGCTTGATGATGACACCCTCTGCATTCAGCGTCGTTGATTCCACTTCGTGCAAGGTGCCCTCGAGTTTGTCACCCGTAACGGCCTCTACATCTGCCAAACTTCGGATGGTTGCCCCGGCTTGTTCACCGGTCAAATCTGCGGGGGCAAGGTCAGGGAGTGGTGCGTCCAAGGATGCTGCAGGAGCAAGTGGGTCAAGCAATGCATCCGGTGCGGCAGGAGGGGCTGGAGGTGCCGCAAGCGGGTCCATCAGCGGGTCAGCTGCGGGCGCCTCGGGCATGGGCGGCATCGGTGGCATCTCGGGAGGAGCAGGCGGTGCGCCAAGTGGGTCCATCAACGGGTCGGCTGCGGGCGCCTCGGGCATGGGCGGCATCGGTGGCATCTCGGGAGGAGCAGGCGGTGCGCCAAGCGGGTCCATCAGCGGGTCGGCTGCGGGCGCCTCGGGCATGGGCGGCATCTCGGGAGGCGCAGGAGGTGCGCCAAGAGGGGAAAGCAGTGGATCTGCGGGGGGTGCGTCGGGCATTGGAGGCATTTCGGGAACCGATTCCTCGACGTCCGCTTCTACCTCAACAACGTCTTCGGCAGGCGCTTCTGGAAGGTCCTCAGCAGCAGCTTCGGGCATGGGTGGCATCTCCGGGGGAGCAGGAGGTGCGTCAGGCATCGGCGGCATGGGCGGCATCTCCGGAGGAGCAGGAGGTGCGTCGGGCATCGGCGGCATGGGCGGCATGCCAGGC
>JBMZJQ010000035.1:0-20036 GCA_049617635.1 Candidatus Poseidonia sp.
CCATCCCAGCCATGTCTGCTGCCTTCGCAACCCACTTCATCCTGTGTTGGAACCGGTCAGCGTCCAATCCCAATCCCCTGGGGCGATACAGCCTGCCGACGCAGAAAACGGCGGCGATTGGCGGCGTCATCATCCTCGTCCTCTTCGGCGCCCTCGAAGGCACCTATCAGGCGGTGGCCCCCGAAGGTTCCAGTGGCGTTTCTGGAAACAGCCCGCACCAGTACACCTACAGCGTCAGCGAGTGGACCCAATCGGAAACATTCGCCCTTGAAGACGGTGAAACGCAGACCTTTACCGTTGAATTTGATGAAAACCTCACGGCGGTGCTGATCGCTGAACTGACCATCACCTACGCCGACACGGCAGAAAGTTTCGGCTCTGCGTGCGACGACGTCATCACCAGTCCCGACTTCAGCGGCCTCGCCGGTCCGTTTTCCGAAAGCGATGATGCCGACCGAAGCACCACCGCCTGTGGCGTGACCACGGTGGTGGGCAGCATTCGACCCAACACCGACTTGAATCGGTACGCTGGCGAAGGCCTTGGCGACTACACGCTCAACGGCACCCTCAACGAACTAAAGGAAGTGGATGCTCAACTTCAGCAGGCTCCAGAAATGGTGGGCTCGCTGTCGATGGACGTCACGGTTGAAGTCAACAACCAATTCCCGATTGGGGGCGACACCGGTGAGACCGTAACGGTCACACTCACCCTTCAGGTGTTCCAGCCCGGCACACTTACGCCGGTCACAACGTGAACTGCATTCCCTGTTCGCCCACCGACCATCCCAACCGTTCGACCGTTTGCCGTTCCCTTGATTGGGCATCGTGCAATGGATTGGTGTGATTGAGGTGAATGAACACGACTTCAGGGTCGCCCGTTGTTCGTGGCCCCAAACGCTCGAGGGTTTCGCAGACTGGGGGATGTGGCACCTCCATCTGTGACCGTCCTTGAAGTTCATCTGCACTCCAAAACGTCCCGTCAACAAGGGCGATGTCAACCTTCAACGAACCTAACCAATCACGGATGGTGGTGTGTCCGTGATGAGCGAGGGTGTCGTCCCACCGGTCGTGGTCGGGCAGGAAAAGCAGGGCTCGATTCGGTCCACGGACGACAAAAGCGTGCATGTCAGAAAGTTCCGCTCGGTGCGGCACCTGCACAGGTTCAACGGAAAGCGCAGGCGTGATGGAGATGATATCGCCGTGTTGGGTGGTGTTGGTTTGAAAGACGCCTTGTTCGACCATCAGACGCCATTGAGGTGTTTGGTCGATCAGCGAAAACATGGAGGGTGAAGCGTAGAGTTCGAGCCCGTGAGCGTTGAGGGTTTCTCGGCCAAACAATCCCAACCCGTCAACGTGGCCAAAATGAGCATGGGTCAAGAAGACCGAGGCCAACGGAGGGTGGCCCCATATCTGCAGTTGTTGGCCGAGTGCACGCGTGGCCTCCATCAAGTGACCTTGTCCGGTTTCGTCGACGACGCCAAGACTCACTGGGTGACGAACCGCTTCAGGCGGGAGGTTCGCACAACATGGCCGCAGGCACCCGGGTTGCGGACGCCCCCCGTCTTGTGCGGTCCCGAGCAGGGTCACCGTCACCATGCCCGTCCGTGGGCAGCGTTGCACAAGAGGGCTTTCACGCGAAGGTCTCAAACGAGCCCACCGGTCCGGACGAATGGGGAGCGACATGCCGGCACCGTCAAAAGTCGAATTCCCCGGGAAAAAAAAGCAACGTGTCCAAATGCGAGGGACCAAGCAGGCCAACGAGGCCACGGCCAAGAAATTGGCCCGAGATCTCGGTCGGTTTCTTGAAGACCCGCGAAGCCACTTGCCCGCCATGTTGTTTGAGGGGAAACTGCGCTGGGGGCGAACCGACCCCGTGACAAAATCCCTGAAAGAAATTGAAACCATTGTCCGAAAGAAAGACGACACCAAATGGCTCTCAAAGCGCATGATGGCCAAACGCGGTGACGACGTGGCCAAGGCCTTTGCAGGTTCCTTGCACGCAGCCCACGACGTTGAGTTCACCACGGTGGGACAGTTCAACTCAGGTTCGTTTGGAAGCGGGTCCTACATCCGTCGTGGTGATGGAAAACCCGGCTACTTGGCTGGCATTCAAAACTTCAACAACATCACTTTGCGAATGTTGCCGTGGGAAGACCACGCCAAGCGAGGCATGTATTTCTTCAGCTGGGACGGTGGGTTTGTTTGCACGGGCCCCAAAGCCGACCCGCCCAAGGAGTGGCTTGAAGACGTCTTGAAGCGGTCTCGTTTTGATCTGTCCAAGCACGATGTCAACGGCAAGGACATCTGGGTCACCGCCGGGCTCGACCCCAAGGTGGTTGAGAAAGCAGCACCAACAGAACTTGGCTACATCGCCCTACGCTTCAACAGCGGCCCTATCGTGGCGCTGGGACTGGATGCATTGCAGACCTTTTCCAAGAAAGACTCCTCGTTCATTCACCACCTTGCCCTGTCGATGCTGCCTCCCTTACTCCCCTCGATTTTGTCCATCGATGCCCACTGGTCGCCAGAAGGTTGGCCAGAAGACAAGTCGTTGCCCTCGGCCAGTACCGAAGGTATCGATCGCATCTTGGATGCATGGCAAGGGTTGACCATGAACGAAGGGGCGGTCGGCCCCGGCATGAAGCAGGCCGTCATGGAAGGCATCGATGAAGGGGTGCTGGTCGGTGAAATGTGGATGGAAGGAACGTCGTATGACGACCTCTTGGCTGGCATTGAAGCCGTTGCAGGTTCCGCTGAAGAACAGCAATTAACGGCTGAAATCATTCGCTTGGCCGTGACGCAGCCTCATGACGAAGTCACCGGCATGCGAATTGAAGCAAAGGGCTCCACGGTGCAACGCGAAGAGCGCGGGTTGCGCATTATGGAGGGTGCCACGTGTGGTGATGTCCTTTCCGCATTGTGGGAGACGCATGGACACCAAGCGCTCACGGTGGTTGGCCTTGAGGGAAGCGAGGCCGAGACGATTTGGATGGAGCAACTTGAGTCCCCCAAACCATTTGGTAAATTCCTCAAAGGCCTCGACTCGGCCAAGGCCTTGGCCAAGCAACGTGCTCGCTTCCCTTCGTGTCCTGAAGAAGGGACGCCTGCAGCGATGATTCACGGCTTTATCGTTCAGGGTCTGACACAAGGGATGGGTGGTGTTGAGCGAAAGGCGACGGCTCGCCACGATGCCGTGGACGATGCGGCGGCCTCTTGGGCGTGGCTGGTGGCCGTTGACCGTTCGGGGGGTCAAGAATGGCACTTCGAACCCAACGCCCGAGACCGAGGCGGTGTCTGGGCCATTCCAACCAAGGCGCTGTGGCAACTCGGTCGAGAACTCCTCAAGGCAGACGAAGGCGACCTCGAGTCGCTTCAGGCTCGATGGAACGATGCGTTCGCTGAACTCAAAATTCAGACCGGTTAGGCATCAGGCGACGACCAAATACACGGCCACGCCAATGAGGGCCAAACCAAAGACTTGGTTGAGCACCTTTCCTGACGTGTCCGAGGTGAAGATGGAGCGCAAGTACGACCCGAAGGCCGCCCATGTAACCACGGCAGGCCATCCAAAGGAGAGGTTGAGCAGCACGAGGAGGACCTTGGCCAACGCTCCGCTACCAAACAGACTGCCGAAGGTCGTCATCAGTACCAAGAAATGGATCCAGGCTTTTCCGTTCACCACCTGAAGCATGAAGCCAGTTTTGAAGCCGAGTTGTTGGTCAACATCCTCGGCCTTCACCCCGGAACTTCTCATGACGGAGACGCCGATGTAGGCGATGTATCCGGCCCCAACAAGACCCAACCAATTGAAGAAGGTCTCGTATTGTTCAATCGTCCCTGTTGCAAGACCAATCAACACCCCGAGAATGGACCATCCGATGCCCATTCCAAGAATCATTGGCAGCGAGGCTTTCACGCCGTATCGAGACCCATGGGCTGCGCACAGGATGTTGTTTGGGCCCGGCGTAAAACACATCGGGATGATGAACGCCAAGGCTGCAATCAGCAGTTCCGTGTCCATGCATGGGCCCCCCTTCAAGAGGCGAGGGCTTGATCGATATCTTCCCACAAATCATCAACGTCTTCGATGCCGATGCTCATGCGGACGAAACCAGGAACCACACCAGCGGCAACGCGAACATCTTCGGGAACGGCTCCGTGACTGGAATTGAACGGGCATTCGATGAGCGATTCGACGCCTCCGAGGCTGGTGGCTTCGTAGATGATGTTCAGTCCGCGCATGAACTTCAACGCGGCTGCGTCGCCGCCTTTCACCACAAAGGCCACCATGCCCGATCCCTTTGGAATCGTTCGTTGGGCCACCTCGTAGTCGGGGTGGCTTTCCAGTTGAGTGTGGTACACGCGCTCAATGGCGGGATGGGATTCAAGCCGTTGGGCAATGGTGGCGGCGTTCTCGCAGATTCGTGGCATACGCACGTCCAGCGTTCGCATTCCGCGCTCAAGAAGATAGCAAGCGTGGGGGTCAGGACTGCCACCAAAGTGTGCTTTCCGCTTGAAAATTTGCGTGATCAGTTCCTTCGAGCCAACCACAGCACCGCCGATGATATCGGAGTGGCCACCGAGGTATTTGGTGGTGGAATGAATCACCAAATCGACCCCCATGGTGAGGGGTTGACAGCCCCACGGCGAAGCGAAGGTGTTGTCGATGATGATGAGGAGATTGTGACGCTTGGCCACCTCCACCATGGCGGCGATGTCGCAGACCTTGAGCACAGGGTTGGTCAAGGTCTCGATGTAGAGCAATTTGGTGTTGGGTTGGATGGCCGCTTCGTAGGAAGAGGGGTCGCGCATGTCGGCCATCGTGGTTGAAATACCAAAACGCGGCAACTCTTCGGTCAGCAAGCCGTAGGTTCCACCGTAGACATCGGCGCTCGCCACGATGTGATCGCCCTGGCTGAGAAGAGCCACCATGGTGGTGGCGATCGCTGCCATGCCTGAGGCAAAGGTTTCAGCATCTTCGCCGCATTCCATGGCGGTCAGTTTTTGCGCCACGGCATCGGAATTCACCGATGACATTCGTGCGTACAGCAACGTGTGCTGTGCCCCCGCTGCCCATCCCGCATAGCGCTCATCGGTCAGTTTGTAGGTCGAAGATTGGAAGATTGGGGTGTTCACTGCATCTCCAATGTGCTGGGTTCCGCTGTGGACGGCGTTGGTTGCAAATCGATTGTTGTCTCCTTTCACCATGGCCATCTCCATGGTGACGAGCCGAACTCGCTCCTTCAACCATTCTCCTCTATCGAATCGGTCAGAGAAGGCGATGTGTCATCCGGTGAAGTGATTTCAACGAGAATGTTGCCCGCCAGCAAAATACCACCGCCAAAGAGAATCCACCACGTCCACGGCACCAACCCAAGCCCAAGGCCGAACAACGTCGCCCAAACCGGTTCAAAGGCGTAGATGATCGCCGCTTGGACCGGATGCATGTGCCGCTGAAACACGTTCAAGGCCACGAGACAAAAGAACGACCCGCCAACACCCAACAAGACCAACGGCAACAGCACCCCTTCTCGGGTCAACACCTCTTCGGCCATCTGCAACGGCGTGTCAGAGGTGAGCAACGCCAAGACCAACGAGCCCCCGCCGATGATGAGAAATTGAGTCAGCGTTAACTGCAAGGGGTCGTGCTTGAGGGTCCAGTGTTGCGTGTAAATGATATGCAGGGCGAAAAAGAAGGCGCAAATCACCGTGACAATTTCACCCCAACCCCACGAAAGGTGCGGTGGGCCTTCGATGAAACCAGCGCCAAGCGTGGCCATCAGCACGCCCCAATACAGCGAGCGCCGTGGGGTGTTGTCGGTCATGGCCACCGTGAGCACCGCCGTCATCACGACATACAGCGAGGTCAGGAAGGCCGAGGTGGAGGGATTGATGTCGTTGAGCGCCACCATCTGGCCAACAAAGCCGACCAGCATCATGGAGCCGAGAATCAAACCGCCTTTCCACACAACACGGGATTGCAAACCTGCTCGGGCGGTTGGGAAGAACACCATCACGAGCGGGATGGCGATGGAAAAACGAACAGCCACCAGAAAGGCGACAACGGGGAAGTTACCGTAGGTTGAAAGTTCAATTTCAAGGGCGTTGAGGGCTTGCTTCATCCAAATGAAGGTCGCACCCCAGATCAAGGTCACGCTGAGCAGCACCATCGCGGCTTTTCGCCGTTGGGGTTGGAAGGGTTCAGCCGGTGGTTCACCCGCATCACCCATGGGGTTGGCATCATCGGGCAGGTCATGAGGCTGGTGGTCGCCCTTCCTCATCCAACCATACCCTCAAAGGGTGCCCTTGACCCATTGGAAGCATGGGAACTCCGAGAACGGGGGACGATGTGGTTTGGAAGCAACCCATCGATTCGGGCCCGATACCGGATGACGGGTGTGCATTTGACGCCATCGTGGTCGGCGGAGGCCCCGGTGGAGCTTCGGCTGCAGGTTACCTCGCCATGGAAGGGCAACGAGTCCTGCTCATCGAAAAAGAAGTGTGGCCTCGTGACAAAATCTGCGGCGATGCCGTTGGCGGGAAGTCGCTGAGCCATGTCAAGCGCCTCGGTGTGAAGGAGGCGCTCGAAAACACGCCGCACTTCCGTGTGACGGGCATCGTCTTTTCCTCACCGAAAGGGCACAGCGTCCGTGTAGCACTGCCTGAAGAAGACGTTCAGCGACTTGAGGCAGGCTATTCGCTCCCTCGTCAGCAATTCGACCACCTCTTGTTCAATCAAGTCCAACAACTCGTCCGAGATGCTGGCGGTGCTATCGTCCAAGGAGGGGACGTACGCGATGTGCTCTACGACGATGGAAACGGAGGCGATGACCCCGGGAAAGGTGCTGGTGAGAAGCGTCACGCGAAAGGTATCGTGGTGCGCATTGGTGGCCGAAACGGCGAGGAGAGAACCTACCTCGCTTCCAACGTCATTGGCGCCGCAGGGTACCGGTGCCCGGTGGCCAAATCCATGCTTGAGGAAACCTACGAGGAACCGATGGTTGACCGGGCGCACTACTGTGCTGGGTACAGGGAATACTGGCGTGGTGTCAAGGGATGCGAGGACAACGTCGGCGACATTGAAATCCATTTCGTGGACACGGTAATCCCCGGTTACTTCTGGCTCTTCCCGGTGGCCGAAGGCGTGGTCAACGTCGGGATTGGCATGGTGATGTCCTTGCTCGATAAACAATCGAAGAAGCTCAAGGCGCTTCAAGCCGAAGTGATCGCCGAACATCCTTTGTTCAAAGAACGGTTTGCCGAAGCTTCAATGATTCCCGGGACGGGGAAGGGTTGGCAGTTGCCCTTTGGCTCACCACGGAAAAAGGCCAGCCGTCAACCACGACGGTCCGCCAGCAACGGCATTTTCCTGGTTGGCGATGCCGCATCCCTCGTTGACCCGTTCAGCGGCGAAGGCGTGGGTAACGC
Organism: Candidatus Poseidonia sp.; assembly: GCA_049617635.1. Lineage (GTDB taxonomy): Archaea > Thermoplasmatota > Poseidoniia > Poseidoniales > Poseidoniaceae > Poseidonia. The sequence goes on from JBMZJQ010000035.1 coordinate 7,429, forward strand.
TCTGGTGAGCGGGGAGATGGCGGCACAACACATCATGGAAGGCAAGTCGCCCGACGACTATCAAGAGGCGTTGTGGGCAGCTCTGGGCCCCGAACTATCAAACTCGTTCAGGATGCAAAAAATGAGTCGGCGAGCATGGTTGCTCAACTGGTTTGTCGGGAAAGCTTCCAAGAAGCCTGCTATTCAAGAGATGATGACGGAAATGATTGCGAGCAAGGAAGCACAGGAAAATCTCCACTCTCCATGGTTCATGTTCAAGACCTTGATGTTCTGAGGCGATACACAATGGATGCTTCCCTCCACAACATCGATGCCGTTTTCCTCGACCTCGACGGCACCATTTACCTGGGCGGTGAGTTGATCGAGGGGGCTGAAGCTTTTCTCGAACGGTGCAAAAGCAACGGCGTGCAACGGTATTTCCTCTCCAACAATTCATCAAAATCCGTGACACAGTACCTGTCAAAACTTCACGGCCTCGGTCTGGAAGCCACCGAAGACGATGTGTTGCTGTCCACCCACGACCTGTTGGCCTGGCTGCAAAAGAACGGTATCACGAAGACATGGTTGGTCGGGACCGAGGGCATGCGCTCGATGCTCGAAGCCATTGGCGTGGATACGCAAAGTGCACATCCGGAGTATGTGGTGTTGGGTTACGACACCGAATTGACCTACGACAAAATCGCTCAAGCGAGCATCCACATGCACGCCGGCGTTCCCTTGGTCGCCAGCCACCCCGACATGGTCTGCCCCAGTCCGGACGGTGGCCTTCCCGATGTGGGCGCTTACCTTGCGATGTTCAAAGCCACCACGGGTGTTGATCCCGTGCACATCACGGGAAAACCCAACGCCGGCATGATTCTCCACAAAATCGAGGCCCTCGGACTCAACCCAGCGCGTTGCGCCATGGTAGGGGACCGTCTGTACACGGACATGGCCATGGCCACGCGTGCGGGTGTGGTCGGGGTTTTGGTGCTGAGCGGTGAAGCCACCATGGCCGATGTTGAAGCCCTCCCCGAAGGTGCAGAGCAGCGACCATCCGTCATCGTCAACAGCGTGGACGAGTTGCTCAGGTGACCCCATGAAATTCTCACAGCGTTGGCAATGGTGGCGGCAACGAAGGCGGCATCACCCTCCAGACGACATTCACCGGGCCGGTGAGTTGGCCGAACAGCGCCTTGCGAAAGTCAGCCGTGCTGCTGGAAAAAAGAACGGATGGCATGTGTTTGAATCCGTCCGTATCCCTGATACCGAACAGGGTGGTAAGCGAGAAATTGACCTCGTCATCGTTGGTGGAAACACCCTGTTGGTGGTCGAGCAGAAACACTGGTCCGGTTCGTTTGAAATCAATGCAGAAGAAGAATTCATCCAGCACCGAAAAAACGGCACCACGCACAACCACAGCACCGTTAACCAACGCATCACCCGCAAGGCCCGCATGCTCGTTGAAATGCACAACGACCGCATCGGCAGGGACGGTGATGTCGACGTTCGCGTGGTGCTGGCCTTCACCAATCGCAACCTCGATTGGCCAGCCAACGTTTCGGAATTGAGCAGCATCGTAAAGGACGAGGGCGGATTCATCGCCTTGCTTGAGGAAGAACATCCCGGGGACCTGAACGCAGACCTGCATGAAACCGTTGCTGGCTTCGGGACGTGGGATGAGGTGCAACTGAACGGTGGTCTGATGTGCAAGGGCGATCTCTTGGACCTTGGTTTGGGGGATGAGGTTCACCAGTGGCAAGCGCCGCGCAACGATGGTTTGGTGGGCACCGTTGAACACAAGCAAGGGGTGTTCTCGCTGTTCGCCTCCAACCCGAGTTCAATCGAGTTGCGCCACGGGCAACAGCGGCTTCAAGCACGCCTTCCCTACGGTGCAAGCCTTCGCATGCACGTGGTGGGAAGAGATGCGCCCGAGGACATTCCATGGTCCACCATCGCAGCGGTGAACCTCTCGAAACCGCCTGCAAAGTCTTGAAATCCCTTGCCCGTGCCCTGCCGCCATGGCGGAAATGTGGGTTGAAGCCATTGGTCTCCTCGCCGGTGCCTTGGGCATCGTCGCATGGATTCCACAAATCCGAGATGTCTGGGTGCACGAACGTCACGAAGGTATCTCGTTGACCACCTTTAGCGTGGTCACGGTAGCCTTGATGCTCTGGCTCATCTACGGTATTCTCGTTGAATCCCTTGCGATGATCGTGGCCAACGTGTTCACCCTGATCGTCATCCTTGCCGTGCTCATCGGCGTTCGACGCCTGCGGGCCCGTGAGGCCGGATCAGCGTCGTGATGCTCAGCAAACCGACTTGGTGGTCGAGATGATCACAGACCCGATCTTGTAAGGGTCGCCGTTCGATGCTGGTCGGCGGTCTTCAAGTCGACCCACCCAGCCGTCAGTAGGGACGGAAGCGGGGACACGGATGGAGGCTCCACGGTCGGACACACCGTACGAGAACTGGTCAATGGATTGGGTCTCGTGCAGACCGGTCAAACGCTCTTCATTGTGAGCGCCGTAGACCGCCATGTGCTTCTCGATGTTTCGGCCAAAGGCTTCGCAGATGCTGTCGAAGAGTTCCTTGCCGCCCTTGTCGCGCATGGCGCCGTTGGAGAAGTTGGCGTGCATGCCCGAGCCGTTCCAATCACCCTTGATGGGTTTGGGGTGGTACTCGATGTAGTAGCCGTAGCTCTCGGTCAAGCGGTCAAGCATGTAGCGAGCAACCCAGAGTTCGTCGCCGGCTTGCTTGGCGCCTTTGGCGAAAATTTGGAACTCCCACTGGCCGCAGGCGACTTCCTGGTTGATGCCTTCAAAGTTCAGACCAGCCTCAAGGCAGAGGTCGGCGTGCTCCTCGACGAGGGCTCGGCCGTGGGTGTTCTTTCCTCCCACGGAACAGTAGTAGAGACCTTGTGGGCCGGGGTAGCCACCAACGGGGAAACCAAGAGGAAGTTGTGTGTCAACGTCCATGATGAAGTATTCCTGCTCAAATCCGAACCAGAAATCGTTGTCGTCATCGTCGATGGTGGCACGTCCGTTGCTGGGGTGAGGGGTCCCGTCAGGGTTCATGACTTCGCACATCACGAGCCAGCCGTTCACGCGCTGAGGGTCAGGGAAGATGTTCACGGGCTTCAACAGGCAGTCGGAGGAGCTGCCGTCGGCTTGCCTGGTGGACGATCCGTCAAACATCCACATGGGACATTCTTCAAGCGTGCCGCCAAAATCATCACGCACCATCGTTTTGCTGCGCATGTTTTGCGTGGGTTCGTAACCATCAAGCCAGATGTATTCCAGTTTTGCTTTTTCAGACATGGGATTCGAATGCCTCGCTATGAGGGCGGTATATGAACCATACGCTCAATGAAATTGTATAAACGCTCATCAATTGATTAGTAAATAGCATAAGTTCTCTTCTTTTGTTCTAGACATGAGTGAAAAAAACGCGGTGGTTTTTGCATCTGAAAGACCTCCGCCTTGATTTTCGCGCAAATGCCCAAATCGCAGTTTTGTTGGGTGCACAGTCGATTTGGGTGGCGCCGGGGGAAATTACTGGTTGTTGGCGGCATCCTCGCCTTGAGGTGTCACGAGAACGGGGTGAAGTTCGCGGTCGATGACCGGGAGGGCCAATTCACCTGAATTGACCGTGATAGGGCAGGCATTGGCGCAGGCTGGAGGGAGGTAGTCCTCACCGGTTTGGGTCAGGACGATCTCAAGGCCGTGGCCCGCAGGCAGAAGAACATCCATGCCCTGGAATTCCATCAGCATCGTCACCGACGAGAAGGGGACGACCGTTTGGGCATCGTATCCGCCGGCATGATAGCGGATGTCCATCGTTGCATGACCAAAGCGAAGACCGGTTTGAGCGTCCCTCAGTTCGGCAAAGATCTGTCCTCCATCAAACGTGGGTGTGACCTCAAGGTGCAGCGTGGGAAGGCCGCTGATGTGGGTGTCGTGGTCCATGGAAAAGGCCGCACAAGCCACGCTCATGGTCGAGGTGCTGCCCACCGAGCCGCCCGAGAACGTGCAGTCTGCTGTGGCCCACGTCGCATCCTGGGGGGGCCATGTTTCTTCGATGCGCCACTGGCCGTCGTTGCGTTGGATTTGAGCATGGAGAGCCGGCTTCTCCCCGATGCCCTTGAGGTAATACTCCATCCACTCAAACAGGTCTTGGGCCCAATCCCACCGGGTCATGTTTTGAATCGCTTCACCACCGTAACCCGACGCCTGGTTGTTGTGTTTGGTCCACTGGTCGGGATAGTTGTGCTCCCATTGACCGAGCATTCCTCCCACCTCGTATCCGGCGTCGATGTAGGCTTGGTACCAATGGGTTCCCGGTGGGCCGCCAAACACCTGGTGCGGGTCCACGTTCCAGTCTTGCATCCCCTGTACCCAGTAGATGCTTCCATTGTACACGCCCAACGCTTTGTCGATGTGGCTTCGCTCATCGTAGTAGTTGTCCATGTAGGGGTCCAATTCACCCAGTCCATACCGCGTCGGGCCGGCGAGGAATCCTTCAACGACGTCGCCGCACATGTTGTCGAGATCGTCGCTATCGTAATCGAGAATGGAGCTGCCGTAGTTGGAGTGCATGACCTGACTGCGCGCCTCGGCGCTCCCGTTCTTGTACAGCAGGGGGCCGAGGGCCGTGGTGCCCGAAATGGGGACAATGGTCTTCAGGTACTCGCTTCCTTGGGCGGCGGCCTCCCATGCCGTGGCGCCCTCGTAGGATTTTCCGTAAATGGCCACGTGGCCGTTGCTCCAATTTTGGGTGCCCAACCATTCAACCGCAGCATGAATGCCTTGCCCCTCTCCATCGCCGCGATAATCGAAACAGCCTGTGCTTTCCTCGGTGGCAAACACAGCGACTTGGGCCAGTGCATAACCGTGAGGAACGAAATTATCGTAGATGAATTCTCCACGCCCTGCGCTCACCACGTTGGTTGGCGTTGATTGGCTTCCTGGAGAACCGTAGTCAAAGTAGGGGCTGACCACGGCGATTACCGGCACTTGTTCGCCTGCTTCGGTGTTGGACGGGAGCCAGTACGAGAGGTGGACTTCGGCTGTGTTCGGCCCCCCTTCCCACGTTCCGGTGGTGTCGACGTCGATGAGCGCTTCTTGGACGGGGAGGGCTTCATGTGGGCCGTCTTGCAATACACGAGCATAGGAGCCCGTCCAATTCCAATCGAGGGTGTGCCGGTCCCATATGGACGGATAGAGCGAGGGTGCGTCCGTTGAATCGGTTGAGGTGGTGTCGCCAAAACAGCCCGAGAGGGGGACCAACAACAACAGCGTCGCCAAAACAACCGCCTGTCGCATGAGCAAAGGGAGCCTTGGCTCCATCATGAACATGATGCTTCCTCGCACCGGCGGTTCGCCACAACCATTGAGGGGGGGAGGCGCCCAGCCGTTCACCATGGGCCCGAGCGATGCGTGGGGTGAGCGTTGGGTGGAGGCGACCTCACCGATGGCCCGACGCTACATGGAAGTCGCTACCAGCAAACAATCCCTGGTTTGTCTTGCTGCCGACCGCACCACCATGGCAGGCTTGTTTGACCTGATTGAGGCCGTGGGAGAGCACGTGGCGGCGCTCAAAACCCACGTTGATTTGGTCGACGACTGGACGCCCGATGCTTGGTCGTCGTTCTGCGCAGCAGCCCACGATGCAGACTTGCTCGTCTTTGAAGACAGGAAATTTGCCGATATTGGCGGCATCAGTCGAAATCAAATGGCGGGCAAATACGACATTCGTTCATGGTCGGATTTGGTCACGGCCCACCTCATCAGCGGCCCCGACATCGTGGACGGGTTGCAAGCAGCCTGGTCCGATGTGGGCCGGCAGGGGGGTGTGCTCCTCTTGGCGCAAATGTCCAGTCGCGGAAATCTGCTCCATCCAGCCTACACCGAGGAAGTGGTGGCAAAAGGCCGTGTGCACGACGGTGTGTTCGGATTCATCGGCAACGGATCACGACCCGAGGAACTGGCTTCCCTGCGAGCCCGCGTCGGAGAGGCGAAGATGATCTGGACGCCGGGCGTGAACCTCGCCGTCGGTGACGGGGCGATGGGGCAACGATACGGCGACCCCACCGAGGCGGTGCTGGCCGGTTCCGACTGTGTCATCGTTGGATCTGGCATCCACAAGGCAACCGACCCCCGCGCTGCCGCGCAGGCCTACGCCAAAGCATCCTGGAACGGGTTGATGCAACGGAACGGGTGATGGAATGGTCGTCGTGGAGATGCTGCTGGCCTCCCTGAGTTTGTTGTTCCCCGCTTGGTTGATTTGGCGAGCCTTTTCGACCTCAAAACAGTTGGAGGCTCGCCTTTCGCGGGGCGATCCCACCCTCTTGAAAGACGACCGTTTCAAAGTGGACCGCGTCACGTTGGGGCCCCCCGGTACAGAACTTATCGAAGACGTGCAATTTGTTACCGTGGCCCAAGCCCCCGTTGTTCAACAACCAGGGGGGTACCGCTATCCCTGAGTTTCAAGAAATTGAGCGACGCTTTCTCGTCGACGGTCGAGAGGACAAACCGTGGCGAACGGATTCAACTGTTTTCGCCATTGAACAGCACTACGGTGTTGGCGACCACCTTGACCATCGACCGGGTGGCTTGTTTGCTGACGAACAACTCATCGTCACCGTCACGTCTGAGGAAGAGGTGGTGTTGACCAGCCAAAGCGACTGGACAACCCGTTTGCGAAAACGAAACGAAGAGTGGTGGCTCACCTACAAATGCCGAGTTTCGCACGACACCGCCTTTGAACTCGAGTGGTCGCTTTCACCTGAACGTGCGAACCTCTTGTTGGGGAAGGGACCGTATCCATTTGTTGAGAAAACGCGTTATGCCTGGGTTGGAACGGACGGTGCTGTCTGGGAAATTGACGAATTTGAAGGCTCGCTCGCAGGCTTGGTGTTGGCCGAAGTTGAATTGAACGCCTCGACGGCAAAGGTGGAATTACCACCTTGGATTGGTCACGAAATTACCGGGTTGCCCTCATGGTCCAATCGTGCCCTTGCTCAAACCCTCACGACGAGGGATGGCTCGCCTGTTTGACGGCTGCCACCACCCGGTCGACCTCTTCATCGGTCATCTGATGGTGGACGGGAATTGCAACGAGACGGTGGGCGATGTCATCGGTCACGCTCAACGTCGCTGTGTGCTGGGGGTGAGTGGCGTAGACCTGTTGTCGGTGGCAAGGTGTTGCATAGTAGACCCTGGAGTCAATGCCTGCTTCATTCAAGGCGGCCCTCAAACGATCGGGTTCATCGGCCAAAATGCAGTATTGGTGCCAAGCGTGCTGTGTGCCGGGCCGAGTTGGGGGTGGATGGAGGCCGCTAAGTCCCGAAAACGCGCCGTCGTAGCGTTTCGCAATTGCCCGGCGACGTGCAAGCCACCCATCCAAACGTTGGAGTTGAACGCGCCCTATCGCCGCCGTCACTTCGGACATTCGTAAATTCGAACCCAGTTCATGGGATTCCAATCGAGCGTCGCGACCGTGGTTCACCAGCGCGTCCATCCGTGCAGCCAAGTCCGCTCGGCGAGTCATCATCATCCCGCCTTCGCCACCAACAGCGAGGTTCTTGGAGGGGAAGAAGGAGAAGCAGGCCACATCGCCCACGCCTCCGGCAGGCGTTCCAGAAGCGGCCATCGCGCCGTGGGCTTGGGCTGCATCTTCGATGTAGGCAATGCCGTGTTCCTCGCACCATTGAACGAGACGATCATCGCACATTTGACCAAAGAGATGAACGGCAATGACGGCTTTTGTTCTGGGCGTGCGTGCCGCTTCGAGCGAAGCGAGGTCAACGCACCAATGGTCCGGTTCGACATCAACAAAAACGGGGTGAGCGCCAACAAGCGACACGCAGGTCGCCGTAGCGATGTAGGTCAGCGAAGGGACCAGCACCTCGTCGCCCGGTCCGATGTCCAAGAGGCGAAGCGCGCCCCAAAGGGCCACCGAGCCGCTTTGACAAGGTGTACCTTGAACGGCGTGACAGTACGCCGCAAACTCCTGGCCGAACGCCTTGCCCTGTGGCCCTTTCACCCAGTGCAGGGAGTCCAATGTTTCCAACGCAGCACGCCGCATGTCGTCGTCCCATGACGGTCGTGCCATGGGGATGCGTTTCATGGTTCGGCGAACATGTCCTCCTCCTTGAGTGTGCGTTTCGCTCGGGCTCACCATCGCGCTCTTCAAGACCCCCAACAGGTTTGGGCCCGCCATGGTGTCCAACGAAGAAGGTGCAGGCCTGCCTTCTTCACGAGACGGAGGTTCGGGAGGCCTTGGAGGCCTCGTGGATGATTTGTTCACAGAGAGTAGCGACGCGAGTCCCCTATCCAGTACGAAGAAATTCAAGCCGCGAGGGTTGTTTTTGGGGCGGCGGCGGGATACCGATGCACCCATTGACATCGCCCCGCAGGTCCTCGCTCGCCACGGCGCGATGCTCGGTTCGACGGGATCGGGGAAGACGGTCATGGCCAAGGCACTCATCGAAGAAGCCGCGCTGGCCGGCATCCCCTCGCTCATCATTGACCCGCAAGGGGATTTAGCCCGGTTGGCACTTGGCATTGAACCACGAGAATTGGAACGCCAAGGCGGCGATGTTGCAAGAGCAAAACAACTCATGGAACGGTGTGAAGTTCGGGTTTGGACCCCGCTTCGCAGCAAAGGTCTCCCGTTGTGCATTGACCCGTTTCGAGCCCCCCCTGCAGACCTTGACCCGGAAGAAGCCATCACCGCTTGGGACATGGTGGCGGCAGGTTTCGCCAATCTGGCAGGGTTCGATGTTGAAAAGGCCCAAGGGAAAACCGTCAAGCCGTTTCTGTACGAAATTTTGGTGGAAGGGACCCGCTGCGGATTGAACGTCGGTGATTTCCAAGCCTTGGCTCGAGTCGTCCGTGAACCTCATCAGGAATTCATTCGCCATCTCTATCCCGAGTGTTTCTCCGAAGATGAGGAAGAAAAGGTGGACCCGCCCACATGGAACGAGGTGATGGTTGAACACCGCCTCACCGATTTCGAAGAGCGCCTGCCAAAATCCACCCGTAACGACTTGGCTCGTCGGCTCGCTGCCTTTTCTTCGGGTGTGAACCAATTGTTGTTTTCAAACGGCGTCCCCATCGACATCGATGCTTTTGTTGAGCCGGCCGTGCCGGGGAAAATCCCCCTCAACATCGTCTACCTCAACACCATCCAAGACGAGAACCAGAAGCAGTACTTCGTTCAGGAACTCTCGAGAGAACTCTACGATTGGATGTTGACGCAACAACCTGCGGATGGAGAGCTCAAACTCTTGTTCTTCATGGACGAGGTGGCGCCCTACCTGCCGCCTCACCCCCGCAATCCCCCAGCGAAGGATTTGATCAAACTGATTTTCAAGCAGGCTCGAAAATACGGCGTAGCGTGTGTGTTGGCCACACAAAACGTCAGCGACGTGGACTACAAAATCCTGGCTCAAGCCAACACCACCTTCATTGGAAGATTCACCCAACCTCAAGACGTCGAAAAAGTCCGCCACTTGCTCAAGGAAAGTGGAGGCGACCAAGACCTTGTGGCCCAACTTCCCACGCTGGGGCCCGGTCAATTCCAGATGGTCGCGCCCGACGTTGACCCCAATCCCGTGCCCATTCAGTGCCGATGGTTGTACACCGACCATGGTGCGCCCCTCAACGAAGACCAGGTTGAAGACATCATTTCACCTGAAATTCGTGCGTGGGCAAAGACGCGTTCGGCTCGCGGAGGTAAATCCCGAGGTGCGGGGGCGGCTCATGCGGCCAGCCGGGGCTCGTCTTGGGCTTCGGGTGGTGAATGGGAAGACGGTGCGGCGCAGAGCATCGTTGAAGCGGCACGTATCAAATCGGCCGGTGGCATGGCGGCAGCGGCCCACGGTATCGTTGACGATTCCGCGTTTGAAGTCAAACTCATGGGTGGCTTGGCGGTGCTCCGTGACGGGCGAGACCCGTTGTACACGATGCAAGCCGCGGTGAACCTCGCCACCGTCTTGGTCCTCGGTTGGGTCATGGCCGCCCTCATGCTGGCATGGCGGGATGCCGACTTGTCGGGTTGGTGGTTGCTGGTCGGTGCTACGACGTGTTTGGCAGCCGTCGGTGTATTGGTGTTGGAATCGGTGCTCAGTCACGACGCTGAATTGCTGCAAAAATTGAGTCGCTTCGCCCACACCTTCCAACTTCTGTTGGTCGCGTGGTTGTGGTCCTTGCTCGGGTGGACGCTGGGTGGCAACCTCAACCTCCATGGTGCGGAACCGTTGCTGGAAGTGGTGGTGGTCTGGGTGACCTTGTTCACCGGTATTGAGTACCTGACTCGATTTCAGTTGGGCCGTATACGCTGGAACGGCGGGTCGGCGCTCGACAAAATCGTTGGTGTTTCAGCCCTGTTGACCAACGCCGAATTGACCGAGATGAAGGCCACTTCTCGCGAATTGCTCAGCGCCGTTCGCTGGATTCTCCACGGTGCAACGCTGGTCTGGTTGTGTTGCTTGCTGGCGATCCAAGGAGGCGTTCTGCCCGATGATTCATCCCTTGCAACCTGGGGCCGACCAACCCTCTGGCTCGCCTCGGTCTACGGATTGATGTTCTGCAGCGAAGCCTGGTTGCGGCTGCGAGGTCGTTTGCCGAGCGAACACAACGTTTGACCGAGGGTTGGCGATGAGCGAAGAACTCGAAGAGCCTCGCTATGAAGTGGTTCAGACCTATGCCGATTTTGAGGTCAGAACATACGTCGACACCGTACGCGCCCAAGTGAAGATGGTGAACGGTGACCGATCGGGGGGTTTTCGTCGGGTGGCCCGTTACATATTCGGCGGAAATCAAGAACGATTAGCCATCGCCATGACCGCCCCTGTCAGTATGTGGGATGAAGATCGTGAAGGGATGTTAGCGTTCACCATGCCCTCTGCCCATTCCCTTCAAACACTCCCGGCTCCCTTGGATGACGGTGTCGAACTGGTGGAAAAACCAGGCAGTGTCGTTGCCGTCCTCTCGTTTTCCGGGCGGGCGTCCAACGGGAAAGTCAAACGTCTTGAGAAGGTCTTGCGTCAAGCGATTGAACGGGAAGGTCGACAGGCCGTTGGGGCCGTAACGCTTGCCATCTACGAGAACCCGTGGACGACGTTGCCGTTTTTACGCCGTAACGAATTGCACTTGGAACTCGAATGAGGGCCCCTCAAGGTTCCTCTTCGAGGTCCCAAACACCCCCGCCCGTCCGCATATCGCCGAAAACGGTTTGAAAAAATCGGACCACTTCCATTGGCTCGCCAGCGTCGATGAACGTGAGTTCCTGAATGGTTTCCTCACCCTTCACGAGACGAAAGGTGGTGGCATCGCCAAGGCGCCCGTCGGCGCGCTTTTCTTTTTTCGTGGTGCTTTCAAGTCGAACTTCGTCTTCTCCGGCCGGGTCAAGGAACATGGTGGTGGTTCCATATTCCTCTTCAGCCGCTAGATGTTCGTCCATCGCTTGCATCGCATCCATGACCGTTTTCACATCCAAAAAGCGTTCTTCACCATTGACCAAGCAACGGAGGGAACGGGTTTCACCTCGAAAGATGTCTTCGTTCATTTCCTGCATCGCTCTGGCAAGCGAGCTCATTTCAGAAAATGCTCCGCTGTTTGACTCCCAGAGTTTGTATGCAAGCAAGAGAAGCAAGACGATGATGATGGTGGCTTCGATTAGCATGCTCCTCCGAAACCTGCTTTTTTTCTAAGTGTATGCCCGTGTGGAGGGTGCCGGACAACGATAACAAAGCAAATGAGAAACTTCCAAGCATGCCCGATGCGTTGAGCCCCGCCGAAGAATTGTTTGGTATGGTTGGAGATGAGGTCGGAAAGGTCGTGGAACGTCATGTTGAACGCCGCCCGTGGCTTCGTTGGGTGGTCAATTTCCTCATTTACGGCCTTCCCGCCTTGTTTTCGCTCTTCTTGCTCAACGATGTCTTTGGATGGATTTGAACGTGGCGTAGTCCCGTGCCATGCACTTATGGACTGATTGAGAAGTTCGTCTCTTCATGGACCCACTGTCAAACTTCATTCCGCTTGAGTGGACCGAACTTGACCCTGCAACCATGATGTCCTCTGCCCGAGAAAATTACGAGCAGTTGAATGCCCGCAGAACCACGCGTCATTTTTCCTCTCGCGATGTTGACCGTCGTTTGATTGAACTTGCCATTCAATCGGGCTCAACCGCCCCGAGTGGTGCGCATCTTCAGCCGTGGACATGGGTCGCTGTTCGACAAGCAGACCTTCAACAAAAGATCAGAACGGCGGCTGAAGCGGAGGAACGGAAAACCTACACAGAACGCATGCCGGAAGCCTGGTCGGAAGTATTGGCGCCATTGGGAACCGACGCCGTCAAGCCTCACCTCACCGATGCACCGTGGGTGGTGGTGCTGTTCAAGCAGAAGAAACGTCAGCGGGCCAACGGAGAATGGGGGCCGACCTACTACACCACCGAATCGTGCGGTATCGCCGCAGGGATGTTCATTCAAGCCGTCCACAACATGGGTTTGGTGACCCTCACCCACACGCCCTCACCCATGGGATTCCTTCGAGACCTTCTTGGGCGACCTGCCCACGAAGAAGCCATGCTCGTAATGCCCGTTGGCTACCCGGCTGAAG
>JBMZJQ010000036.1:0-19348 GCA_049617635.1 Candidatus Poseidonia sp.
AAGAGTGATGTTCATACCCCGCGGTGAATTGGCCGTGGCATGAGCGATGATGTGGTGATTGTTGGCGGTGCACGTACACCGTTTTGTGAATGGGTTGGTGGCAAGCGCGGCGATGGAAAAGCCGGCGGTGCCCTCAAAACCGTGAGTGCTCAAGAACTCGGGGCCATCGCCATTCAGGGTGCCCTTGAGAAAACGGGAACCGCCCCGGAATCAGTCGATCATGTCGTGATGGGCTACGCTCTACAGACCTGTTCACAATCCATCTACGGTGCTCGTCATGCCGGGTTGAAGGCAGGCATTCCACAGGAAGTACCCATGCTCACGCTTTCTCGCATCTGTGGCTCAGGGATTCAATCGATTGTTTCCGGTGCCCAGATGATCATGCTTGGCGAGGCCAACACGGTCGTTTCTGGCGGCATGGAAAACCTCTCGCAGGCACCGCACATCCTCCGAGGCGCTCGTGACGGCTGGAAATTGGGGCGCTCGCCAAAGGTGGAGGATTACATGATGACCAACCTGCAAGACATGACCTGTGGCTTGTTCATGGCTCAAACCTCGGATGAACTGTGCCGTCGAAAAGGCGTGACTCGTGAAGAGATTGACACCTTTGCGGCGCTGTCCCACGCTCGAACAACCGCATCCATCGACAACGATGTTTTCGCCGACGAAATCGTGCCGGTCACCATCGCCTCCCGTCGAGGTGAAACGGTGCTCACCCACAAGGACGAAGACCACGTGGTTCGCGGCACGACCCAAGAATCGCTTTCCGGATTGCCCACGGCCTTCGGTCCAGAGTCCTTTGTGACCGCCGGTAACGCATCCGGCGTGGTTGATGGGGCCGCTGCCGTCGTCATCAAGTCCGCCGCTCAAGCAGAGGCTGACGGTGATGCTCCGCTTGCACGTATCGTTTCTTGGGGCATCGTGGGTCTTGAACCCGCCATCATGGCCTATGGACCCGTCCCCTCTTCCCGTCAAGCCCTTGAACGAGCGGGTCTAAGCGTGGACGACATTGACCGCTGGGAAATCAACGAAGCCTTCGCTGGACAAGCTGTTGCCTGCATCAACGACCTTGGATTGGATGTCGAGAAGGTCAATGTGAACGGTGGTGCTGTTGGTCTTGGGCACCCTCTTGCAGCCACCGGCACTCGATTGGTTCTGACCCTCGCTCACGAACTTCACCGATGCGGTGGTCGCTACGGCGTTGCCACGGCGTGCATCGGTGGAGGCCAAGGCATTGCGATGGTCATTGAGTCGCTCAAAGCATGATGCCTGCCACATCGATCACGTAGCGAACCAGGACCACGGCGACCAGCACCATGAACACGGTCATGATGTTCTTGGTGCTGATGTGCTTGAGACCGAATTTTGCCCCAGAGGTTGCTCCAAGGTACGCAACGAACGGTAGTGCATAGAACCAAGCCGCTTGCTCCCCAAGCGTCCCCATCAAGCCCGAGGGTGAGGTTGAGAGAAGAGCCAGAATCGCGATGGGGACGACCACCATCATGATGTTGAGGCTTGAGCCGATTGAACGGCGAGGGTCGAGGTTGGCGCTTTGCTGCAGCACGGGAACATAGATGACGCCAGCACCAACACCCAACACCGAAGAAAGCGCCCCGCCAACACCCGCCCCCATACGAAGCGGAAGATGTTGAATGGTGCCCACGCTTGGTTCCGGTTCCTCGGATTCGGTCTCCGGTGCAGTGTTCATTTTCTTGGCTGTCTTTCGCAACGCCCACACCAACATGGCGACGGAGAGGACTTTGAACACCGCGTCGAGGTCATCGCCGAGTGCATTGACGATGGCCACCCCGAAAATGGCCCCGAGAATCGCACCCCAAAGGGCCGATTTGGTGGCTGTATCGTCAAAGATACCTTCCTTTCGGTGTCTCAAACCGCTTCCGATACTGACCGACCACGTGAGGACCAAGGAGACGGCAAGAAGGGTTTCATCGATGGGCCAATCCGCAACATAATGGAGCAAAGGCGCAAACAACATTCCTCCGCCCATGCCCACAGGAGCGAACAAAAAGGCGATGACAAACACCCCGACAACAATGAGGAGGGTATCGAGCACGAAACGACCACCGTCCGAGGTTCGGACAGGTTGTGCTGGGGGTGCGATGTTCATGATGTTGCCTCTTTGGCGAGGGATTCATCCTGAGAAGAGTTGATTAGGTGACCGAACGTCGGGAAACCATGGACCCGATGAATATCGCCATCATTGCCATTGGTGCAGTTCTGCTGCTGATTCTTGTGATTTGGTTTTTCGGAACATGGAACCGTTTGGTCAACCTTGAAGAGAATGCCAACAACGCTTGGAGTAACATCGACGTGTTGCTCAACCAGCGCTACGACATGATCCCCAACCTTGTGAACATCGTCAAGGGGTATGCGGAGCACGAAGCCGGTATCTTTGACCAATTCGCTCAAGCCCGCAACACCGCTGCTGGCGCTCTTGCACAAGGTGACGTCAAGGGTGTTGCCGCCGCTGAGGGCATGCTGGCCGGCATGCTCCCTCGCATCAACATGGTCGCTGAGCAGTACCCAGACCTCAAGGCAAACCAAAACTTCCTCGACCTCCAACGGCAACTCGTCTCCTTGGAGAACCAAATCGCCGACCGCCGCGAGTTGTACAACGCCTCCTCCACCAACTTCAACAAGGCCATCAAGATGATTCCATCCAACATTGTTGCTGGTATCAAGGGATGCACAAACCGCGAACTGTGGACCGTTGCTGCAAACGTTCGAGAAAACGTTGAGATCACCTTCTGAGAAGAGCGGGTTGGCTGTGCTCAGCCACATTGAGGTGTTGGTTCGTGAGTGATGCTCCTGTTATTGACGTGAACCCATCTCTTCGGCTTCTGGGGACGGCCCACATTGCGACTTCATCGGTCGAGGCCGTCAAGCACCACATCGAGCATTACAAGCCGGATATCGTGGCGGTTGAACTCTGTCAAAGCCGTCATGACACGCTGGTCAACGACCGCCGGTTGGACAAGGAAGGTCTGCTCCGCGTCATCAAGGAAGGAAAGGCTCCCATGGTGCTGCTTCAATCGATGCTTTCAGCCGAGCAGCGCAAACTCGGTCTTGACGAAGGTCAACAGCCCGGGGCTGAATTGTTGGCTGCGGTGAAGGCTGCAAAAGAGGCTGGTTGCGAGGTGGCTCTGGTCGACCGGGACATCCAGACCACCCTTCGCCGTGCATGGAAGAACATGAGGCTCCGGGAAAAATGGAACCTGTTGTCGTCGCTCATCGGTGAGGATGAAGATGAGGAGGACATGGACGTTAACGAATTGCTGGCGGACACCGACCTCTTGTCCAGCATGATGGAGGAACTGAAAGGCTTCTCACCGGGCGCAGGCCGCGTCCTGATCGATGAACGTGACGACTACATCGCTGCCAAGGTGGCGGCTTTGGATGCTGACAAGCGCATTCTTGCCGTGCTGGGCGCAGGCCATCTCACCGGCGTGGCAAAAAAATTCGAATCAGGCAAACCATCTATAGAAATTGAGCCGCTCGAGGAACTGCCCACCAGCAGTGTGTTGAAACGAACCCTACCGTGGGCGTTTCCGCTCGTGATGATCGGCGTTCTCGCCGCCGTCATCTCCACGGGGAGCGATGTCGATTGGCTGACCTTTTTCACGGTGTGGACGGCGGCGAATGCGTTCTTTGCAGCGCTTGCTTGCATCATCGCTCGAGGGCATCCTTTCGCGGTGCTGACCGCTGCCCTCGCCTCACCCATTACTTCACTCAATCCTGCCCTTGCAGCCGGTTGGTTTGCCGGTTACGTCCAACTCAAGATGGCCGAGCCGACGGCAGAAGACCTTCAACAATTTTTGAAACTGGACGACTTGACGTCCTTTTGGTCAAACCCTGCCGGAAAAGTGCTTTTGGTCACGGCCCTCACCAATTTGGGCTCCATGCTCGGGGCTTGGGCAACACCGCTGATCTTGTTGGGTGGCGTTGGGTTCAGTTGATGGCGTTGAGCGCCGCAAACAGGTCAACGTGAGCCTGCACGTCATGGACCCGAAGCAGGTCAACCCCCTTCCGTTTTGCGATCACGGCAAGCCCGAGGGTGCCAGCCAACCGGTCGTTTGGGTCCTGATGGCCCGTGATGTGGCCGACGATGCTTTTGCGAGAGACGCCCCAAAGAACGGGGGTGGTGTTCGATTCAGCAATGGCTCGTCCGGCTTCGAGCAATTCGATGTTGTTGGTTTGGGTTTTCCCAAAGCCAATGCCTGGGTCAAGCACGATGAGTTCGGGGGGATGGCCTCGTTCAATGAGCAGCCTGCGGGTTGCGTTGAGGTCGTGGCTCACCTCGGCCACACAATCGTCGTAGGTTGGGTTGGTTTGCATGGTCCCCGGTTCACCCTGCATGTGCATGATGCACACGGCACAACCCCACTCAACGACCACGTCGACCATGGAGGGGTCGCGCAACCCGGAAACATCGTTCACCATATCGGCCCCCGCCTCCAGGGCTTTTCGAGCAACGGTTGAATGACGGGTGTCCACTGAAATCAAACCCTCCGGCCGAAGTTGGCGCAGGGTTTCAATCACGGGAACCACCCGTTGGGTTTCTTCTTCGACGGAAACGGGTTGTGCTCCCGGCCGGGTGGATTCGCCTCCGATGTCGATCCAAACCGCTCCAGCATCCCACATCGCCAAACCGCGTTGCACAGCTTCGTGCTCTTCTGCTCGACTGCCGGCATAGAACGAGTCGTTGGTGACGTTGATGATGCCCATCAGGTGAGGTGTCTCCGCGGCGACGAGCGCGTTCAACCATCGGGCTCGGCGAACCTGAAGCCCCTCCAAGTCCGGTGCCATCGGGCCGCCCAGTTCGGCAGGTTTCATAAGATGTTACGAGGAAGGGGTGTGCATGTCCGAAGCGGATGCCTTGGGTGAGGTGGGCGAACTTCTCGGGCTTGACCTTCCTCCATCCGGCGAACCACTGTCACGAGATTGGGAGTTTGCCGAACGCATCATTCGTCGTCTCAAACCGAGAAACCAACAACAGGTGTACGACATGGCTGCGCGGCAATCGTTTCGTGGTGGCATGCTCATCACGGTGATGTTCGTCGTCTGGTGGTTGTTCATCGGCATGAAGCAAGACGACATGACGGCGGCCGAATCGGTCTTTTTCGGTCTTGACTTTGAACAGGCCGCCTTGGCTGTCATGGCCCTCTCGTTGGGTTCTGCCATTCTCACCGAATTCAGCCGAGACATGGGGAAGATCATGCCCTCCATCCTAGCAGGCGGTATGCTCATCCTCGCCGGCCTTTACGTCGGTGAGCCGTTCATCTCGGCCCTCTTCTTGAGTGACTTTGACCTCACACTAGGTGAAGGGTTCTGGCGAAGCATTCGGCTTGCTACTCTTTGGGGTGGAATGACCTTTGGTTCAAACCTGATCGTCAACGCCATGCTGTTGAATTGGTTGATTCGGTTCATGGATTCCAACGACGTTGATTTCTCAGGACGAGGCGACGGCAGTCAGGAGATGGGCGCTCGTCTCGAAGCGAATTGAACGACAGCGCTACGCTCTTGAGGGCGAGGTTGGTGGACAGACCATGACGCCCACGCCGTTCAACGTGTTGAGGCTGGGTTACCGCAAGGGAAGGGACCCTCGCATCACAACGCACCTTGCGCTCGTGTCGCGTGCTTTGGGAGCCACCGGGTTTTTGCTTGCTGGCGATGACGACCCTGATTTGTTTGCCAACGTGCAGTCCGTCAACGAGCGTTTTGGAGGCGACATGGCCTGTGAACATGTGGGCGGCGGCATGGGATGGTTGAAGCGGTTTTCTCAAAGCGATGCGGGTGACGGCGCCCCCGGCGTTGTCGTGCATTTGACGATGTACGGAGAGCCCTATCGCTCGGTCCTTCCGAGGATTCGCCGAGACCGCCCCCTCACCGTTGTGGTCGGCGGTGCCAAAGTCCCCGGCGACGTGTTCGAATATGCACACCACAACGTTGCTGTGGGCAACCAGCCCCACTCTGAAGTGGCGGCGTTGGCGCTCTTCATGGAAGCCTGGTTCGGGGAGGGTGGAACCGAACGCCACTTCCCCGATGCTCGCCTGGTCATCGAACCCTCCGCTCGAGGGAAGTCCGTCACGGATTTGGACCGAATTGACGAAAGCAACCAGTAACTTACTTGCTACATTGGAGTAAAGTTTCTCGAAAATCACTGCATTCGGCTTGAGGTGCGGAGCAAAGAACAGCGCACCGAATCATTATGTGCGGCCGATGACGACCAAACTCAATGTTAGGTGGCGGCATCGGGAACACGCGTTCTCTTCCTGCAACCCATCGCCTGTACAATCCCTCTCAACTGGCCATTCCCGACGCTGCAGAAGGCCTGGCCGACGGTACGGAATTGCCTCAAGGTGCAACGGGACCTGGGGTCTTGCTCACCGCTGATGGTGGCCGTTACACCGGTGATTTGTTCGGGGCCAAAACCATCGGTTCTGGAGAACTGGTGTTCACGACCGGGATGATGGGCTACCAAGAATCGCTGACCGATCCTTCCTTCGCCGGGCAAGTCCTGACCTTCACCTACCCGCTGATTGGCAACTACGGGGTTCATGTTGGGGCGTCCGAATCGGCCAAGGTGTGGCCACGAGGCGTGATTGTTCGCCATGCCATGCACCAGCCGGACCATCGAAACTCCGCCGGTACGGTGGATGAATTCCTTCGTTTGCACGGTGTTCCGGGCATTCACAACATCGACACCCGAGCCATCACGCGGCGTGTTCGTGAGTTGGGAACGGTGCTGTGCGTGTTTGGTCCCGTCGACCAAGAATCCGCCATGCAGGCGAAACTCGCCGAGATGACATCGCCCGAGTTGGAGGATTTGGTCGACGAAGTCTCCATTGACGAACCGATGGAGTTGAACCCGGGTTCCACCGACGAGCTCGGCGCCCGCAAACCCCGTTTGGGTGTGTTGGATTGCGGCGTGAAGCACAACATTCTCCGTCATCTGTGCATGCTGTTTGACGTGGTGTGGTGCCCGCCCGACATGCCGTACGACCGTCTTCGAAACGAATACGCCATTGACGCCTTGTTCTGCAGCAACGGCCCCGGAGACCCTGCTCATCCAGGCAAAGCCACTGCGGCTCGCAACACGTTGGCACAGGCCGTCAGCGACGGCCTTCCCGTGATGGGTATTTGCCTCGGCCACCAGTTGATGGGCTTGGCCTCCGGGCTGCAAACCTACAAGATGCGTTACGGCCACCGTGGAGCCAATCAACCCGTGGTGGACTTGCAAGACCGAACGGTGTCCATCACCAGTCAAAACCACGGGTTTGCCGTGGCCCATCCTCAGGACGGAATGCTGGCGGCCCACCCTACTGGAGCCACCTCGCCAGCGGTCACGAACCAGCACGGGGCAGAAGTAGAGGTGCGTTACATCAACGCCAACGACGGGACCGTCGAAGGCTTGGACGTGGTTGGAAAGCCGTGCTTCACGGTCCAGTTCCATCCAGAAGCGTGTCCAGGTCCTCACGATGCTGCGCCGCTTTTCTTGCGCTTCCGAGCCGTCGTGGATGAACATCTTGGAGGTGCCTCCTGATGCCACGCCGGGACGACTTGGAGACCATCATGGTGCTCGGTAGCGGGCCCATCAAAATCGGTCAAGCCGCTGAATTCGACTTCTCTGGATCCCAAGCCGTCCGTGCACTCCGAGAGGATGGCTACAAGGTCATCCTCGTCAACTCCAACCCTGCAACCATCCAAAACGACCCAGAGATGGCCGACATCGTCTACATTGAACCCTTGCTGCCCGACACCATCGCTCGTATCTTGGAGAAAGAGCGACCGTGCGCCCTCCTCGCTGGAATGGGTGGTCAAACCGCCCTCAACATCGCCAGTGAGCTTTCGCACAACGGGACATTGGAACGTCTCGAGGTGGAACTCATTGGTTCGGACCTTGATGCCATCGACAAAGCAGAGGACCGTGAATTGTTCAATCAAGTGTGCGAATCCATCAACCTCCCCATCAGCAAGGCCGTTGCCTGCAATTCTATCGACGAGGTCATTGCGGCTGCTGAATCGATTGGCAGTTGGCCCATTTTGATTCGGCCCGCCTTCACCCTTGGTGGTCTCGGCGGTGGAACAGCGAGGGACATGGGCGAACTGGTTGAAATCTCTCAGTTGGGTCTTCGCAACTCACGTATTTCCCAAGTTCTCATCGAGGAATCCATTCTTGGTTGGCAGGAATTGGAATACGAAGTGATGCGCGACGAAGCCGACAACGCCACCATTGTCTGTACGATGGAGAACATCGACCCAATGGGTGTTCACACGGGTGAATCCACCGTTGTGGCGCCGCTTCAATCTTTCAGCGATGCCGACCACCAACGTTTGCGCAATCAAGCCTTGGCCCTGATTCGGGCCCTCAACATCAAGGGTGGTTGCAACGTTCAGTTCGCCTTCAACCAATTCACCGGTGAAATCCGTGTGATCGAAGTCAACCCTCGTGTGTCTCGCTCATCCGCGCTGGCCTCGAAAGCCACGGGTTACCCCATTGCCCGCATGGCCGCCAAGATCGCCGTGGGCTACACCTTGGACGAGTTGCCAAACCCCATCACGGGGGAAGGAACCACGGCTGCGTTTGAGCCAACGCTGGATTATTGCGTGGTGAAAATCCCACGCTGGCCGTTTGACAAATTCCGGACTGCGGACCGGACCCTTGGCACATCGATGAAATCAACCGGTGAAGTGATGGCCATCGGGCGTAACTTCGAGGAAGCCTTCCTCAAGGCGTGGGCTTCGCTTGAGCAAGGCTGTGCCCACCCACGTCCACTGACGCGAGCCGACGAATCCGAAGGTGAGGGCATGTCGCAACGTGCCCATGAACCGCTGCCCGATGCCACGCTGGTCAACTGGCTATCGGTGGCAACCGACCGCCGAATGGGCGCCGTCATCGAAGCGTTCCGACGAGGTTGGACGGTTGACCACGTTCACGAAATCACCCGTATCACCCGTTGGTTCCTCTACGGGTTTGAACGCCTGGCCACGATGGAGCGTTCCATCGTTGACCGAGGTGCCTCGCCCGCTGAATTGACGGAGGAGGAGTTGCGGCACTGGAAGAGTCACGGGTTCAGCGATGCCCACATCGCCGATGCCCTCGCTGGTTTCCCGCCTGAAGGGCTCAAGTCCTTGGGCGCTGGACAAGACGAGCGTGCTGTTATGCGGCGACGTCACGAGATTGACCTGCACCCCATTTACCGCATGGTGGATTCGTGTGCTGCGGAGTTTGCTGCGAAAACGCCGTATTACTACTCCACCTACGAGCCACACGGGCTTCCGGGGATCGATGTGCTGCCCGACCTTGAATCACGAACCAAGGAGCGCCTTGTGGCCATCGGCAGCGGCCCCATTCGTATCGGCCAGGGCATTGAGTTCGACTACGGCTGTGTCCACGCCGTGAAAGCCATCCGAGAGGCGGGCAAAGACGCCATCCTCATCAACAACAACCCCGAAACCGTTTCAACCGATTTCGACACCTCTGACCGTCTGTATTTCGATCCCCTCACCTTGGAGTATGTGAGCGAAATCTTACTCAGGGAACAGGCCCATGGAATCTTGCTCCAGTTCGGTGGCCAAACCGCCATCAACTTGGCCTTGCCCCTTGAAGATCGCCTGCCCGATTTGGCCATCAAAGGTCTGGACCTCGCCATCATGGGCACCTCCTGCGATGCCATCGACGAAGCGAGTGACCGTGAGCGGTTCGAGGCCTTTGCCAAACGCCACGGCCTCCGCATGCCTCGAGGAGCAACCGGTACCTCGGCCGATGACCTGCGGGCGGCTGTGGAAGAGATTGGCTTCCCCGTGCTGATTCGTCCCTCCTATGTCTTGGGTGGCCGTGGTATGGAAATTCTCTCCAATCAACAACAACTCGACGGCTACCTTCGGGACGCTTACCTCGCACCGGACAAACCGCTCTTGGTCGATGAATACCTCGGCCACGCAACCGAATTGGACGTCGATGCTGCTTCGGATGGCGACGAGGTGCTCGTGGGCGCCATCATGGAGCATCTGGAAGAAGCCGGTATTCACTCGGGCGATTCAACTTGCTTCATCCCTGCACAGAACATTTCGCAGGCGATGCTTGACAAGGTGGCCGAGCAAACGAAAATCATCGGGTTGGGCTTGAAGATCAAAGGATGTTTCAACATCCAATTTGCCATTCAAGGCGAGGACCTCTACGTGTTGGAAGTCAACCCGCGTTCCTCCCGAACGGTGCCCTTTGTCGCCAAAGCATCAGGTCTCCCGCTTGCTCGCATTGCCGCCCGAGTGACCATCGGACAACCCCTCAAGGACCAGAGCATTCCACGCCGCACCTCCGGACAGGTGTGCGTCAAGGCTCCGGTGTTCCCGTTCATCAAATTGCGAGGTCTCGACCCCGCACCCGGCCCTGAAATGAAATCCACCGGCGAGGTCTACGGTTCCGATGAGCGTGCCGACCTCGCCTACCTGAAGGCCCGTTTGGCCACCGAAGTTCCGGTGGCCACCGAGGGCGGGGCCTACTTGACGGTGCGGGATGAGGACAAGGAAAACCTCGTTCCGGTGGCTCAAGAACTCGTGTCCATGGGCTTCACGCTCTACGCCACAGGAGGAACCGCCGATGCCCTACGACGCCACGAGGTGCCGGTCACGACCGTCTACCGCATCGCGGAAGGAAAGCACCCCGACGCCCTTGACCTGATGCGTCAGGGCAAGGTCTCCTTCATCGTCAACGTGCCCACCGTTTCGGGTGGTGCTGTGCGAGACGGCAACATGATGCGTCGGTTAGCTGTTGAACTCAACATCCCCTTCGTCACCACGATGCGAGGAGCGGTGATGGAAGCCGCTGCGATGCGGGCACGCAAAGAGGAACGTCTGGAACCTCGCAAGTTGACCGTGCATTACTGACGGGGCACGGCCGGGAAAAAGCATCCCTTTATGCCCTTGAGGTTGATTTCCCGCCATGGTCACGGGGGCATGGGTGTTTTCCTCTTCCACCTTGGTGGCTTCAAGTGAACAGGGTGCATTCGGTGATGCGTTGACCACGCCGGAACCTGCAGACGTCGATGCATGGGTGTGGCTCTCCTACGATCAGCTCAACGTGGCGTTTCTCGATGCGCTCAAGCCCCTCGGCCGGCTCGGTGTCGTCCTCATCGAATCCACGCACAAAGCACGACAGCGCCCGTACCATCAGCAAAAATTAGCGGTGCTGTTGTCCAATCAGCGCCACTTTGCGCTTGAACTTCAGGATGAAGGCATCCCCGTGCTTTACCTGCTTTCCTCGCAGACCTACGCCGAAGTGGTGCACCAAGTCCACCAACAGACCGGTCCACTGCACGCTTTCGCCCACGCCGAGCGAAGCCTGCGCATGGAGGTGAACCCCCACGTTGAGCAGGGCATCGTGGTGTTGCACGACCACCCTGGTTGGGTGACCCAACGGTCGTGGTTCGTCGAGAGCGTGGGTGTTGAGCCGCCGTTTCGGATGGATGCGTTTTACAGAACGGTGCGCCAGAAAACGGGTTGGCTGATGGTCGAAGGAAAACCGGTGGGTGGAAAATACAGTTTTGATGCCGAAAACCGACGCCCGTGGAAAGGTGAACCCGAAGCCCCGCCCGCACCATTCTTCGGTCGCGATGCGGTTGACGAGGAGGTCGAGGCTCTTGTCCGGTCACGCTTCGCTGACCATCCTGGGCGCGTTGACCTTTCCTCGCAGCCAACGAGCCGTGGCGACCTCGAGGCTGCGTTGGCGTTTGCACGGGACGCCTTGCCGCATTTTGGGCCATTTGAGGACGCCATGAGCGAACGGTCCAGGGGCCTGTTCCATTCTCGATTGGCCACGGTGGTCAACCTCCATCGACTGATGCCAAGTGAGGTCGTTGCCATGGCCCTGGACAGTCCTGCGCCGTTGAACAGCGTTGAGGGCTTTGTTCGACAGATGATCTGGCGGGAATACGTGCACCACATTCACGCCGTCACCGACGGGTTCCGCACCCTCGATGTACATCGGCAATCCGCCGTGCGTGAAGCACGATGGCCAACGAAGGACGATGGCGAACTTCACCCCAATCATTTGCGCCAACAACAAGCGCTTCCCGATGCATACTGGGGCAAGACCAGCGGCTTGCAATGTCTCGATGCCTCGGTCGCCTCGGTCATGGAGGACGGTTGGACGCACCATATACCTCGCCTGATGGTTCTCAGCAACATTGCCAACATGCTTGACGTGGACCCCCGTGCCCTCACCGATTGGTTCCACGCCGCCTTCATCGATGCCTACGACTGGGTGGTTGAACCCAACGTCTTGGGCATGGGTACGTTTGCCTTGGGTGCGGCGATGATGACCAAGCCCTACGTCGCCGGTGCTGCGTACATCAACAAAATGAGCGACCATTGCGGTGCATGTCGCTTCCATCCAAAGAAGACCTGTCCCATGACCCGCTTGTACTGGGCGTACCTCAACCGCCACGGAGATTCCTTTTCGGGGAACCATCGCATGGCCATCGCGATGAAGAACGTCGAGCGTCGTGCTGAGGACGAAAAAGCACTGGACCACGCCACCTTTGAACACGTTCTTGCGACGCTCAAGAGGGCGGAGGAACTGCGTGTTCCGGGCGACGGCGACCTTCGCTCGTGGTCATGACCGGTCTCGTCGAGACGGCTGACACACGGGACAGAAATCCAAACGTCGTCCTGCATATCGGGTTCGCACCACGAGGTGAGCACAGGTCAAGCACGGGCGGTCGTTTCTGCAAAACACGGCATGGCGCCACATTCGCCGAGGTTCGCCCCGGGCCTTGCTCGCCTCAGCGATCGCCGGTTCAACCGTGACGCCGCCGTGTTCGTAGGCCCGCACGGTGACGGTTTTGATGCACGAAGCCCACCGTTCAAGGGTGGCTTCGTCAAGGTCGCACGGTCGGTCGTCGGGGTGAACCCCGGCCGCATGAAGAATCTCTGACCGCAGGTAGTTGCCAAGCCCTGCGAAACTTCTTTGGTCAAGCATCAGCGTTGCACCCTTCTTTCTATAGATTCCTTTTGAGCGTAAATGGTTGAGCAACGCCGCTTGGTCCACGGCTTCATCCAACACATCTGGGCCTAAACGAGCCAGAAAAGGATGACCGTTTTCCTCCGGTGTTGGCAAGAGCACGATGTCGGTGGCGGACCAGAGGCGAACGGCGTGTTTGTCGGTCAAAAACTCAGCCCGAAGCGACCGATTGGAGCGCGGGTCGGTGGTCTTGAGGTGAACCGTCCAGCGGCCGTAGAGTTGATTGTGGCTGTACATGGTCCAACCGCTGCTGAAGCGAATCAGCATGGCTTTTGCTCGACTTGTGACGCTGAGCACTTCGTGGCCTAAGATCAGGTCCTTTGCATGTTCGAGAGAAGGGTAGGGCCACTGCCCGTCTTCGACGATTTTGCCAACCAGCGCCTTTCCGATGCGGTCAGCCGCACGACGGATTTCGGGGCCTTCCGGCATGGATGGAAACTCGTTCAACCCGTTATCAATCCGTGTTTGAACAACGGTTGTGGCTCAAAACGAATCCATCGAGAATCGCTCGTCGGTGGCGGAAAGGCCCGCTGCTTCCGCCCTCGCAGCAATGCGGCGTAGTGAACGCATGGCATCGTCAATGGTTTCGACCTGCTCGGCAAACTGGGTCGGCGGCCAGCCGCAATCGATGACGTCGGCTTCCACCGCACTTTCCTCAATCCACGCCCCGCAGGCCGTGCCGTAGCATGCGGCTTTGAATCGCTCAATGTCGATCCAAAACGTGGTTCGCGTGCAGACCGGACAGGTTCTGCATTCGTATTCCGAGAGCACGGTGACGGCGTCGTCACCCACCACGTCCACCTCCCAGGCGGTCACGCTGGCGCGCTCAAGCGGGACTTGGTGGGATTTCTTGAGGAAGGAACGCAGAACGTTCAGAGCTGTTTCTTGGGTGCTGAAACAGCCCATGCCAACCACGGCACCGCCCTCCTCAACGGCGCTTGGCACATAGATGCGCCCGGTCATGACCATGAAGCACGGTGGACGAGCAGGCGTTTAAGCCTCGCTCAATCTCGGTGCCATTCCACTTCGATTACGGGAAGGCCACCGGGGTGCGGAAGAGGGGCATTGGGCTTCTCGATGCGGACGGTGACCGTTGCCAATCCGGCGTGTGCGGCGAGGATGTCGAGAATGCGTTGTGCCATCTCTTCCATCAGACGAATCGGGGCAGGGGCGTTGAGCATGACCGTGTCCACCGCCAATTGGAGGTCGGCGTAGTTCAGGGTGTGCTCCAGTTCCTCAATTCGACCCTTGGTTGCCAGCGTGGCCCACACGGTGAACACAAAAGGCTGGGGTGCAAGGTGCTCCTCATCGTAATAGCCGTGCACGGCCATGACTTCGTAGTTCTCAAGCCCAACCCGCCACTGCACGGTTTCACCTCAGGCGTCTTCGTCGCGCTCGTGGACCCAAATCAGGTGGTAACCGAATTGGGTCTTGACCGGCGCAGAAACGGTGTTCAATGGAGCGTTCCAGACGGTGTCTTCGAATTCCTTGACCATGCGTCCTTTGCGAAACCAACCGAGGTCGCCGCCCTTTTGACTTGAAGGACACGTGCTCTTCTTTCGAGCCAGTTTCTGGAAATCCTTGAGCTTGCCCACCTTGTCCTTGATTTGGATGGCTTCGCTTTTGGAATCCACCAAAATGTGCGAGGCCCAAGCGCTCGGTGCGACCATGAACCTTCCACCCGCCTTCGTGTTTTGAACCCCTCGCTCAGTAATCCGAATAGGCCAGGAAGCGCATGTAGGTCCCGTAGATGGTGACCGAGACGCCCAAGGATTCCTCGTTGAAGCGATCCATCGTGTCGAGGTAGGTGTGGTATTCCCAGCTGCCGCTGCCGTAACACACGACGGCTCGTCCACGCTCGCTACCGCCCAAATCGTAGACGAAGGGGCCGTGGTCGGAGTTGTAGGGCATACCGTCGGGTGCCCCCTTGGCTCCCGTGAGGACGGAGATGCGGATGTCGTAGCGGTCGGCAACCTCGTCTCGCTTGTTCTGGTAAAGTTCGGTGATACGAGCGATGTGCTCGACGTCCTCGGCGTTGTTGCCAAACAACGTCAGGCTGTTGCCACGGTTGGAAAAGTCAGCATCAACGTGGTTCATGTCGAGGTTGATGTAGAGGCGCAGGTTGTTGCGCAAACTGTTCTGGAAGGCCTCCACGTAGGCTCTGCTGCCGTAGAGTCCTTCCTCTTCCCCGCCCCAAGTGCAGAACCGCAGGGTTCGCTCTGGCTTGCCCGTTTCGTTGACGATTTCGCTCATTTGCCGAGCCATCTCGAGCACGCTGGCGGTGCCCGAGGTGTCGTCAATGGCGCCTTGGCCGTGGTAGACGGTGTCGTGGTGGCCGCCCACAATGACAACCTCTGAACTTTCACCGCGGATTTCACCGCACGGGACATAGATGGTTCGCTCTTCGTCGTTGGTGACGTCAATGATCATCTCGAGCACACCGGTGGATCCCGTGGCGTTGAAGATGAGGCTCTCAAGTATCTCACCTGCGTCTTTTGACATGGCGATGAACGGCAGTTCTGAGGGTACGCTTCCGCCGTTGGCTTCGGTGATGGCGTCAATGCCCGTGCCCTTGAAAATGGGCACGCAGTCGTTGCCTTCGATCTTCCCGCAGTTGTAGTTCTTGTTCACTCGAATCAAACCGGCCAGGTCGTTCTCGGCAGCGAGGGACATCAGGTCGGTGTTTCCGGTGACGGTTCCACCGCTGCGAACGTAGCCGATGGTCCCGCTGGCCGAGGACCAGAGCGCTTCGTCGCTGCCGTTGCCCAGGTCGGTCACCGGCACACCGTCGTTGAAGGTGTAGTCCGACCGGCCAGAGAAGCCTTGGATGACGTAATCGATGCGGTGCTGGAACTGCGTGATATCGGTGCCGATAGCAAGGGGCCCCTCGCACGGACTATTCCCAAAGCCGCCTTGAACGCAAATACGCAAACTGGGCTCAGCGTTGACGTGATGCATGGGCACCTGATAGGAATGGAGCGTGGTGGACATGCCCATCTCGGCGAACTTGGCTTCGATGTAAGCCGATGCGTTGGCTTCTTCCGTGGTTCCGCTCATGCGCCCTTCCCAGTCAGCGTGGCCAAAGGAAACGAGTTCCTCAGCGAAGGTTCGGGCTTGGTTTTGGTCAAAGTCGATGAGTTCGTACTCGTAATTGGGTGAAAATCCAAGCCACGTGGGGCGGAACACAAAGGCGGCTGCAATGAGCAACAGAACAACACCAATCGCCGTCAACGCTTGCGGAGTAAGTACATCCGTACTTCTCCACCACGGGACCTCTTCCACGATGGCGTCCACCGCATCGTCCTTGCTTTCTTCCTCAAGGCTGAGCGTGGCACCACCGGTGACATTGCCTTCCAGTCGCTCGATGAGTTGGGACTTCGTACCGCTGACCGGCAGGTCCTGCTCGCGCAAAAGGTCCTTGAGTTCCGCAATCGTCTTGGCTTCCAAATCCAAGGGCTCACCCATGTACCCCTCACCTTCCTTGTTCAAGAAGTCGGCGGTTGGAGGTCACGTCAGATTTCATCGCCGGTCCAGCGTCGCCCGATGGTGTGCTCGAGGCCCAACTGGTCGAGAATACGGGCGACGATGAAGTCCACCAGGTCGTCGATGCTCTTCGGGTGGTTGTAGAAGCCGGGCGAGGCGGGGATGACGATGGTGCCCCACTGGGAGAGTTTGGCCATGTTTTCGAGGTGGACGGTGGCGTAGGGCGCTTCACGGGGCACGATGATGAGCTTGCGGCGTTCCTTCATGGCGACGATGGCCGAGCGGGTCACGAGGTTGTCGGAGATGCCCGCCGCCAGTTTGCCGATGGTGGTGCCTGAGCACGGGCAAATGACCACGGCGTCGATCTTGGCGGAGCCAGAAGCGGACTTTGCACCGACGTTTTTGGCGTCTTCCAGCACGGCGTTGGTGGCCGCAGCGAGTTCCTCGGGCGTGGTGTCGCACTCGTGCTTGAGGGTGAGGCGGCCCGAGTCGGTGACGACGAGACGGACGGTCTTGCCCATGTCAGCGAGCACCTCGGTGAGACGCTGGCCGTAAACGGCGCCCGAGGCGCCTGAGATGCCGACGACGATTTCGCCCATGGAGGAAAAGCGGGGTCACTCCCATTTAGCCTCTTGTTCTTTCTCGGCTGAGGATATACACAACGGTACCCATGAGGATGGCGCTCAGTCCTTTGAAAGTGAACTGTAACGGAGATAGGCAAAGCTCGCCGCCCCGATCAGCCCCAGCGTCAAGACCAGACTCACCACCAGCACCACACCGCTCTGGTCGCCCATCGTGGTGGTCGTGTCGGGATTCATCTCGCTGCCAGGCGCCGTCCAGTCCCACCACGCCATCGTAGCGACGATGTCGAGCCCGGTTTGCAGCCCCGATTCCACGTTGCCTCGCCCACCCGCCATGGTGTTGAGGGTGGTCACCGAATCCGACTGGGCGTGCTTCGGCGTCTGCTCGCAGGCATCGCCTTCCTCGTGGATGTACTGATGTTGGCCACGAATCCACGTGGCCGTGTGGTTGTGCATGATGAAGTTGAAGTGGTCGGAGTTCCCTTTGGTGTCGTCGATCACGCTCACCCAGGGTTCGGGGTGGGAGAGGTTGGTGTTGATGGCTTTCAGGTGGCTCTGGAACCACTCGGCATAGGCTTGCATCTCCTCAGTGACCTCAAGGCCTCGGTCTTCGTAGTACGACCAGTCGTCCACGGGAGAGGTGAACAAGTAGAGCGTCCAATAGTCCTCGTCGCAACCGGCGAGTTGGCTGGCCAGCGGCGTGGGGACGGGCCAGTTGAGTGCAAACATGTCCAGATTCACGTAGGTGACGTTGACGTGGTCGGGTATTTGTTCGGTGACAAAGTGCAAACTGCCCATACCCCCGCCTTCAGGGCTGCCACTGCCCTGCCATTCCTCGTAGTCCCACCAGGCCAGTTTCCATGTGTGAAGCGGTTTTCCGTCCCACTTCGAAAACGTCCTCGCCAGTTCGAGCAGGGCGCCAGATCCCGTCCCGTCGTCGTAAGCACCGCTGCTTTCGCAGGTGGCGTAGGTTACACCAATGAGCGGTGGGGGCGAATAGCAGATGGCGTCGTGGTGGGCGCCGACCACCCGCCAGTCGTCCTTGAGCACGCCTTCAATCGTCACCACGATGTTCTCGCAATTCTCGCACACAGCGGTGGTGAAGGGTTGGCGCTCGACGTCGTACCCCATGGCTTCCAGTTCTTCGGCAATCCAATTGCGAGCGTTCTCGTTCGCCGAGGTGTCTATCTTTCTATAGCCAAAGGTTGTCATTTGAACCATGTTGTCGTACGCTTCGTTTCCTTGGGGCCAAGCGGGTGGGTCCTCGCTTTGGTTGACCGAGGCTAAACTGCCGGTAAGCGAAAGTGAAGCGGCCACCAAGGTGGCCAGCAGAATCGCACGCAAGGCAGTCATCGCGCAGAGATGAGGACGGCCTCACTTGAGGCTTCCTCATTCCTCTTCCGTGGACCAAGATTTCCTCATAACCTTGCCCGCCGCTTCACCGGCCTCCATCGGGTCGTAATCATGCTCGAAGATGAGGTGCTTCACGAGGTTGTGCTGAGCCACGCTCTCGTTGCACACCGGGCAGTCGTGACGGTCGGGTTCTCGGTAGCCTTGGAAGGCGGCTCGACCTCGAGGCGTGGCAAGGCCCGAAACGGTGCGCAACAGGGTTGACATGAAGAGCAGGCCAAACAGCACGAGGCAGCAGCCCACACCGGTGAAGAATCCGCTGCCGGAGGCTGTGGCGGACAATTGCAGGTTGTGGGTCATGCGGCCGTTGGGCGTGTTGCGAAAGGTGTCGAGGTCGATGACGTGGGAGAAGTTCTCCCCTTGCAGTTGGAGGTATATCTCCACGCCGTCGTCTTCCTCGTCCACTTCGATGGCGATCATGTATTGGCCGTTGGCGTCGGTGATGGCGCTGGTGCCTCGGTACTGGTAGCAATCAACTTCGCCTCGCGGGCATTCAACGAACACGTCGCGGAGCATCACAGGCGTGTTGTCGCTGTAGGTGGCTTGCCCGCCGATGCGGTAGGTCTCGGCGCTCGCCACGGGCGTAAGCACCACCGTCAGCAAGAGCAACCACGGCAGGGCGCGCATGAGAGGAAGACGGAAGGGCGACTTATCAAGGCTTGATTTGGCCCAATGCTCTTTGACCGAACCCACCACCTTGGTTCATGGGCACCCTTGTCACCGGAACCGCCGCCACGTACGTGGAAGAACTGCACATCAACACCGACAAGCGCTACGAGATCGTCTGCATCACCCGAGACGTCGAACGGGTTGTGGCAGAAAGCGGCATCGT
>JBMZJQ010000037.1:0-18440 GCA_049617635.1 Candidatus Poseidonia sp.
GCCCACGCGATTTCCAGTCGCGCGCACTACCAGGCTATGCGATCTCGGCTCTTGTTCCGGCGAAACCCAATCCTCGTTTAACCATCACGCTTGAAGGGACACAAGTCATCCTTGAGAAGCGAAAGGACTCAAAGGTGATACCACAAGCGATGAACATGGGCGAGGGGGCAGTGGGTGAGGACCATGCCGCCCTCAATCACAAAGACCTCCCGTTTCGCATGGCGGAGATTGAACTCCTCAATCCATTTCCAGCCAACTTCCCGCTGTCCAATCAATTGAACACGTTGCGAAAGGAATGGAAATTTCAATTCCTTTTGCTTCGCTCTGAATGGAAGCGAGAGCACTACATGACCATGCTCTTTGGCATGGTTGCTCTTGCGCTCGGATCTGTATCAACGGAACTGTGGAACGGTGGAAATGCAAAGGTGAGCGGCCTTGACGGCATCATGGCCATCAACGGTTTCCAATTTTTCCAGGTCCTGGTCTCGTTGCTCTGTTGGGCATGGTTTGCCTACCAAGCATGGATGCTCTTCCCGGTCATGAGGGTGCACGCCATGTCCTTGCTGGTCATGTGGAATGCCATGATGGGGGCTCAAATTTTCTTTCACCGCAACAACGCCACCTTCCCGATAGGATTCCGACTAGCGGATATGATGGAAGGAACATTGATTGTCCTCATCGTGTTCTTCTTTCTGTTCTTTTTCTGGAAAGCCGTGGTCGAAACCCGCGATTTACACGTTGAAGTCAATCATCTTCACGAAGATGTAAGGGTGATGGAAGCCGAATTAGCAGAACATTCGTTGAAAGGTTGGAGCGGTTTATTTGGCGTGTGGGTGTTGCTGATCACCCTTTCATCGTGGTCTGGCCTACACCATATTGCAGAATACGGAGAGGGAAATTATGGATTCCTTTTCCTCCATCTGATAACCGGACTGCCGGCCATCCCCATCTTCTTGGTTGTTCTTTGGTATCCACAACGCATGCTCGGTAACGAAGCACGTGTTCGTACACGAGCCGCCGTTGACGCTGCCCTCGAAATGGAGGGCGAAGGTGCTGTGATCAACAAACGAGCGGCGTGCCCTGATTGCGGTGCGCCGTCAAGCATCACCCGAAACAACAACGGCGAACTCGTCCATCCGTGCGGTGCGAGTGGGTGTTCAGCGACTGTTGTCGTTGGAACCACCTGTGCTTCGTGCAAGACGGCGATGCCGACGAGAATTGATTGTCCCTCTTGCGGCGTCAATGCACCTGCTATGGACTTTTTACCCGACCAGGAGGCCTGGTGAAGGTGATTGAGCGCTGCCGTGAAGATTTCCCGACGCTCCGTGGCGACCATGCCCCTGCCTATCTTGACAACGCCTGTGTGACCTTGAAACCACAAACCGTCATCGACAGCATCAACCGGTATTACACCGAAACCCCCGGTTGCGGTGGTCGCTCTGTTCATCGATACGGTACGGCTGTTTCCCGAAGTGTTGCTGATGCGAGGGGAAAGGTTGCGAACTTCCTCAATGCTTCGAGCTCAAAGGAGATTGTGTTTACGCGAAATGCAACGCACTCCATCAACCAAATTGCTCACGGCTTGAAGTGGGAACGTGGTGATGTCGTACTCACCTCAGACCGAGAGCACAATTCGAACCTCGTTCCATGGATTCAACTTGGCCAAGAGCAGGGCGTTGACCACCGAGTGGTCGCAAGTCGGGAAGACAATTCGTTTGATATCGAGGCCTTTGAAACCGCTTGCGATGAGGCCAACGGACGGCTACGCATGGTGGCTATGAGCCATGTTGGGAATCTTGATGGCGTTGAGATACCCATCGCAGAGGTGACAAAAATCGCTCACGACCACGGAGCTCTTGTGGCCGTTGACGGGGCTCAATCAACCCCCCACATGAACGTGGACGTCCAAGATTTGGACATTGATTTCCTGTCGTTTTCCATTCACAAAATGTGCGGACCTTCCGGCATGGGTGGTCTTTGGGGAAGGTACGAATTGCTTGATTCGCTTCGAACCATCCAATCCGGGGGACAAACCGTCACCCGCTCCACCTACACCACCGCCGAATGGGCAAAGCCACCCGCACGGTTTGAGGGAGGCTTAGGGAATTTTTCCGGAATGATGGCGACCGGAGCTGCCATTGACTACCTCTCAAAACTCGATATGGATGCCGTTCATGAGCATGAAATCAACCTCAACCGCATCATGACCGACGGGGTCAAGGATTTACCCGGGCTGACCATCATCGGTCCCGAAGACCCTCGTCAACGAGGCGGCATCTGTTCAATTCTGATGGAACAACTGCCAGCACACGAAGTAGCGCTCCTCTTGGACGAAGCGGCCGGGGTCATGGTCCGCAGTGGTCAACACTGCGTCCATTCATGGTTTGAAGCAAAGGGCCACCCAGAAGGCTCACTTCGCGCCTCAGCCTATCTGTACAACACCGAAGAAGATGTTCGCCGATTTGTTGACACACTTACTGAAATAGTTCACACACTCGGGTGATGGCATGGATGAGGTGATCCCACCAATACCCGTTATGGCAGTGGGTGAAGAACCTCCACCGTGGGCTGGCATTGAACAAAAGCACACGCACGTTCCAACTCAGGATGACCAAGAATTGAGGGCCATCAAAATCCTTGTCAGCGTGACCTTGGGCATCACCCTCGTGCTGGCCGCAGGATACATTGCGGCGGTGGTGATGAGTGATGGTGCAATTCTTCTGCGACCAAGCGAAGTCGCTCTTGAACGCCACGCCACCTACAACTCGTTGGTCCAACATCCGGGCGAATCCTTCACCGGTGCAGGCATCACGGCTTGCATCGTGGATTCAGGGATTGAATTGGAACACAGCGACCTTGCCGATGTACAGCTCAAAGGTTGGCAGGATTTCATTAACGGAAAGGTGACACCCTACGATGACCACGGTCACGGGACAGCCATGGCTGGACTGTTGGTGGCCAACGGATGGCTCAAAGGGATAGCAAAGAACGTTGATCTGCTCGTTGCCAAAGCCCTTGCCAGTGACGGAAGCGGCAACGATGAAACCGTCGCTTTGGCCGTGGATTGGTGTGTTTCAGAAGGCGCCGATGTGATATCGCTCTCCTTGGGTGGGGCCCCTGGAATTTTGCCCTTTTCGATTGGTTCTGGTCGAAATTCAGGCGACGCCGCCAACGATGCCATCGATGCTGGGGTGTATGTGGTAGCCGCAGCAGGAAACGACGGTGGTGAAAATGACGATGGAGATGTGGCTCATCCATCCAGCGAGCGTGGCGTGATTTCGGTTGGTGGTGTTACCGAGCAAGGTACGCATTGGTCGGGTTCATCAACGGGTGACAACAACGGACGATTGCTCCCCCTTCCCGTCCTTTTGCCACGAGGTGACCCCGACAAAAAACCGGAAGTGGTCGCCCCCGCTCAAGGCGTGCCCATTCTCTTGGAAGACGGTTCTTGGGGCCTCGCAGACGGTACCAGTGCGGCTACGGTGTATGTAGCGGGAGCGATTTGCCTGTTGTTGGAGAGCAAGCCAGAACTCAAACACGACGAATCCGATGGCGGTGCAGACAATGTTGACGCCGTGAAACGATGGCTCATGGAAAGCGCGGTGCCCGACGAAGGACAGGTGGGTCACGATGATGACTACGGGTACGGATTGCTGAACATCCAAGGCCTCTTGGCCGCCCCTCAAGCTTCGTGAGGCATCCATGCGACCAGCGTGCCACCAAACAGTGGCATGAACGCCACGTGGTGGGTCGACTGCGTTTCACTGACCAGTTCAATCCAAGCGTTAAATCCGTTGACCAACGCCATGCCTTCTTCATCATCCTCTGCGACATCACCCGACGGCATGTCGGGTTCAACGGTGTAGAGTACCCCGTTGTTGCTCAAGAATGGAAGGTACGTTTTGACCAGTTGTGCACGCTGGGTCGACGGACCGTCGACGACAATGGCGTCGTAGGATGGCTCAAGGGGAGAGCGTGCGTGCTCTGCATTGGTTGCAGCGGCCAATGACCATGCTTGATGTTCTGCAGCAAGTTGCAGCGGTTCCCCAACCACAACGCTGGCCCAACTCAACGCTTCGTACCGGTTCAGGAGTCGTTGGAGGATGACGCCGAATTTACCGCCTTGTTCAATCAACGTGTAAGGGGATAACGAACGCTGTGAACGTTCCCACAAATCCAGCAACCATGCAGAGCGGTGACCGATACCAGCACCGATTTCAAGAACCGATGCCGGGTGTTGTCGAGCCAGTGCATCACGCAGGCGTCGGTGGATGGAGATGGACCATGTCGAAAGACCCATGTGCCGGAGTTGTTCATGGATATTGGCCGCAATGAGAGGTTCATCTCGTGGTTGAGCATCGTCTTTTCCCAACAAGTAACCCAGAACAGCAGAGCGGTCTTGCTCCGTGGGTTTCTCGGTCATGTCCCTGCCTCACGGGCTTCCAACATCAAGCCTTGCACCGGTCCATGTGACGGAGGGTTCAAACACAGGTGGTTCAGCGCTCATCACAGAGGCGAGTGCATGACGGAGGACGAGGAGTGGGAGGAGGACGAGGAAATCCTCGACAACGCCACCCATTGTCCCGAATGCGATGACATGACCGCCCATACCGTGCTGCGAGAAAAGAAGGTTGGGACTGGGGCCGATTTCATGGTTCGATGTGAGACATGCCAAGGGATCCACACGGTTGAATTTCGACCACCACCACCCGTCAACATCCCGTTCATTTTGACCGAAGGACCTCGCTCGGAGCGCGTGGTGTTGGTGGTCGACGCCGATGAAGAATTTGTTCTCGACGATGTGTTTGAAGAGGATGAAAAATTGTGGAGAATCCATCAAATTGAAACCAAGGATGAGCAGCATCCGTCATCCTCCATCGCCACCGATATCGCTCGAATCACCGCATTGCGAACGGACATGGTTCGTGTGAAACTCACCTTAACCAGAGGCGAAGATTCGCAGTCAGACGTGCTCGTCGTCCCCCAAGAATCAACCTTCACAGCATCGCATTTGATGGAATACGAAGGAGAAACATGGCGAATTCGAGCCATCCACACAGGAGCAGGACGCACCCTTCGGGGAACCGTCAATGCACCCGATATCAAGCGCATGTACCTCCACGAGCCGCCAAAGGGTGAACATTTTGCACCACGAACGCCACGAGAACGGCGCCAGGCCTGGAAAGAAGGCCGACTGGGGTTCAACCCAAACCCTGAGCGACCTCGTGAGCAAGTGAAAAAAGGCGTTCACCCAAATGCCTCAAAGAAGCGCTCGCAGAAGAAAAAGCGAAAGTGATCACGGACGGTTCGTCCACGGCATCAGGAAGGCTTTGGCCACCTGGGTTCCAATCGTGGGGTTCTCTTTCAAACGCCGAATGCTGTATTCATACCATTTTTCCCCATACGGAATGTACACCCGGGTTCGATGACCTTCGTTCAACAATTTCCTGCGGAGAGGGCCCCGTACCCCGAGCAACATTTGGAATTCATATCCGGGTCCTTTGTTGGTTCGTGGACCCCCAGCGTTGGAACGAGGGTCCTCAATACCTGGGCCCATACCGTGCGCCTTCAGGGCTGAAAGCGCATGGTCGATCACTGGGTGGTCATGGGATGCAATCCCAACATAAGCGCCAGCATCAAGCATGCGGTCGACAGCAGCATTTGTTGCATCAACGATGTCCCGGTATGATTCAAAGGCGATTTCGGACGGTTCCAAATAAATCCCTTTGCAAATCCGGTAGTCTGCTTGTGGGCCAAGTTCGGTTTCCATGTGGTCAATGTCACGCAACGTCCGGAAAAGTCGTCCTTGAAGAACGGTCCCCACATTGGTCAACCCTTCTTGGTGGAGGGTTAACACGACCTTGATGGTGTCCGTCGTCACCCGGTGATCTTCCATGTCAAGACGTACAAACATCTCGCGTTCCGCAGCCATCTGCACCAGTTGTCGGATGTTTTGCAAGCCTTGCTCCGGGTCGATGAGGAGGCCAAAAGCCGTGGGTTTGATACTCAAGTTGGCATCAAGTCCATGCTCTTCGATGCTGTGCATGACGCGAATGTATTCCTCCAAGAAAAACGTCGCTTCCTCAAGCGTTGAAATCTCTTCACCCAGAACATCCACGGTAAAACAAGCTCCCTCGGATGACAATCGTTTCATGACTTGAACAGCGTCTTCAAGCGAGGGGCCTGCGACATAGCGCCGACTGACCCAACGGACAAACCACTTGGGCATCCGCACAGTGGTGGCAACCACCATCCGTGAGAACCATCCCACCATGACCAAACCTCTGCCAAGGCGCTCTTTGACCCTTTGTGTAGGTGGTCAAGCGACGCGCTCAGCAATCTGACGACTGGTCAAGAGCGGAATGCCCTCTTCTTCAAGATAGTCGCGAACCGCTTGACGTTGCCATCCGCGAAAGGCCTTTTTGTCCATTGAACAGACCAGGTCCCCGCCAGGGAATGCTTGCTTGGTAGCCTCGATGGCGGCGGCAATCGCTTGTCGCCAGGGGCCTGTGACGCCTTGTTCTGTTTGTTCAAAGGGCAGCGCATAGGTTGCCAACATATGACCCAGCCAAACCTGTTCCATCGACCCAAGAAGATTCGCACGTGGAGCATAATGACCGCCCCCAAGCGTCACAACAACGGTTTGGCCTTGATGCTCCTCTTCGTTCCAGCGCGTTTGTTTGTCCTGCACGA
Source organism: Candidatus Poseidonia sp. (assembly GCA_049617635.1). GTDB lineage: Archaea > Thermoplasmatota > Poseidoniia > Poseidoniales > Poseidoniaceae > Poseidonia. The sequence continues at coordinate 6,694 of JBMZJQ010000037.1, forward strand.
CCAAGCCCTCTCGCATGATGTTGGCGAGCAGACGGGCTGCACCTTCGTGGCCCCATGTTGCTTCGGTGGAACCAACTTCAATGAAAAGGCAAGGTGTTTCGAGGTACGGTCCATGGTGCGTCACTTCGAGGGAGAGGTCAAAATCGTTCAGATCAGGTTCAACCGGTGCGAGAGCCTGCAGCATTTTCCACCACGGCGAGAGGCGTGTTGAAGGAGGCGGTGCCCGGCCGCCCCAGCCACCGAACGGACCAATCTCATCAAGCGGCAAATGAGGCACCCCAATGGGATGAAGGGTCAACGACGGTTGGCCGCTGGCCGCAACGTGACGCGATGGGAAAATCACTTCACGTACATGCTCGCCTGCATGGGTGCGCCAACGACGATCGAGATGATCTTCGAACAACAATCCGTTCGGGAGATAGACCATTCGAAGATGTTCGAATTGAAACGTGGGGCATCCCTCGAACGAAGGTGCTGTATCCCAATCATCGAGGGTTCGGAGGATATCGGCCTGATTGGTGCTGGCGATGTCTTTGGCGTTGACAGCAATCAACACCACTGACCCTTCCGCCATGTGCAGTGGATGGAGTCGTCCTTTTTGACCTGACCCAGACGAGGCTTGACATACTTCGTTCCTTACACCACGGCATGGACGAGGGGCTTCCAACGAACATCCCCTTTATTCCCGATAAGGTGGTTCACCATGCCAACGGGGCGTTGGTCACCGGAATGGAAGGAGAAGTCGTATGGCTTGATACTCAAATGAACCCCGTCTCTGAGGTCTCAGTGCCCTACCCCATGCGCATTCAGCAGGCCGTGGTTTCTGATGGTCACCTCCACGCAACGTGGCTCGACAGGGAACTGCTCCTCGCCCACATGGGTTCCATGCCCATCGGTTCCTCAGAAAACGGGCCTCGCCGCGAAGAGTTGCGCACAGCCATCAACACCACCACCGTGTATTCACCTGCTGGAACGGTTTGGGCACACGCCCTGGATGCAGAGCCCATGGCGCTGGTCGCCAACAACGATGTCTTGGTGTTCATGCTCTACAACCGGGGCCTCTACAGCATCACCACGTCCGCTGATGAGTGTTGGCGTCGCCCCCCTCCAACCTGGTCCTACCCGAAAAAGCGGCCGAGAGGAGCAGAAACGCTCTGTGTTCACATCGAGGCCGACGACTTGCTGTTAACCTCCCGGGGAGGCCGCGTCCAACGTCGCTATCTCTCAACTGGAAATCTGATTGAAGAATATCTCCTCCCAGGTGTTGACGGACCTGTTGAGCATCATGTTCGACACGGAAACAATGCGCTGGTGTGCTCAACAACCGGAGAAGTGGTGTGGTTGAAGGACCAAACCGTTTTGCAACAAATCCAACTCAGCGGTCCGATTCAACACGCAGTTTGGGACCATCGACTCGATGGATGGAGAATCGCTGGATGGCGAGAAGAAGTGGTGGTGGCCAATGGACGCATGGAACGACGAGAAACACGAGAAATTCCCGTGCACGTTCATCCGTTTGATGCTGGCGCACTCATCTTGTACAACGATGGTTCTTGGGAAAACAGCCCGTTTGAATCATCGTCTCCTCGAGAAGAGGAGTGATCACTCGTTCATGCTGGTGAATCCACATCGGCCGCAAGATTTGCGGTTGTTGTGGTGGGCAAGGAAGACACCGGGCCCACAATCTGGACAGCTTTCAGCACGGACGAGTTTTCCGTCTTCAACCTTGTACTTTGACCACTTGGCTTTGGCGTTTGGACCGTCTCCCATCACTCATCGCCTCCTTCTTCGCTGGCTTCGTCTTCCGATGCTTCCTCAGCAACTTCTTCAGCAGGTTCCTCTGCAGCCTCGGGGGCTTGTGAAGCACTGCGCATGTCTTCGTGACGCTTGTGAATGTATTCTGGCTCAACAGCCATGGCCTCTGCAGATCCGTAGATGTACGCAACCCCCGTGGTGAGGGGTTGGCCAAATCGTGTGATGCAATCCTTGACAACAATCAAGTCAGGGTTGGAGCCAGGTTCAAGGGTTTTCACCAAATCCATGACCTCCTTGCGAGAAGGCGTGGCTTTCTTGTCGTGCTTCCAACTGAAGGAAATTTCAACTCTGTTCAGGACTTTGTTTTCGGTTCGTTCTTTGATCTCCATGATTTCACCTCATCGAATGTTGACCTTGAGGGCGTATCGGCCTGGTTGGTCCACCTGCAGACGCTTCGCAATTTCAGAGCGTTCAGGTTGCATGATGATGACATAGCCGGTCCAGTCGGACGAGACTTGGGCTGATGGGTGACGAGGGCACTGGTCCACACCGTCGTTGAGCACCAGGTGACACTCACCGCAAGCAAAAGGCATCTTGACCATCTTCACTCACCGCCGTCGCTGTTTTTCTTTTCCCAACCGGGTGAACCAAGACCGTCTTGCTTGCTGGTCAACCCGATCTTGGAGCGTCGTGGATCGGACGTGTCCGGTGACAACGACACAATGCGGGCACGGACAAACGAACCAATGGCGAGTTCACGACCCGACTGACGGCCGGTGATTTTGTTCGCACCGATGTTGATGTCAACGGGTTCATCCATGATTTGGGACTTGTGAAGCAACGCTTCCATGGGCCCGATTCGGACAAAGGCGCCGAATTCATTGACCTCGGAGACGGCCCCTTCGACCACTTCTTGGTCGTCCATGCAAAACAAGACAGCGTCGAATTGGACTTTCTGGTAGATGGCGCCGTCGCCGTGAATGATTCTTCCTCGGCCGATGGTCTTGTGGTTGTTTGTCACCAAGACAAATCGGTTCTCGGAGTCAAATTTACCCTCGAAAGCATCCATCGAGAGACGGTCGATGTGTTGGTCCAACGATTGGCCTTTCCGCATGTATTCCGCAGGGATACGGATGGTGTCTTCCTTGGTTACGACCTTGTACATTTTTTCACCTCTTTACGCTCTTCAAAGGCAAGGTGAAACACGGAGGCTGTCAAGCGGTTCCGTCCTTCACCGGGGTTACCTCTGGAGAGAATGCGACCGAAGTCGTTTCTTCCCACCGACGACCCCTATTTAATTCAAGCGGCCATTTCATGCACGGCGAGGGAGGCGTCATCGTGTTTGGCGACGATGATGCACATGAGAAAAGAGGTTTAATGGCTTGGAAGAGCCATAATCCATAACAACCCCCCGAAGGCGGTGAGTCATGATGTCAGCGAAGCCGTCCCCAACTCGAGGCGCAGTCCTCCATGCGGGGTTCCTCGTTTCGCTGCTGTTCTTGATGCTGCTTGCACCGCTGGTCCAACCCCAGAACATCCTCGAATCTTCGGCCGAATCACGGACGTCAGGGAGTGAACCCTGGGATGTTTATCAGCAGCCCTGGAGTCAATACGCACGAACCCCCACACACAATCAAACCGTACCACCTCATGGACCCGATGGAGGGCCCGGGAGTGGGAATGTCAGCGAAGTGACGGTGTTGGCAACGGTTGAACACCCGGTCGTCAACTGGCAGGTTTTCGATACTGGAGATGGAAGCGATGCCTACGGCTCGGTGATCGGCGACTTTTCACAAAGCATCTCGGCCTCTGAAGCCGCAATTGAACGCTGCGGGGAAGGCACGCTCTTTCCCGTGATGATATCGAGCGTCATCGCCGATGGTTCACGCGAGAGTTTCCTCAATATCGTGACCGGCAACGATGCGAAAATCGCCTGGAGGGTCTCGCTCGGCATAACGGATTCGATTCGCTCAACACCCATCATCCACGACATTGACGATGATGGTTTCCAAGAGATCATCGTCGTTTACGACACATCGAGCGCCCTGAACATCGATGTGTGGTCGCCACGACTCACGTGCACGGAGTCCAACTGGCAGACGTCCGGCCACAGCAACGAATTGGTTTGGTCCTATTCCGATTCGAACGTCCGCATCGCCTCGCCATCCCCTCACCTGCCAACGGAAGAAAGCGGGCACAAGGCGGTTACGCAACCGTTGCTTGCTGACCTTGAACTGGACGGCACACCAGAATTGGTGTTGGCTGTGGTCGATGACCCCGAGAACAATCCGACCATCTATGTTCAATCCTACTCGCTGACCACCGCACAACCGTCAAGTGCTGATTGGAGTGTGAACCTCGACCGTGGAACACACCCCTCCGATCCGGTTTGGGCCCAACTCGACAGCACGACGAGTTCGGTCTTGCTGACCACCATCGACACCAATTCAGGCAACATGTGGATTTGGCAAATCGACGGCTCCACCGGTTCGCTGGATTGGGAGCGTGTTGCCGTCCAAGGAACGGATTCGGGCAACAGCGATGCGCCAAGGCTCCGCTTGCCGGGGCCCATCATCACCCAACTCGACGGTGACGACGCACCAGAGATGATCCTTACCGTACCTACCGACCCAAACGGCCGAACATCGGGAACAGGGGCTCGGTTCATTGGCATGGAAATCACGTCAACGACGGAGGTGTTCAATTTCAGAGCACCCAACGGCTACGCCGATGCGCAACCGCTTGCCCTTGACACCGACGACGACGGTATCGATGATCGCCTCTGCTGGGTCACGTGGTATTCGGAATCAGCGTTCAATTTCAACCGCAAAGGTATGCTGGGGTGCACCGACATCAGTGGCAGTACACCGGTCAACGAATGGGTTCGCGACCTTCAACGAGGCAGTGGAAACGACAACGATGAAATCGCAGTATCACCACCGTTTTGGCTCGATATCGACGGGCAAGGAACGCCAGAAGTGCTGGTCGGATTCGGACGACGAGTATGGGCCTTTGACGGAGACACGGGTGCATCAGCCGATATCAACAACGAGTGGTCAACCCCCTTGAGTACACCCCATCGTGTTTGGACTGCACCTGCGCTTGCAGATGTTGATGGCGACGGTCATATCGACATCTTGTTCGGCGACACCTTGGTGTCTACACGAGGCCCCGACCTTGCACCATCCTTCGACAACCGAGGGCTATCGTTCAATCCAGCACAGGCAGACCCTGGCGACACCGTAACGGTCACCGCCCAGTTTTCCAACATCGGCACCGGTGAAGCGGACGATGACGTTGACGCTGCCATCATCATGAACGGGGTTGAAATCAGCCGAGAACGCTTCACATCAAGTGAACCCGTCGCCCCTACCGCAGAAGGAGGGCCGATGACGTTCACGGCTGAGTTCACAGCGCAACTGGGAACCCACTCGTTTGAAATGGTGCTGGACGTCAACAACAACATCACCGAATTGCGCGAGGACAACAACCGTGCATCAGCGTTGTTCACGGTCGTGGAGCCCTACGTCGCTGAACTCGCTGGCCCGCTTGATGCACCACGCATTCCACCAGGGCAAGCCAGTCAAGTCGATGTGTTGCTCACCTCAACGGGTTCTCGAACCGCCGATTGGACCCTCAGTTACGACACATCAGATCTTCCCGAGGATTGGGGCTTCGCACCCATGGTCGGCACCTCCATGAACGTGGAACTGGTTCCCAACACACCGCTGACCATTTCGTTTGAGGCATCCGTGCCATCCTCGGCGCTCGGGGATGAAACAGGCCAAATTGAATTCGTACTGACCTTGGACAGCGATACATCGGTCAACACGACGCTTGTTGTGCCCATTGAAGTGTTCCGGACGCGAGGCTTGGACCTCGCGGGTGCAACGGGCCTGAATGCATCGTACGGACAGGGTCGTCCGGGTCAAACGGCCACAGCATGGTTCATGGTGGAAAATCTAGGAAACGCTGCTGAAACCACCACCTCCATCACATGGACCGCTCCATCTTGGGGTGGATCTCCCTCGATTCACGATGCTCAAGGCAACGAATTGTTCAGCATCACCTTGCAACCGGGAGAGATCAAAGAATTGTTTGCCCACCTCCCGACGCCGGGGTCTGCGGCGTATGGAAGCGCAACACAGTCCACCCTCACGCTTTGCATGGGCAGCGGAGACGACACCTTGTGCGAATCCATGCCGTTTACATTCACATCCAGCAAGTTTGTTGTCAGCCCCACCCACCACCGTTCGCTACCCGACAGCAACCTATCGTGGACCATCAGCGGCGTCCTGCCTGCATCCGGCATGGTGCAGTGGAACATGGTTGAAATGGGCATGATTCAAACCAACTGGGCATGGAGTGTCACCGGGGATTGGAGCATCAACGGTTCTTCGTTGGAAAGCCAAGGCTCCGGCGGCGATACGGTAACGGGTGAACTCAAATTGACCCTTCCGCCAAACGCCGTTCCAAAACGACACGCATTCGTTGGCATGGACCTCAACGACGGTGACGCCGTGTTCAACGCATCGTTGCATGTGCTCCAAATCTATCGGGCCAACGTTTCCATCCTCGAACCGACATTGGCTCCGGGAGAAACTGTGTTGTCGTTGAATGTGAGCGAACCTCATCGGTTCTTATTGGCACTGAGCAATCCCGGGAACGGAGCCGACACCTTCACCCTCGAGGCGACCGTTACCTCCGACGACCTTGCGTTTGACCCCCAAGTCACCTTCACCTACTACGACCCGGTGAAAACTCTCGGGGCATTGGCCACGGGTATTGGAACGGTGGACCTTACACTGTCTGAAGATATTCCCGCAATGCAGCCGTTCTCACTCACGTTCACGTGGACATCCTCTGGCGACTCAGGGGTCGTTGACGCCGTCACCACCGAGATTCAAGCCGCCCCAAGCCATGAATGGTCGGTGGCCGTCGTCAATGGAACAACACTGACGGGGAAGCCCAGCGAGACCGTCGAAGTCGAATTGAGTCTGACCAACTTGGGCAATGCCGTGGACACACTGACGCTCACACCAGTCCTTTCGCCCGTGCTGTTTGGTGAAGACACGTCGTCGTGGACGGCGCAATCCGTGCAAACTTCCGATGTTCAGGTCAACGGCAGTACAAGCCTGCTGTTCAGCATCACCGTACCGGCATCTTCCTGGGCAGGAAGCAGCGTGAACATCCTGCTTCTCCATCAAACAAGTGGCTACACCATCGGGGATACTTCCTTGCAGCTTGAGGTTCTCCCTGTTGCAAGTTGGCGATTGAACCTGACAGGGGCCGATTTGGAAATCGAGCCCTCTGGTGAAAACATCACGCTCCAACTTGAACACACAGGGAACAGTTACGAGACACCCTATTTCAGCAAGGCTGGAGCAGGTTGGAACATCACGTTGCCAAGCAATTCGACGCCGGTTGCCCCCTTTACGACCACGACGTTCGTGGTGCATGTTCAGCCACCTGAGGATGCCATTGCCGGTGAAATTGGTGTGTTGCGAATCCGCATCACGGGCAACGATACCAGCGGCATGATCGAAGAAGAAATACCGGTCAAAGTTGGAGCTCATCCACAACTGAACATCGACCACCGCAGCACATGGAAGGTGAATGAACGTGGAGGCTACCCCACGGCATGGATCGAAAACCAAGGGAACGATGTTGCCATTCTCACACTTGATGTCGCCTCCCTGCCGGAAGGATGGTCAACACAGCAAGGGGTGCAGTTGGTCTTGGCGCCTGGCTCGTTCGCAGGCATTCCGTTGGATCTCACACCAGCAGCAGATTGGAATCAACAACGATTTTTGGTAACCATCAACATCCACCACCCGCTTTTAGGCACGCTGGCGCACACCATCGAGGTCGAGCATTCATCGGTCTCCTTTGCACAATCTCCCGTTCTGGATGCCTATGCGGGCACCATGCAGTCCGTTGCCGTCTACGACCTTGCAGACGGAAACACCTCCTTCACGGGTGACCTAGACGTCAACGCCGTCGACGCCACCTTAGCATTTGAACAACCGAGCATCACCGGCGAGCACGTCCTTGGTTTCGCTTCGTCGCAAGGCCAAGGAAACCTGTCCCTCTACACCGTGTCTCGCACCTATCCCAACGCTGCTATGACGTGTTCCTTCCTGCCGAACGCCTTTGACCTACTCGGCCAAACAAGCCTCAGCGGCGTCATTGGAACGTGTGACCTCGAAGCTGGCGCTGGAGGTGACCTGCGTGCTGTGTTGACTTTGGTCACCACGAACGGCGAACGCATCCCGCTCGACGAAGACCGGTGGACCGTCCCTGAAGGAACGACCCAACGCGTCAACGTAACCGTCGATGGTTGGGACCCCGATGCGGGTTTGCTGACGATTGAATTGAGAGGATACGACCAGTTCGGACGGACCTTGGAAGTGGAACAAACCGATATCGTTGCACGAGAGAGCGGATGGAACATCGGTATCAATTCACTTTCCACCGACGGAGACATCCGAGTGGGCATCAAACGTACGGGTTACAGCGTCCTGGCCGATGCTGTCTGTGAACTGACGGTTGAGACCTCCGGTGGTTGGAGCACCACCTACATCGTTGACGTGGCCTATGCTGAATTTGCTCCCGTCGTCTCCATTGAAGTCCCTCAACAAGTCGAAAAGGATGAGAAAGTCACGGTGAGCATTGCCTGCAGCGTTCCCTTTGACATCGATGACAACCCCGAGGACGACACCATGAGCGCTTACTACAAACCTGAAAGCATTCTCACGGTATCTTCCAACGATGTAGGGTGGATCATCGGCATTGCGGCGGTCATGTTTGCTCTTGCGTGGTTTGGTGGGGTCGTTCAATCTCCTTCAGCCAAGCGCACTGGTGAGCAACCCCGCAAGTCAGGAACGGGTGCTTCATCCAAACCATCAACCAAGACGCCTGAAAAGACAGAACCCGATACTGTTGAAAGCGAACCTGAAATCATTGATGATCTCAGTGTTGAACAAGAACAGGCAGAGAGCGAGGTCGAGGTAGAAGCGTTGAATGAACAGGCGCATGTGGATTTGATTGAGGTCATTGAAACACCAAACGAGGAACCTGATTCAATGGACGCCAGCGGACGGCTCGCCTCCATCCGACAAGAGATGGGGGAGAACCAAACACCTGACCGTGAGGGAGATCTTGAGGACCGAATGAAGCGGTTCTTCGGAGATTCGTGATCAAAGCTTCATGCAAGCCCTTAACCCGAAAGGCGTTCCGCAGGGTGCATGGATGAATTGTCGGCATCGACAACCACCCCGTTTTACACCCTCGATGCCTTTGATGGGCGCCTCGCCGAGGAAACGATGCGTGCCATCGAACATGCCATCAACAGCGAATTTGAGCCATGGACGAGATTCATGGAACAAGAGCCAGATCGAAGACAGCGTTTGGTCGACCAAGGAATTGCTGAGCCTGAACAGTTCGCATCCATTCAGTGGGATGCTGCAACGTTGCTCTTTACCACGTGTGTTGAACTTGCTTCCGACGGTCGCCCGCTTCCCATAGGTGAGACGCTCACCAAGGAACGATTCGGCCGGTTCCCCCACGGGAACGGTTCAGCCTTGGCCTACTTGTTGGAATACATCCGCCCAAACAGAAGTGTGACTGAACACGACGGTCAAAGCATCTACGACGGCCTGATTGAATTGCTGAAACAACTGGCTGAAGGCTGTACCGAAGCACACAGGGGGCATGACATGTTCGAAAACGGCTTTGGCGGGATGCGGATATGCGGCTACCTTTCTGCAGAAGATGTTCAAGTTCTCCGGCGGCATCTCGCGAGCAGAGCATGGACGGTCTCGCACGATGAACCGCTTGATGGAGGCGTCGCCGATGTGGCGAAACACTTCACAACCTTGCTCAAGGCTGCTGAACGAAGGCGAGTAGGGCTTGCCTTCCGCACGCACCAGTAAGGCATCAGAACGTCTGCGACGTCAAGCGCTCGTACATCGACGCGTAGAGCGCTGCGGTTTCATCGATCACGGATTGCGGCAGTGCAGGAATCGGCGGTTCCTCCGTACCTGCATCCCTTGCAGCTTTCAAAGCCGTTTGGTGCCCTGTTTCGATGTAGTGGGCACGAACGAATTCCTTGGAGAGTTCGATGCACTCACCGTTGGCGTAGGCTGCTGCATCCCACCATCGATCCTCGTCAAGGGTTCCAAACGTGTCAACCAACACCACTTCTCTGTTGGTGCCAAGTGCAAATTCTTTCTTTCCGTCAACGTGAATCAAACCGTTCTTGGCCGCCTCTCGCTCAATGATATCATCAACGGCGAGTGCAGCAGCAACAATGGCTTCGTATTCATCGTCGGTGATGTTGGAAATTTCCAATGCCTCTTCGCGACCGATGTTTCGGTCAAAGGTTTCGAATTTGGTGGTGACCTCAACAAAAGGCTGGGCGAGTTTCACACCGTACTCACAATCGGGTGCAACACCAAGGGCTTCAGCCGATAATTCACCGCGTTGGAAGCGGCGCCAGGCTGAGCCTGAAAGGTAGTGCCGAACGATCACTTCGAGGGGTACGAACACCCATTCCATGTCTCGAGGAATTGCACCTGGCTCCTTGATGACCTTGACCTTGCGAACGAGACACCGGTCAGCGTGATTCACTTCAATCAAGTGCGTTTTGCAAATGCCGGCTTCTTCAACCAACTTGAACCAGTGCGCAGTGGTTCGGTTAAGGGATTCCCCCTTCCGTGGAATAAGGGACGGAATGATTTGGTCAAACACTGAAATTTGATTGGTAAATCTGAATTCCAAAATCTCAGGGTCATCGGTTGACCACACTTGCTTCACTTTGCCTTGGTAGAGCATTTCTCCCATGGCGCAGGAACCCTTGAAAACAGCCCTTGAACCTTTCAGCCCACACATTTGGTCAAAGGAATCCAAGAGCGTCTTCAATTCGATTCAATTCAGGCCCGCTTGTTTGTGTACCGCTGACGGCGCCGGTGTTCGATGCACATACCCCAGCGCCAACATAGGGCGAGCCAAACGATACGGTGCCCACCATCGGTTTGACACCGAGAACATCTTCAATCAGCATGGCCTCATCTGGCGTTACATCAGGATGCAAGAGAACACCTTGGTCGTTCGCCACCGCAAGGCTCCCAACCACGTCATGGCCCGCAACGGTGGTTGAAGCGACGTCCACTGCGAGGACTTCTGCGAGAATCTCCAACCCTTCTTGAGGAATACTGGGTGAGGCAACAGCCCCTTTTTCGTTCACGACCAGAAGATTGCCTGCGGTGTTCACGCCACCTTCCATCACGACAACATCGCCAAACGAAGTCAGACGATCGATGTCGCTTTCCGTAGCGATGTCAGCAACAGCGATACCACGGCTGTTTCCACAGACCAACGCTCCAATGAGGTTGGAACCACCAATGGAAAGAGGTTGAAGCTCCAAACCCAAGGACGCGTCAATGGTTTGAATCACCGGTTCAGGGAGTTCAAGAGGATGGAACAACACGTTTCCAACAGCGGCAAGATGGATGCCCACCTGGTCGCTACCAAAAATATCCACCGTGTCAATTGGCATGTGCTCATCCCGACCTTATGGTGACTGTTCTAAAACGTGGTGTTTTTGTGGTTCCCCAGAACGCAAAAAAGGCCGGCCTCCATTGGAGGTCCGGCCTTAAGCGCCCTTACGGGTCGAGGATACCCGAGGTGAAAAGAGAGGGGCACAGTGACTTCCTTTCCCGTGGACTCTCGTACCACAGTAATGGGAGAGACGCAGAAGGGCTTGACTTCTGGGTTCGGAATGGGACCAGGTAAACACCTTCGCTGTGACCGTGCACCCATCTCTTTTCGAATCGGATAGGTTGCGACGGAGCGTCGCAAATTGAATTGGCATGATCTTTTAGACGAAGGGCACTCAAGGTGCGGAACGAAATACACACGAAAAAGATGCTCGAACATTAGTGCTGCTGGACTGAACACGTCGCCGAAGCTTCGTGCGTACATCCGCAGTC
>JBMZJQ010000038.1:0-17584 GCA_049617635.1 Candidatus Poseidonia sp.
AACCGAGGTCGGAGGAACCAGAATCCTCCATGATGGACCGCTACACTAAGGGACTTTGGTCGGGCGAAGCCCGTCGCCTTCTTCAATTCAGCGGTAAAACATGAACCATCAAACGGTTGCGAATCGGAACAGCACCTTGGAGACCCATGAGAGCATCATGATGATCATGAACGAGGCAAGCGCATACTTTGCCCACGGTCGGGCAGGTTTGGTTTCAGGCCAGAGGTCAATGCCCATCGCCTCTGCCTGTGTGACCAATTCGGCCAGTTCGGCAAGGTGTTCCTCAACCGAATCATGGGTCATGGTGCGAGGTGAGTGCTGCGTTATTTCAATGCCACGCCAAGGTGAAGGGTGCACCAACCTCCACAGAAACTGAGAGCGACTTACAAGCCTTTGAAAGTGCAAACAACGACGGAGGTTCATGAGTGAGGTCCCACAAGGCGTCAGCCTTCCAACACCGGCACGGGGCCCTCCTCGCCCAACGGCCACGATGACCCTGACCCGTGACGGTCCTGACGGCGTGGAAGTGTTGCTCGGTCTTCGAGCTGCCACAATGCGGGCCTTCCCCAGCTACTGGGCTTTTCCCGGCGGAGGTGTTTCGTCGGTGGACAGGAAGGCGGTGGACACCTTGGCTTCGCTTGATGGGCCGGAAGCAGGCGCCATTGCGTGCATTCTGAGAGAAATGAGCGAAGAATTGGGTCTCGCTCCTGCCGGTGATTCGGTGGTGGCCTTGGACGAGTCAGCCCGGCAAGCCATCGTTGAAGACAAAAACCAGTGGTTGCCGTTGGCTCAACGCGGGGCGTTTGCTGTCAATCGTGAAGGCATTCGGGTCCTAAGTCACCGAATTACACCTCCGTTTGGCCCTGTTCAATTCGACAACGCCTTCCTTCATTTCCACGCGGGTGATTGGACCAGCGTCCCTGACATCGACCTCGAGCCACAAACGGAGTTCACCGAGGTGATGTGGGCCAAGCCAACCGATGTCCTTGAGCGTTGGAAAGCACACGAAATCAAGGTCGCCCCACCGGTGGTGACCTTGCTGATGGAGATTGAACGAACCCTCAATCGCTGTGATCGCGACATGCACGCCGCTGCGGAAGACATCGCTCAGCGGCTTCCCGGACGGCGCTCCATCTTGTTCGCTCACGGCGTGGAGGTCATTCCCATCAAAACGGCTACCTTACCGCCTGCAGACCACACCAACTGCTACCTGGTCGGTGACCCCCGAGGCGAATACGTCATGGTCGACCCTGCCATTCGAATGCGAGAGGACATGGAAGCGCTCGCCACTGCGGTTGACCGGCACCAAGGCAGGCTCATTGCGGTGGTGTTCACGCACAGCCACAGCGACCATTTGCCTGACATGTCGTTGCTTCGAGAAGCCTTTGACGTTCCACTTTGGGGCAGCGAACACACGTCGAAAAGCGTTCCATGCGATCGCATCCTCACCGATGGCGAAGTGCTGCAGTTGGGCGAGCAAGCGTGGGAGGTTCTCATCACACCTGGCCACCATCCCGGGCATGTTTGTCTCTTCAGTCCAGCGGGTTTGGTCGCAGGCGACATGTTGGCCGGCATCGGCACCATCCTGATTCCACCTCACACCGGCGACATGAACGAATACCTTCGTCAGCTTGAACGATTGAAGGCGCTTCAACCTCATCTCGTCTTTCCCAGCCATGGCCCCGTGGTCCCCATCCCTGAACGGTTGATTCAACATTACATCACGCATCGCCTTGCACGCCATGAACGGGTGCTAGATGCGGTTCGAAACGGAAAACACCGCCTTGAGGACATCGCCACCCACGCCTATGCTGACTCGCCTGACGCTCATCCAGGACTGGCCGTTGACCAAACCCTTTCCCATCTTCATGCGCACTTGGCAGACGGTCACGTTGCACACACATCGGTCGGATGGGTTCTGGAGGGATTGTAATGGGAAAAAAAGTGGTGATCAAAAAGGCGGGTGGCGTGCATTGCATCACCACCGTACCGATGGAACCACCCACGCCAAACGACGGTGAAGTGCGTGTCCGTGTGGCCTACGCAGGCATCAATTTCGCTGATTTATTGATGCGCATGGGGTTCTATCAGCCTCGCCCACCTTTCCCGTTTACCCCCGGCTACGAGGTCAGCGGCACCGTTGATGCTGTTGGCCCAGGGGTCGAGGGTTTGGAGGTCGGGCAACGGGTCGTGGCCGCAATGAGGAACGGTGGCCAAGCCAGCTACGTTCTTGCACCGGTTGACCGGGTGATTCCTATCCCCGACGGCATCTCGTTGGAAACGGCAGCGGCGACGCCAGTGACCTACTTGACCGCCCATCACATGCTTCACCATCTCGGCCATCTCACACCGGATGAATCCGTGCTCATCCACGGCGGTGCTGGGGGGGTTGGTACCGCCGCCTTGCAGCTTTGCAAATGGGCCGGGGTCCGCAAGGTATGGGCAACGTCCTCCAAAGCAAAGCACGGCATCATCGAGTCTTACGGTGCTCGTGCCATCGACCGGCACAACGAGGATTTTGCCACCATTATCCGCCAAGAGACCGAAGGACGCGGGGTCGACCACATTCTCGACCCCATTGGGGGCGACCACCTTCGCAGAAGCCTCTCCTCGCTGGCCGAAGGAGGGCGCCTCTACACCTACGGGATGTCGTCCGCTGCCCCCTCTGGCAAACGGTCTCTGCTCAAAGCCATCGTTGCATTGCGACGAACCCCCAAGTTTGACGCCCTGCGATTGATGACACGAAACAGAGCCGTGTTTGGCGTGCACATGGGCACGTGGTCCGACGAAGCGGTGATGCACCAACAATTGCAGCGAATCATCGAGGGCATCCAGACCGGTCACCTCGAGCCGGTCATTGACCGTGTCTTTGATGCAGAAGATGTTCAAGCAGCCCATCAACACATCCACGATGCCAACAACATCGGGAAAGTGCTGCTGAAATTTGAATCCTGATGGCCACCAATCCGTTGGCCCTTCATCGTCCTTGCTTCGTGAAACCTTCTTCACATCTCACGGGTTGGAATCGGTTGGGTGAGACGGTGAAGAAAGCCATGTCAGGGTTTGATCTTCGCGCCATGGCGCGAGAATTGGACGACCTGAAAGGGGCCTACGTCAAGAAAGCCTACATGCCTCACTACGAACAAATCGTGTTGCGCATCAACCCCAAGGAAGGGGACCAACGTGATCTCGTGTTCGTCCGTGGCGAGCGCATCTACACCTCGCAGCGGGACCGCCCCATGCCGATGACGCCTCCGCCTTTTGCGATGGTCCTGAGGAAGCACTTGCGCAACGCCCGTATGACCGGCGTTCAACAAGTCGGTTTTGACCGGGTCCTCGCCTTTTCGTTTGACACGAAGGGTGGACAGAGAACGCTCTATGTTGAGGTGTTTCGGGATGGAAACATCATCCTGGTGGACCAAGACGGCATCATCATCCAGCCCCTCACACACGCCTCTTACGCAGGAAGGATTCTGAAGAAAGGCGTAGCGTATACGCCACCTCCTCCCGCCACCGATCCGTACGAACTGACCGAGGCCTCACTTTCTGAAATCCTTCTCACCTCGGACAGGGACCTTGTCTCCACCCTTGGAGGGAAAATCAACCTCGGTGCAACCCACGCCAACGCCGTTTGCGCTCTTGCCGAGCATGAACCGAATTCATCGCCGAGCGTAGCGGATGGGACCCGCGTCTTTGCAGCCCTTTCCCAGTTGCTTCGTGACCTCGAAACGCAACGGCAAGGCCATCTCTTGCTCAAGTTGAGTGACGACGACCCCGATGATTGGGAGGGCGCACTCGCGGCCATGGACCTCCAAGAACAGCACCAATGGTTGGCGCATCGAGGTGAAGAAGCAACCCCTATTCTTCTGCCTCAACACGATGGCGTTTCCCGAGTAAGTAAGCCTTCACTTTGCGAGGTCATCGACATTTGGAAAGGATCACACGACGCTCACGCCCTTCAGCGACGTGAGGAAGAAAAAATGGACCAGGCCGGACCCGGGCGGGGCCAATCCACCGAGGTGGAACGGCTTGAACGTCGCCAACTTCAACAAGAGCGAGCCTTGGAGGGCTTTTCCGAAAAAATCGAGAAACAGCAACGCCTTGGTCACTTGATTCAGGAACACTGGAATCACGTGGAAGGCTTGCTGAAACAAACCTCAGAAGCGGTTGAAGACAACGGTTGGGATTCGGTCAAGAAAGCCATCAAATCCATTCCTTGGATTGTGAACGTCGCCCCTGCTGACCGTACCATCACCGCTATCCTTCCCGACGAGCATGGAGAGCCGAACGGACCTCAAATTCTTCTTGAATTGGACGCCAGCGTTCACCAGAACGCGCAGCGTTACTTTGAAGCAGCTCGCAAGCAGAAAAACAAGACCTCGGGAGCAGTAAACGCCTTGGAAGAAACAGAACGGAAACTCAAGCGGGCACGAAAAAACGAGGAGAAACAAAAAGCGAGTGGAAAACTCAACCGCCTGAAGCGAAGCAAACGCATGTGGTTTGAGCAACATCGCTGGGGAATGGTGGAAGGCGGCCATTTGCTGGTGGGAGGAAAGGATGCGAAAGGGAACGATGCGATCGTGAAGAAGCACCTTTCTGGCGACGACATGTACTTCCACGCCGACCTCCACGGAGCGCCTTCATGCAGCCTTCGGTCAAGCCAAGGTTTCGTTCTCGAGGAGCGAAGACCCGCGCATCTTCCCGAAGACATTCCCGCCTATCGGCTGGTGGACAAATTGCCCAGCACCGCCCTTTCAGAAAGCCAATTTGAACAAGCCGCCGTGTTGGCCTTGTGTTGGAGTCGGGCATGGAACGGTGGAGGGGCACATGGCACGGTCTATAGCGTGAAACCAGCCCAAGTTTCCAAATCTGCCCAAACCGGTGAATTCGTTGGAAAGGGGGCCTTTGTCATTCGTGGCCAGCGAAGTTGGTACAAGGACATGGACGTCCGCCTCGGCATTGGCATCGTTGCCATCAACGGCGTTCCACTGATCGTCACCGGAACCCCGCAATTCATTCAAGGCATCTGTCCAAGGTACGCCGTCCTTTCCCCAGGAATGACGAAGAAGGAACACCTCGCCAACGCCATTTACAAGATCACCGGGCTGTCAACCGACGACCTGTTGGCCGTGTTGCCTGGTGCGTGTGATGTTTTGGACGAGCACGGCATGCTCACCCCGCCATCGACGGAGGAAGAATGATGGACGCTGACCAAACCTCTGATGGCTCCATGTGGGACCTCCGCTTCGGCGAGGAACATTACGCCTACGGGAAGGAAGCGAACGTGTGGCTGCGAACCGTGATTGAACAACTCTCGCCCGAACCAAACCCGTTCGCTTTGTTTCCCGCTGATGGTGAGGGGCGCAACGCGGTATGGGCGGCCAGCGAAGGGTGGAACGCCACCGTGTTTGACCTCTCCAGAGAAGGCGAGAAAAAATGCAACCAGCTCGCTGATGAGCACGGGGTCAACGTGGCCTACGAAGTGGACGATTTGGTCCTTCGAGACTTTCCTGACCAACACTACGCCCTCATCGCATGCTCTTGGTTCCATACGCCGCCAGCCGTGCGGGCGAAGCACATGCCCCGAATGTTGCACGCCCTTGCTCCCGGTGGTCATTTTGTCATGGAAGGCTACCACACATCGCAACTCCAATTCACGAGCGGCGGGCCAAAATCCCTCGACCTGCTGTTTGATCTCGACGAAGTGCTCGGTGAGTTAACCGGGCCTGAAGCACCGGCCATGGCGGTGATTCATGCTGCCGTGGAAGAAACGGTGCTCGACGAGTCCGATTTGCACAGAGGCAGGGCCGCCGTTGTTCGCTTCCACCTCAAGCGCATCGGTTGAACGCCTTCGGGCATGACTTGATGTGGGTCATCCTCCTGCGTGAGACATGCGCCTGTATCACAACCCCCGCTGTTCAAAATCCCGTCAGGCTCTTGCGCTCTTGCACGACCGAGGCATTGAGGTTGAAGTGCATCGCTACCTTGAGGAAGGCATCCTTGCTGATGACCTCGACGTCTTGGCCGAACTCGAAGGCATCGTTCGCTCAAAGGATGCTGGCAGGGCCATCATGGCGGAACTCACCTCGTCCAAGGCTGTGAAAAACCTCCTTCGGACGCAACCGAAATTGCTCGAACGCCCTGTCCTGATTCACAACGGAACGGCGATCATTGGTCGTCCACCCGAGGACATTCTCGCCCTTCTGGATTGAAGCAACCGACTCAGGGCCGCTTGACATACATGGCCACGGCGTTGCCACCGCCCAAGCAAAGGGTAACAATTCCCGAGTTGGCCTCAAGACGTCGCATCACACCGAGCATGGTGATGAGGCAGCGCGTCCCGCTGGCGCCCAAAGGATGACCCAAACTGACCGCCCCGCCGTGGAGGTTGAACCGGTCATCGGGAATACCCACTTCTTGGGCTACAGCGCATGATGCGGAAGCAAAGGCTTCGTTGTGCTCGTATACGTCCACGTCAAGCACGTCGAGGTTGTTGCGCTCCAAGAGCGACTTGACGGCTGGGATGGGAGCGGACATGACGCGAGCGGGCTCAACACCGGAGGTGCAGTAGTCTTCGATGGTGGCGATGATCTCCCAGCCTTGGGCTTTGGCGAAGGCTGCCTCGGCGATGAGCACGGCACTGGCACCATCGTTGAGGGTGCTGGCGTTGCCGGCGGTAACCGCTCCTTCACGGTCAAACACGGGACGAAGCCCAGCGAGGGATTCGGCCGTGGTCCCGCCACGAACGCCTTCATCCGTGCTCAAGACGACGGGGTCGCCTCGGCGTTGAGGAATTTCAACCGGGAACGTTTCCCAGTCAAACCAACCGTTTGACCAGGCCTCGGCCGCACGCTGCTGACTGCGGGCCGCAAAAGCATCCATCGCCTCTCGGCTGATGTTGCATTCGTTGGCCACCGTTTCACCGGTCGTGCCCATGTGAACATCGTTGTAGACGTCCCACAAGCCGTCATGAATCATGGAGTCAACCAGTTTGGAATCCCCCATTTTCGTGCCCGTGCGCTGGCCCATGAGCAACTGAGGTGCGTTGCTCATGCTTTCCATTCCACCAGCCACGATGACCTTGTATTCCCCTGCACGAATGCTGTTGGCAGCCATCATTGCCGCCTTGAGTGAAGATCCGCACACCTTGTTGATGGTGACACACGGTGTCGAAACGGGCATCCCTGCACCGAGCGCCACCTGTCGAGCAGGGTTTTGCCCTGCACCCGCTTGGAGCACTTGGCCGAAGATGACTTCGTCCACCACGCCTGATGCGGGGTCAATACCGGCTCTGGTCAACAATTCCTTGACGGTGAGCACGCCCAAATCGACGGCCTTGAGTGAGGAGAGACTGCCCATGAATTTCCCGATGGGCGTGCGGGCAACGGCACAAATTACGGCTTGAGGTTGGCTCATGCACTGCCCACTGCCGCGCATGACTTGAACATGCCCACGGGCATAGAAAGCGGTTGAGAAGCCTTGATGAGGCGCACGCACTGGGCGGGACATGGCGAAATTCAAAACCGAACTCAACCTTACTCGCGCTGCCGATGAAATGCGAACGCCCGAAGTGACGCTCGATTTCACGCCCAACGCCCTCGCATCGGTGTTGTACAAGCAAGGCGACACGGTCGTCTTGGCGTGCTGCACCAAGGAAGCCTCCCTTCCCCGCTGGTTCCCAAGAGACGCAACAAAAGGATGGGTTCACGCCGAATACTCGCTGTTGCCCGGTTCGACCGATTCTCGATTCCGACGGGAGCGAAACGGCGCCAAAGGACGCACGCAGGAAATCGAGCGTCTTATCGCTCGTTCACTCAGGGCCGCCGTGGACCTCGAAGCACTCGGCCCCATCGCCTTGAACGTGGATTGCGACGTGCTCAACGCTGACGGAGGCACGCGATGCGCCTCCATCACGGCCGCCAACATCGCCCTCCGACTGGCCGTTCGACGCCTCATCGCATCAGGGGACTGCCTCCCAATCGATTTGCGCCCGACCTTTGAGCAGCGCAAAGACGGCTGGACGCCCCCCGTTCTTTCGGAGATTGAACGGTCACACCACGAACAGGCTGTCCTGCCCCATGATTTGGCGGCTGTATCGGTTGGGTTGATCGACGGCGAGGTCTACCTCGACCTCGATTATGTGCTTGATTCCAACGCTGATGTGGACATGAACGTCATCAAAACCAACGATGGGCGCTATGTTGAGGTTCAGGGGACCGGAGAAGAATCAACCTTCTCGGCGGACGAATTGAGTGCCTTGCTGAGCGGTGCTGATGCCGGACTGGAGACTTTGTTCGCCTTCCAAGCCTCGACGCTCGACGGGGCGCAATGAACCGTTGTGGCGGTTGTGAGCCGACCGAACACATCGGAAGCCTTGATATGGCGAGGGGACTCGCCAACTTTGCACGGGTCAGTAGCTTAGTTGGGAGAGCGCGGCACTGAAGATGCCGAGGTCGCTGGTTCAAGTCCGGCCTGACCCACCAACATTTGCATCCAATCTTTTGATTGGTTGAAGTTCTATAGAATATTGCCCTCCATAGAGCATTGAAGAATCTCAGGAAAAGCATTCTTGAACTTGGGCAGATATCGCTAACCATGGCGAAGGACACCACAGATGTCACCTCCGCCACAGAAACCCACGAAGACCACCACCGCGCCCGAGACAAGGAAGCGAAGGAACTCCAAGAAATCCGCCAGCGCCGGATGGGTGGAGGACGCATGTTCCTGTCCAACATCGAGGACTTCGTGTTGATGGGAGGCATCGCTTACGGGGTGCTGTTTGCCCTGCTGTTGTTCTCCATGTCTTCGGGTATGCTTGGCAATTCCACCGCACTGGACCACACGGCGTCCACCACCTTCCTGGACATTGGGGACGAATGCGAAGAGATCACCGATGAGCCCTGGCTCAACATCTTCCCCGACCCAGACCAAGAACTGTTTTCCATTGCAGGGCACAACCTCCCCAACGGCGTGGCGTATCTCAATTACACCTACCTCGAGCATGTCAACGACGACACCATGGCGCTTGTGGACGAAGCATACGGCTCAAACGGAACCACGCGCACCATCAACAAGGCCGACCAAAATCACGGGCGTGCCTACTTCAAAGCCCCGTATTCCGAACTCCCTGAGGGCCATTACGAGCTGAGATTTGAGGTCACCGTCATGACCTCTACGGAAGCCGATGCTGACGTGGTCGTTGGGCCTCTGACCAAATCGATTGACTTTGAGCACACGATTTCGAAGGAAGCGTTGGCGTTCCTCCCCTTTATCGACGACAGTGAACACTCGGATGTTCGCATCGAAGACTCGGGCCAGCGAACCTGCTGGACCGTTCAGGATTTGGGTGATTGGGGCTACTTGTTGATGGGGGCTGAACTCGGCGGTGGTCGTGAAACCGCCATGCTGACCGGGGGAGCGGCAGGTATCCCCGCATGGTGGATGGCCTTCATCTCGTTGTCCTTGTCACTCATTTCGTTGCTCATCATCTACCCCGTGATGTACAAGGTGTACCACCAAGACACCGACGACATCCTGTCCCGCACCCACATCACCCGATTGGTCGAAGACACCGTGTACGCTGTGGGTGAACAACTCGGCATCGATATCGACGATGAATTGTTCAAAACCGAGGTGCGTGAGTTATCCATCGACATCATGGTCGCGTACAAAAACACCGAAAACACCCTTTCCGATTCGAAGGAAGTACGTGCTGAATTGCTACGAACACTCCTCGAAGAGTTTGCGATTTTCCGTGTCTTCAAGCCCGTCCAACTCAACGTTCGGGTGATCGGCGCAGGTCAGGCCATCGATTTCGACTCTGGCGTCGGCATTGGAACTCGAGGAGAAGAAGACGAACTCGTTGAGCAGCAAGACTATTCCTCGTTCTTTTCTGAACTGCACTCCCTTTCGCGTATCGAAGACGATGTCCGTGACAGCCTTGACCTCTTTTTCACTCGACGAAACGATGTCGAGATGAAAGGAGCGGTCGTTACGAGCGACGACCGGGTGGTCTTCGTCTCGGTGATTTATCGGCCCACCCAACGCTTTGCTTTCTTCCGGTTCAGGAAAACATCCACCCAAATCAAGGACGAACTGTTCCGTTTCATCCACGACCGCAACGAGGAGTTGCTCGGTTCGCAAGAACTCATCGTCAAAACACGAAACGAGGTCTCGACGTTGGCCGACCGCTCGGGAGCAGGGCGGGTTGAACGCCAGTCCGACAAAGACGACGAACGGATCGTAGCCGTGGCCCGACAGGACGGCTTGGGTGGAAGGATGCTTCAAACCAAGTTCCTCGGGGACACCCTCTCCACCGTTGAATACATGGCGAACGAAAAACGCGAGATGATCAACAAATGGGGCTTCTGGGGGTTGATTTTCTTCGTTTGGATTCCGTTTATGGCGTCCGGAGTCTTGGTGGGAGCCATGCTGGGTCTGCTGTCTCGCATGCAGTTCATGCGGGTGCTGCTGGCCACGCTGATTGGTGGTTCCATTGCATCGGTCACCTGGGCCTACACCGCCGAGGGCATCGTGAAATTCATGCACCAGTACAAGCTTGAGGTGTTCATCCCTCTGGTCATCGGTGTCTTCATCATGATGGCTGTGCTTCACATTCGTTCGACCAAGATGCGGCGTCAAACCGAGTTGTTTGAAGACACCCTTCTGGACAACTTCCATGCTGACATCGTGGCGAAGTACGGCGACCAGTAGGTGAATGGATGGACCCGCTCACCGTTCACGAGGGAGTTGACGGGCATCTTGGGGACGCTATTCATTTGGGCATCGTGACCGTGAGCGACCGAGCGAGTGCAGGTGCCTATGAGGATGAAGGAGGTCCAGCGATTTTGGACTTCTTCAAAGAGGCCATTCGCAGTCCTTGGACGGCCCACTACCGATGCGTGCCGGATGAGCAGGAAGAGGTCGAGCGTGCGCTGAAAGCGATGGTCGACGTGCAGGGGTGCCATGTGGTGGTGACCACGGGGGGGACAGGACCCGCCTCAAGAGACATCACGCCGGAGGCCACTGAAGCGGTGTGCGACCGAATCATGCCCGGCTTTGGGGAACAAATGCGCAGCATTTCGTTGGCCTTTGTCCCTACGGCCATCCTCTCAAGGCAGGTGGGGGGACTGCGCGGTCAATCCTTGATCTTCAACCTCCCGGGACGCCCCAAAGCCATTCGTGAAACGATTGATGAAATTTGGAAGGCCGTTCCGTATTGCATCGATTTGCTCGAAGGGCCGTACATGGACATGAACCCCGAAGTTTGCAATGCTTTCAGACCAAAAACTGCCCGTCGAACAGAGGGATAACGGGCATCATGTTGATGTGCTGAGTATGGAACAGAACGATGAGGAACACGGCATGACAGGCAATGTTTTGATTCACGGCGCTACCATGGTGCTTCCCGACCTCACCGCCGTCGGTGATTTGCGTATCCGGAACGGCGTCATTGAGACGGTGCTGCCCAACGGAGTTCTGGAACCGCTTGAAGATGAACTCTTCATCGATGGACGAGGGTTGCATCTGCTGCCCGGCATGATCGACCCGCAGTGTCATTTTCGAGACCCGGGTCAACCGGAAAAGGAAGACCTTGGGTCAGGCTCAGCGGCGGCGGTGAGCGGCGGCATCACCTCGTTTCTTGACATGCCCAACAACAAGCCCTCCATCACCAACATGGAAGGCATGCGTATGAAATTGAAGACGGCCTCGGAAAAATGTGTGAACAACTACGGATTTTTCATCGGTGCAACACCGGACAACGTCGCTGACCTTCAGGAGGCGGTGGGAACACCGGACCAACCGATGAGCATCCCCGGTATTTGCGGCATCAAGGTCTTCATGGGCTCTTCAACAGGGACCTTGCTCGTGAACGAGCGGGTGGCGCTGGAAGCTATTTTCAACGGTACTGGAGGCCTCATCGCCGTCCACGCCGAAGATGAACAACGTCTGCTCGAACGTTTTGAGAAGGTCAAAGACAGAACCGATATAGCGGCTCATGCGGAATGGCGAGATGACGTTACGGCGCTGCTGGCCACGCAACTGGCGGTGGAACTCGCTCAAGCCTCGGGCCACCGGTTGCATGTGCTCCATCTGACCAGCGGATTGGAGGCCGAGTGGTTGGCTGGTATCACCCAGCTGCCCTCAACAGCAAGTGAAGAAGGAGCCATCATCACCACCGAAACCTTGCCCCAACACCTCACCTTCGACGAAACAGATGTCGCTCGTGAGGGAACCCGTTTGAAAATGAACCCACCTATTCGTTACGCTCAGGATCGTGAAACGCTTTGGAATCGACTGCGAGACGGGACGATTCAATGCATTGCAACCGACCATGCACCCCATACCTTGGAAGCCAAGGCCCTCGGTTTTCCCGATGCTCCAAGCGGCATGCCCGGGGTGGAAACCTCGCTTGCTGTGATGCTTACACACGCCAACGACGGGGCTTGCAGCATCGAAGACGTGGTGCGTTGGATGTCTACCAATGTGGCGGATTGTTACAACATGATTGGAAAAGGTCGCCTGGAGGAAGGTGCCGACGGCGATGTGGTCTTGGTGGACATGAACCATGCTCACACCGTGGACGATGCACTCTCGTGGAGCCGTGTTGGCTGGAATCCGTTCCACGGGCGTTCGTTGGTCGGATGGGCGCAAGTCACCGTTGTGGCGGGCGTACCGGTGTTTGAGCGAAGCGAAGCCTCCGGTCCAAAGGGCCACCTGCTGGTTGAGCCCGGCGAGGCAGGCTCAGCAATCGTGATGACGCCCTGGAGCTAATCAAGGGCGTAGAGACGCCCGTATTTCTGCTCGACATATCGCAAGAACGGTTCAGGGCTTGGCGGTGAACCCGTTGCATCTTCGATCAGTTGAGCCGGCGTGACTTGACTGCCTCGTTGGTGGATGCGGGGGCGGAGCCAGGCAAGCAACGGTTCCCAATTTCCAGTGGCAACCAGCGCATCGATGTCACCGAGTTCCTTTTCCATCGCTTCCAACAGTTGGGCTGCGTAGAGGTTGCCCAAGGTGTAGGTCGGGAAGTAGCCAAACGCCCCCATCGACCAGTGAATGTCCTGCAGGCAACCCAATCGGTCCTCGGGCACGTCAAGGTCAAACCACGCCTTGAACATCGAATTCCAGGTTTCAGGCAAGGCATCAACCGTCAGGTCGCCATTGAACAATTGCTTCTCGATTTCATACCTCAGCATCACGTGTAAGTTGTAAGTCACTTCATCAGCTTCGACGCGAATAAACCCTCGCTCAACGCGGTTGGCGAGTTGGTTCAACTCGTCTTCTGTCCATTCGGGAGCGTCGGGGAACGCGGATTTGAACCACGGGAGGACCACTTTCCAAAAGGCGGGCGTGCGTCCAATCTGATTCTCCCAAAACCGACTTTGCGATTCGTGGACCCCCAAGGACACGGCCCCCCCACGTGGCGTGAATCGATGGTCGTGGTCGAGGCCTTGTTCGTAAAGAGCATGGCCTGTTTCGTGCATCACTGCATAAAGACAGGAAAAGGGATCGGCTTCGTCAAAGCGCGTGGTGAACCGCGTGTCACCCGGCCACAAGCCAGCAGAAAACGGGTGCGTGGAAGCGTCCATCCGCCCGGCTTCAAAGTCAAAGCCCATACGACCGGAGACCGCTTCGCAGAACGCTTTCTGCGATTCAACCGAAAATTGAATGCCTTCCGGAAGAACGGGGTCAGGCGAGGTTGCTTGAGCAGCAGTGATGGCCTGCAACAACGGCACGAGGCGTTCCTTCAATCCAGAAAACAACGGATCGTAATCCTCGACGGTCATCCCGACTTCGTATTCATCAAGCAGCACATCGTAGGGCGTGGTCGTGACGCCGAGCAACGCAATTTTCTCTTTGGTCAAGGAAATCAAATGCTCAAGCGCAGGTTTGAACGCTTCAAAATCGGAGGCTGCTCTGGCGTTTTGCCATGCCAGCAACGCCTCTGAGCGAGCCTGGGCAAAGGATTCAACGAACGTGGTGGGAAGGCGAACCGCTTGGTCGTAGGAGCGACGCATTTCGCGAACGTTGGCCGCCTGATCGGCGTCCAAATCCGAGCCTTCGAGTTGGTCGAGCAAGGCACCCAACCGAGGGTCTGTGAGTTGTTCATGGCGCTTTCCAGCCAACCACGCCATCATCTCGCCTCTCGATGCGGCCCCTTTGTTGGGCATCAACACCTCCTGGTCCCACCCCAGGTGACCTTGCAAGGCCCCCAATCGGTGGATGTCGTGAACACGCTGCAGGAATTCTTCGTAGGCTGCCATGACACCAAGACGTGGCGGGGTTTCTTCAACGCTCCCATGGGCGCTTTTCACGGCGTATCTTCGAAACGTTGGAGCCCACAACGCTCAAAGAGGTCGGTGCGAAGCAAAAGGCATGAGCACCCGGCGACTCTTTGCAGCTGTTCGGGATCTCGATCCACCCGGAGGAGGGGCTGAGCGTTCTTTGGCGGCTTTACTCAACGGGGTTGCAGCACCTGGGCCCACGCTTGAGACCGCACCAACATATCTACCAATGTCGCCCTCCGAGGATGCTCCAACCCATCCTGCATGGACGGTCAGCGCCTTTGCGAGTCACGACAGAGGCGACCGTATTGGTCTGCTTCAGCCCGAAGTGAGTTTTACCACCACAGATCTCCCCATCGAAGGTTTCTGGTCGAAGGTCGCTTGGGGCTTGCGAGAGCGCAGTGGTGAATTTAGACGTAGAAAGTGGGCCTTTGACAGGCATATTGCCCGACGCAGTTCCCAATTCGCCACTCGCGTGGGTTCGTGGTTGGACAAACAGGACCATGCAGGCGGTATTGGGTTGACGCAACTCGATTGGGCACCTGGGGCCGCAGAAGCGTTTACGGCCCGGGGGATGCCTTACATCATCTTCGTTCGAGACGACACGCCTTTCCGTCTCGAGGAACGGTTTCGTCCCGCCATGGAAGGCGCAGCCCTCGTGTGTGCGGCTGGAGAAGGCCTGCTCGCTGACATTCGCTCACGGTTCTCCATTCAGCAAGGTCATAGCGTGCCTCTGCCAATCGATTTTGGTGGACGTTTTGGCAGCATGGACGACGTCATCGCCTTACGCACAACTGAGCAGGCAAAGAGGTCCGATGGTTCACCACCCAGGATTGGCATCATGGTCGTTACCCCAGAAAAGGGGTTGCGGCTGTATCAACGCCTCCTACCGCGGCTGCTTGAACGCTGGCCTGAGGCTGAAGTTCACATAGCGGGTGGCACTTCGTTCCCGCAACAACTCGCCCATCACCCAAACGCACACATCCGAGGTTACATCGACGCGGCAACCTTCTTTGCGAGCATCGATGTCCATCTTATTTTGTTTGAGACGACCGGTTCATGGGGACGCGTCATTGGTGAGGCGGGTTTATTCGGCGTACCAAGTGTAACTTCCGACGTTGGCTCGCAAAAAGAAGCGTTGGGGGAGGGGGGCATTTTGGTGCCCGACGGACACGATGCTGATGCCGTGATTGATGCCCTGAGGAATGTTTACGACGAACGTGAGCGTTACGGTGCGTTGGCACGAAAACACACCCAAATGGTCGATCATCGTCGTTCTGTTGCTGCCTTCCGTAGCGGCCTCGAAGACCTGTTGAACGACCGCTAATCGGTGATGGTGGCTTGTCCCATTGCCTGCGTCAGCGAATTCTATTGGACCAACCGTCATTTTCGGAGTTTATCCTTTAGACCCCAATAGAGTCGTTTTCCTGACTCTTTGATTTTTTTCCGAACCGAAATGTTCCCTTTTGTGAACAGGTAGGTCGGTGTTCCGGCGTAATTCACACCATCCGTCGTGTACCCAAATTTGGACACGGCATCTTTGAACAATTTGAATTCCTTTTTCGTTGCCAATTCAGCAAAGATCACGGGGGATTGGTTCTCAAGTATGTGCTTCGCACCTTCAATGATTTGAAGCTCAAATCCCTCAACATCCATCTTGATCAAGGCGATGTTGTCAACACCCCGCATGACCTGGTCGAGCGTGTCCACCTCTCGCTTGGAACCTGCAACGTTCACGATTTTTGTCATACCAGCATTGAGATGATTGATGTCAGAGAGGTCGACGAGCCCTTTTTTGTCAAGAATACCAATCTCGGCAAGGTGGTAGCTGTCCTCTGAGCAATTGAGTTCCATATTTTTCTTCAAAATCGCAAAAATCGTTTCATCGATCTCGAAACTGTAAACTTTTGTTGAGTTGCAAAAGCGGTTGAAAAAAATCGAATGGTTACCTATGTTGGCCCCGATGTCAATGTATACACCCTGCACATTTAACGAACGAGCCTTTTCTAACAACTTCTCTTCGTAGAATGTTTGTCCGATGACGATTCGGTCAAAGATTGAATCCTCCGTGTGGTAACCTTCCATGGTGATCCGCTGGTTCGAGTACACAAAGTCCGTCGTCACCAGACTTTGACCCATGGCATGTCCACCGAGAAAGAGCCTTTAATCCTCTTTCAACGATGAGTTGGATGAGAGGACGGCTTCGTAAACCTCCAGCAACTGTTGGCGAATGACACCTTTGCTGTACCTCGTTTCAACACCAACTCGCATGTTGTTGGAGTCCCACTCCATGTTGATGGTGTTGCGCATGGCTTCTGCCAGGCCGTCAGCATCGTCGATGTCGACGAGTATACCATCCTCCTTTCGGACGATGTCGTTTGGTCCACCACAGCGGGTGGCGATGACAGGTCGACCTGTGGAGAGTGCTTCGATCAACACGATGCCAAAGGATTCGTATCGGCTTGGGTGGACAAAGGCATCGAGTGCTTGAAAAAATTCAGCTGCTTTTTCGCGAGGTATGGAGCCAACAAATTCGACGCTGTCGTCCATTCCGTATGCAGAGGTCAGTTCTTCCAACTCGTTGCGAAGCGGGCCCTCACCAGCCAAGAGGAGTTTGGCGTTCGGGACGTTTTGGAACGCCTGCAGCAACGTTCTGTGGCCTTTGTCTTTCACCAAATTGGCCATGTATCCAAACGTGAATGTACTGTTCTTGGGGAGAGGTGTGGAAGGGAATTTTTCCAAATCAATCATGTTTGGTACGGTGGTGAATGTTGACGCCTGGATGCCAAGGGTTCGTTCTATATCGTTGGCCAAGGCACTGCTGACCGACAGAAGCCGGTTGGCTGATTTCAAGGCCACGGTCGCAGTGGTGCGTTCCCTCGGCCCAACAATGCCTCTGGCGAACACGCTCGAATGGACCGTCACAACATAGGGGATGTTTTCCCTCTCGGCGATGGCTTTCGCAAGGATGGCCCCCCACATCGTCGCTTTGGCGTGAATGATATCCGGGGGCCCATGCACCGCCTTGTAGGCATCGTACATCTTCAGCGCTACCTTCTCATGGGATCGGACGAATGAACGGTAAACGGAGGGAAGTCTGTGAAATGGACCCGGTTGGAACAATCGTTTGCTGGCTCGGACCACGGTCAAGTTGTTTTCGACAGTCATTGCAATCGGTCGGCTGGGTCCTTTTCGCCAAGTAGCAGATGGGAGGTGGTGAAATCTCGCATGAAGAACACCAACTTTGTGACCGATTTCTGCAAACATTTCGGCCTGTTCTCTGAAGAAGGTTCCCA
>JBMZJQ010000039.1:0-17480 GCA_049617635.1 Candidatus Poseidonia sp.
AGTTGAATGCGGTCACCGAAAGGGAACAGAAAGGGGCTTACTCCCTACTCCCTCCCCCTTTCAAGGCTCAAGCACCGCATCCATGCTCTTCATGACCTCTCCCGGTGCGAGGGCAATGCCTTCGCCGAAGTCAATCCATGAAGGATGCTTGTTGATTTTCGCTCGGCTCACATGTTCAGCCGTGATGATGGCTGGAAGAACGAAGGCACTGGTGATGAAGGCAAAAATGATCAGCAGGCACATCAACATGAAGAAATTCTCCAATCCAGGGAAGGCAGCAAGGAACCCTGCAGCAATTCCCGAAACCGTTGTGATGGTCGTCTCAAAGATGGTTTGGCCTGTTTCCTCAATGGCTGAAGCAAGGCCCTGTGGAGATTCACCCTCTTCTCGAATCCGATGCATGACGTGAATGGAATCGTCTACGCCGATTCCAAAGACGATGGTCCCGATCATGGCAGTGAAGATGTTCACGTTCACGTCTCCACTTCGCATCAGCAGAGGTTGCCAAAGGATCACCACGGCGACAGGAATCATGGTGTAGATGCCCAAGCGCGGTGAGCGGAACACCACCATCAGCAGCAGAGTCAAAACCACA
The DNA here is from genome assembly GCA_049617635.1 of Candidatus Poseidonia sp. GTDB lineage: Archaea > Thermoplasmatota > Poseidoniia > Poseidoniales > Poseidoniaceae > Poseidonia. Next base: position 596 of record JBMZJQ010000039.1, read on the forward strand.
AGGGTCAGCAAGGTGGTGGTTGTTTGGGTGTCGTGGATGCCTTCGTTGATGTCCAAGGAAACCGGCAGCCCTCCGGTGAGCAACGAGGTTCTTGTGTTGAGAAGGTCTGGTCCAGCCCCAAGGATTTCGTCGATTTCTTCCCTCAATTCACCAGCGACATTGAGGTTCATGTACGGCTGGTTGACGTACACGATGGCCTTTGTTTCCTCTTCGTTCAGCAGCATCGAGCGAACCTCTGCCGAGAGGGTATCAAAAGCAACAGCCACCATGTCCTTTCGAAGGTCTTCGCGTTCGCTCAATGGGACAAGGGTCCAGCCTACGCAATCGGGGTCGAGCAGGTTTTGGCTTTCCCAACATGGGTCGTGCAACAAATCCCACAGCGAACCGTCCCCGATGGTGACCCCCTCGGTCAAGGTGATGGTCGCAGGAACGGCTTTGAGGAAGGTGATGATGCTCGTTGTTGAGGTTTCATCAACTGCATCCACTTGCTGTTCCATGTGGTCGATGGAATCCAAGACGGGTAAGTCGCGTATGTTTTCGGTTCCATTGTTGTTTGGCCGTTCGACGGCATCGTAGATGAACAAGGATGTTTGTCCACTGCTGAATTGGCGGGAGTATTCGGCAAGGGAATTGAGCGATTCAATACCGTCAGGTGCTTCCGAAGACCCGGTGATGGGTTTGTTCAACTCGTCCATGTTCGCGACACCGTAGGCGGTGATGGCGGAGGTGAGCAACAAGATCACGAGGAAGCCCCGGACGGGTGCTTTTCCGATGTTTTTCCACATGCTCGGGTTGGTGCGTTTGTTGAACTTCAACATCCATGCGAGTGTAGGCACCAAGACAATGCTCAAGATCAGCGTCGATGAGATGCCGATGACCAAGGTCACACCAACGGAGCGAATGGGACTGATGGGTACGATGAGGGGGGCGATGAGCACCGAGAAACCGACGATGGTCGTCATCGCGGACAAAAAGACGGCCACTCCGGTTGAGCGAGTCATTTCCATGACGCATGACTTGTAGAACTCCAAGTCCCACAACTCTGGAATGTCTTTGGGAGGCTGGCCTCGTTTCCGTCGTCGCTCGTTTTCGTCATGCGCCTTGTCAATTTCTTTTCTACGTACTTCCTCGATACGGTTGACCATGTGCAATGCATAGTCCACACCGAGACCAATCAGTATCGGGAACGTGGCGACGATCATCGGTGTGAGGGTGATGTTCATGATGACCGATGAACCGAAGGTGATGGCCAATGCCATGAGAATCGGGGTGCCGGTGATGACGACCACTTTCGCAGAGCGATGCAGCGTGGTGATCACCAACACGGTAAACAAGACCGACCACGGAAGAATCATCAGCAAGTCTTCGTAAATGGCATCGGAGACATCCTCGAGAACTTTGGTCAACCCCGTCACGGTCATGTCGGTGGAACGGTATTCGGACGGTCTGTCGTCGATAATGGCTTGGAAATGGTTGAGGATAGCAGAGAAGTCTTCCCAATCCCCGGTCACCGATGGGTCATGGTGCAATCCAACAACGATGGCGGTGGTGTCCCAAATACCATCGCCGTCCATGTCGTTGGTGTAGTTTCCATCTCCGTCGCTGTCAACGGTTGGGTCCATGTCGTTGGTGTCTTTGATGAGGGCCTCAAAGGCGCCGTTCGATTCTTCGATGATTTGGTCAATGCGCTCCTGGTCGGGAATGGCGTATTCGCCGCCCTCGGGGGAGACCGTGGCGCAATCCAATGAACCAATTGGTAAGCGGTTGTTGACGCCGTGCACGCAAAGGGAATGGTTGAACCTCCCATCGGCTGAATTGATTTCTTTGATGACCTGGGCGGGTGAAATAATCCAGAGCACACCGTCGTTACGACCGTGGTCGTCTTTGTCGTAGTCCATTCCACGTCCGGTGGAATCGCCGTCGATGTTTCGGTCGTCACCCTCGATCCAACTGATTTCGTTGAGAATTGCTTCATTGGTGATGTTGGTGTTGTCGTTTGGATTAAACGCATTGGCTGTTTGAATGTAAATGACAGCAAGGTCGGTTGACCACTCCGTTCGTACTTCAAGAAGCAGTTCTGTTGAGGAAGCTCCGTCGGGGAGAAAAATTTCCACATCGTCGTCGATTTGTTGTTGAAAGGCCATCCCTTGTTGTGCAAAGACGGCGCTGATGACCACAAACAGAAGCAGGACCGTTCCTGGCGAAGCCAACACGGTGGAATACAGATTCTCCAAACGCCCGTTGAAGGTTGATTTCAAGGATGAGGCTATGTTGTCAAGGGAACGGCGCAAGGCTTCTGGTCCAGAGACCCCGTCCTCCATGGTGCTGTGAAGTGGTGCAGGCTCAAGAAGGATTCCGCTCCAAATGCCTTTGCGGTGGCACATCAGCAGGCATCGTAGGCTTCAATGAGGTATTTCGTCAACGGACTGGTCCACGCCAGTTCGGAGATGCCGTCCTCGCCTTCGACAGCATAGACGCGAATCACATCACGTACCCGAACGTTGCCTTCTGCGGAGCGAGCGAGAATCATCGCCGCTTTGATGGGTTTACCCGTGCCGTGTGGATCGTATACGGTATCGAGCGCCTCATTGAGGAACCAATCGGCCTTGCCACCGGGTTCACCTTCGTAGGTTTTCTTCGGTTTTTTGGCTCCAAACAAACCACCTGCCTTGGGTTTAGGAGCAGGCTTGCTCTCCTTCTTTGGCTCCTCGGATGTGGAAACGGCAGCCTCCTTTCCGGATTTCTTTTCTTCCTTTTTTTCGGCCGTTTTCTTTTCGTCCTTCGCTGTTTCTTTTGGAGCCGCAGCAAGCGAGGTCGTACTTGCTTGCGTGGCGGCATCGGCAAGTTGATCCTTGAGGTCTTGAATTTCGTCACGGTACGAAGTGGCCAAGTGCATCAGGGAGGCTTTCATGGCTGCTTCCAGTTGAATGACAAGCGCATCGGTTGAGGTGTCGGTCCACTTTTTCCATTGGAGCATAGCATTGGCATGGATGTCGGAGCCACATTTTGGACAGAAACTCTTGTTGGGAGGTTGCATGATGGGGAGTGCCTGCAGCGCATCGTTTGCAGGCAGGACCGCTCCTTGGGACACTTCGAGCAAGTGCAATGTGGCTGCTCGACCAATGTCCATGGCTTCGTTGAACACCTCGGATTGTTGCTCAAACGAGCCAGAAGATTTCAAATCGGCGAGTTTGGTTCCTTGGGTGGCCAAATCAATTGCGGCGTCGGCTGCATCGTGCCCCCATGCTGCTTCACGCAAGGCGGGAGCAACAACAGAAGGGGCCTGCGCTTCGTTTGATGGCGAGGCAACACCTTCCTCATCTCCGGCCGCAGCGATGCCGAGCGCGATGGGGTCTGCACCGGTTTCGATTTGAGCAATCATGTCGAACTTCTCCGCCATGGAGAGGTCTTCTCGAATTCGGATAACGTCCTTCAGTTGATTCAGGTCGTGACCGGTGGCCGTGATTGGACCTTGGCCGGTCAAATCATGACCGCATGAGAGGCAAAATTTGGCCGTTACTTCAACGCCCGCTTCGCAGGTCGGACAATAGACCCCTCCCATGTGCATCCAAGAAAGGTGACACCTTTTGAAGGGTGTGTTTCGTTTTGTTCAGACCCTTTGGTTTGCCATTGAACAGAACTGGCCGGGTTCAACACAACGCAGCACAGGCATCGACAAGAGCGACCGACTCGTCCTTGGAACAGGTGGCGAGGATGGGGGCGAGTCGTGGGCCTCGTTCGGTTCCCATGAAGACGGCGTAACAGGCTCTGAACACATCCTTCATGGCAAGTCCGTGTGCTTCGCTGATGTGCTTGAGTGCTGCACCGATACCATCCGGATTCCAATCAGCAGCGGCCAACGCGGCAGGGAGATGGCGTACAACTGCGCGCTGGTCGTCGTTCAACTGCGCCATGGCGGATTCATCGGGGCTGGTGCGAACGTGAACCCGCATCTCACTGGGGAAATGTTTGGAACCGATCCATGTTCGCATGCGGCGCAGGCGGTCAATCAAGGATGACGTTGGACTGTCAATGCCGTGAGAGGTCGCAAGGCTCTCCCAAACCGACGCATCATCCTTTTTGATTTGCGCAAGGAGGGCGAGGTGGCGGAAACTGACCGATGCAGATTCGATGTGGGTGTTGGCGTCCACGGCAGCCAAGGCTAACGCGGCCTGCATATCTTCGAGTTGGACCCGTTGGCGTCGACTGAGACCATCGTCCAACAATTCTTCTTCGATGTTCCTTGAAGACCAACGTTCCAATTCGTCGGCAAGATTCACCAAACCCATGCCGGTGTCAAATTCAATCGCCTTGCTGGGTTTTGCGTTCGCGATGAGGAACCGAAGAATTTCAGGCGGAACAAGTTCCAGTGCTTCAATGGGACCGATGGTGTTCCCGGTTGAAGAAGACATGGCTCCTTGTCCACGAAGGCTGATCCACTCGTAGGTGAGCGGTGCAGGCGGCTCATGCCCGAACACCCTGGCGATTTCTTTCCCGGTGTCATAGGACCCGCCGGCGGCACCGTGGTCTTTGCCGAACGGTTCGCAGGTGATGTTGTTGAAGCCCCACTTTGCAGGCCAATCAAGTCGCCACGGAAGTTTTCCCTCGCCTTTGGTGATGTCCGAATGCCCTTCTTTCCCGTGAGCGTCTTTCCAATGGACCAAAGGGTATTGGTACCCGGTGATCGTCAAACCGTCAAGCGAACCTTTTGAGTCCAAGGGCTGCCATGGAAACCAATCTTCGGGCAGTTCACGGCCGGACACCCGCTCGATGATCTCTCGCAGGACCTCGGGCTCATCGCACGCAATTTTTGCGGCATGTGCAAACTTTCCGGATTGATAGGCTTGAAGATTGGGGAGGAGGCGGGGTTCCACACCGATTTGCCGAAGAGCGTTCAGAAACGGTTCGAGGAAGTGGTCACCGTAGCTCCATCCTTCGTTGTGATACCTCTCCCAATTTGGTTTTCCGTCCTCGTCAGGTGCAGGAATCGAGCCAAGTTGGTGCCCGATGAACGCCTCGTATTCGTCGTCGAGAAACGGGTAGACTTTGCGGAGCGGGTCGGCGTTGTCAACGACGAACACCAGTTCGGCCTCCAGGCCGGCGTTGTTCGCCGCCCTGACGATCATGTCGCCGGTCAGGATTTCCCTGAGGTGGCCAATGTGGAATTCTCCGCTTGGTGTGATCCCCGTGGCGACGATGTGCTTGGTTCCTTGCGCAGCGAGGCGTTGTGCAACCACATCGCTCCAGTGCATGGTTCCACCTCAAACGGCAACGGCTCGAATCAATCCTCGTAGTGGTACGTCATCGATTTCATTGCGGGTTGTCTTGTTGACCAAGACGATGGCAAGGACCACTTCGCCACCTGCCTCACGAATGGATTCGATGGTTTTGGACATGGTGACGCCCGAGGAGAGCACGTCGTCAATGATGACCACTTGCTTTCCAGCCACTTGGCCGTACTTGTTTGAAAGCGAGCCACTACCCGACCCTTCGTCCGTGGTTCGAAAAACGGTCATGTCCGACTCAAGGGTTCGAGCGACTTCGTAGGCGAAGGCAATGCCGTTGATTGAAATGCCCACCACGGTGTCGATGTTTTCGTATCCGATCTCTTCGTCCGCTACGTCGGCCATGATCGAACCTACGGCAGCAATGCGTTGTGGTCGTACGCCAAGGGTTCGCCAACCGATGCGAACATCGGTGGGTCGGTCTTCTTCCCCCGTTCCGGACAACAGCCATGTGATGGTGTCTTGTGAAAGTGACAACTCATCGGCGATTTGTTGCGTGTTCAAGCCTTCCTTGCGCAAATTGGACGCAAGGACCTTCAGTTCCTCAATGCTCAACACCATGTTGCTCAAGAAACCCCTACTGAACCATGCACATCAATGCTTTCCCAAGTTCATGTTGTGTGGCGAAAGTCTTGAAGGGAGGGAGGCACGGCGAAGAACCATGGCCGACTTTGACTACGAGACGCTTCTCGACCGTGCTCGAGAGAACATCCCAGAGGAAATTTCCTCAAAGTCTCGTTGGCGATTGCCCGCCCCTCAAATCATGATCGAAGGTTCGAACACGATTTTTCGAAATTTCAACGAAGTTGTTTCCATGATGGACCGCGATGAAAACCATGTTTACCAGTACATCCTCAACGAGTTGGGTACTTCTGGTTCGAGGGATGGCCCACGTGCTCGATTCAAGGGTCGTATTCCTCCCAAGAGAATCAAGGGAACCATCGCCAACTACGTGAACACCTACATCAAGTGCAGTCAGTGTGCTGCACCAGACACGCACTTCATCAAGGAAGACAGGACCACGTTGCTCAAGTGTCAGGCCTGCGGTGCAACCCGGCCAGTGAAACTGTGATCAGTCCATCTGAAGCGTCGACCCTGCGTCAATTTCTCCGGTTGCGAGGTGCTGAAGCACGGCCTCGAGGACCGTCTTATCGGTCAGGGCGTACCATGCCCCCTCCGGATAGACCACGCAGGTGGGTCCGTATTCGCAATGGTCGAGGCAACCTGATTTCTGCACCCTCACCTCAGCGAGACCCAACGCTTTGACGTCCTGCTTGAGTTGTTTCATCAGGTCAAGGCTTCCTTTTGGCAAACACGACGGGCGAGCAGCCCCTTCACCTCGTTCATGGCCGCAAACAAAGGCGTGGCGCTGGAATCCTGGTTCACGACGACCCTTCGGGTCGCGGGTCATGCCGTTTCCTCCAGTTGGTTGATGGCAATGGCGAGGTTGTGGTCACGTTCTGTGATGCTGTTGGTGTCGTGAGAGAACATTTCCACCACCGCATACCCCCAACCAAAATGCAACTCTGCATGATGTTGGTGGGCTTCACAGAGTTCACTGACAGCATCGATGAAGGCTTTGGCAGAAAGAAAGTCCTCAAACGCATATTCTCGCATCAGGCGACCATCCACCTCGTCCCATCCATCGGGATGGTCCATGATGGTCAACCCCAAAGGTGGCTGTCGTCGTTGCCAGTGGTTTCCTTCTCCACCTTTTCGTGGAGTTTTGAACGTCGTTTCATGTCTTCCCGTTCGTAAGCAAGCAATTCCTTATCATCGATGTACGCAGGTCGAGTATGGGCGACCAAGGTCACTTGAACAATGACTTCACGGGAGATGAAATGGCACTGACCGTCCTCTCCAAGAACCTCCAAACTGCTTTTGCCACTCGAGATCAATCGACCCCGCAAAAATGCATCTTCGGGATTAGCAAAGGCTTGGACATTGAGGTGTATTTCAACAAAATCATCCCTTCGTAGGCCTTGTCGGCGTTCCAACAAATCACCGTTGTGCACCGGCTGAAGCCCTTCAAGCTCTGGCGAGCCCATGTCTTCCCACATGGTTTTGGCCCAGTCGGGCAGGTCGATACCTTTCTTCTTCGCCATGTTCAGATGGAGACGGCGAGCGTACTTGAACCTCCCCTTTTGGTTGGAAAGCCTTCCGTGAATGGATGACTTCATGAAGTGGAGAGGTCGGGCTTCGCATGAGGTCTCTCGATGAATGTCTCTTGGCGCACCCTCGGCACGGTGTTGTTGGAGGACGAAGTCTTGGACAAGGCGTTCTCGCGTGCCAAGAAAGCTGCCGATCGTGTGGATGACGGTGACCGGATTTTCCGGGTTCGAAAACAAATGACGCGAATGGTGCAAACGGCTGCCGACATCATCGCCACCGAATTCCTTGAACTCGTCACTGCGTGGCCTTCGTTGGACCAGTCGCCGCTGTTCGATGTGGCGATGATCGATGCTTGTGTGGGCTGTGATGAATATCGAAAGAACCTGGCCACGTTGCAGTGGGCCGCAGGTCAAGTGCAGCGTATTGCGGGGCAGAACGCGAAGAAGATCATTCGAACCGGCCGTACCGATTTGATGCACGAAGCCCGCCGCGAGGCGTACGGGCGCATTTCCTCAGTCATGCGACAGGTCGGGCCCTCGCTCGTTTGGTTGAGCGAAGCGAGAGAAACGCTGAAGCGCCTTCCAAAAATTGACCCCGTTTCACCTTGTGTCGTGGTCTGCGGAGCACCAAACGTCGGGAAATCGGCGTTCATCTCCGCACTGAGTACGGGCAAGATGGAAGTCAACCACTATCCGTTTACCACCAAGCAAATTCACGTCGGGCACTTCACCCACCGTCGCCTGCAGTACCAAATGGTGGACACGCCAGGATTGCTTGACCGGCCAATGGAACAACGAAACCACATCGAGATGCAGGCCATTGCGGCCTTGGAACACATCGGTTCGTTGGTGCTGTTTTTGGTCGACGAGAGTGAATCGTGCGGCACGCCTTACGAGGAACAAATGAACCTGCTTGAAGAGGTTCGCACCCTGTTGCCGGAGACCGAGTTGATGTTGGTCACCTCAAAAGCCGATTTGCTTCAACCACGGCCTGCTATGTGGGACGAAGTGCATCAGGCAGAAGAGGCGTGGAGAGCGAGCGGCTCGGAAGGCGAACCTGACCTGCCGTTGCTCAAAGACCACGCCGAGAGGGTCTGTCTCTCGGCAACCGAGAATGTCGGTCTTGACGCCATGAGGTTGGACATCGTTCGACGGGTACGGGCTGCACGTCCAAACGATCCGATGGAACTTCCAGAGGGATGGTACCGTCAAGATGCCTGATCACATGGTGTCCAAAGGCACGAGTCCAAGGCCAACCATGCCGTTTCGAAGGGTTTCTCGGGCAAGTTCAGAGATGGCAAAATAAAATGTGTTTACATGGCCATCTTCAATGATGTGGCAATCTCTATAGAAACTGTTGTAGGCATTTGAGAGGCTGAGCAGGTACTCTGCGTAAAGGTGCGGACGATGTTCAGCCACCACTTTGGAGAGGCAATCGTGGTGAACGGCAAGCGTTCGAAGGAGCGCCACCAAGCCCTCAGGCATGACCGCGCCGGGAACGTGGGGAGGATTGGTGGTCAATGCAGATGCATCAACTTCGTGCACGTTTCGTTGAATGGAACAGGCACGCGTGTGGCTGTACATGATGAACGGGGCTGAGCCGGACTCAAAACTCAAAGCGTCCTCCCAACGGAAGGTGAACCCTTTTTCGGGGCTGACGTTGACGATGTTGAAACGAACAGCCGAGGTACCGACCGCTTCGGCAATGTCCTGAACAGCCTCAGCCGTGTAGTCGGGACGGAGCGTGGAGACGACCTCAGCCGCCTGGGCTTTGGCCTCTTCGAGCAAATCGTCCATGAACACGACGTTACCACGGCGCGTTGACATCTTTCCTTCGGGGAGCTTGATGAAGGAGTAAAACATCACTTCCGGCCTGCGCTCTCCCAACTCCTCAAGGGTAAGACCGACCTGCTGTGCCTGCAACTTGTGGTCTTCACCGAGAACGTTGATCAATTCGTTGCTCTGTTGCCATTTCCAACGATGGTAGGCCACATCCCGAGTGGCATACAGCGACGAACCGTCTCCTCTGCGGTAGAAGAATTCGGTTTTTCCTTTGAGCCCTCGAGCGCCCAGGTCGAGGTATTGTGCACCGTTGTCGGCAACACCGTTGATGTCCAATGCACCCAATTCCTCCATCAGTTGAGCAACGTCACCGTTGGTCACGAACAACGACTCCTTGGTGAACCGGTCAAAGGAAATGCCCAGTCGGCCCAGTGTTTCCAACATGCCGTCCAGCACGGGTTGGTAAGCAGATTCAAACGCATCCAGAACCTTCTGGTCGCCGTTTTCACTGGCGTGAACCAATGTTCCAATGGCTTGTTCGATGGCAGCGGCGTCCTCGCTTTCCTTGCGCAACAATTGCGCTGCTTGGTACCAACGAACCCGTTGATGGTCAGCCTTGTGAACCCATTGAGGGTTGGCCGGCTCACGTTCGCTCAACAGCGTTTCAACACGGTCGGACGACAATTCTTCAAGCGCCCAAGCGAGAACGGCGACTTGTTTCCCCATGTCGTCAACATAGTATTCAGCGGTCACTTCGTTGCCCCAGAGCCGGTGAAGTCGGACGAGGGTGTCGCCGAGGATGGCGTTGCGTGCTCGGCCAACATGAAACGGGCCGTTTGGATTGGCAGAGGTGTGTTCGATGAGCACCGTTCTCGGCTCTCTCTGCGTCCCGTTGTCGAGACCGTTGCTGAGGAGGTGGTGAGCCAACCAAGCAGGGTCGGCACGGAGGTTGACATATCCATTGACGGCGAGCGTTTCCCGGATGGCGGGGTGGGATTCCATGGCTTCGCACACCTCTTGTGCGATGTCTGCAGGGGATTTTCCGAGCGCTTTTGCGAACGGGAAACAAGGCAAGGTGAGGTCGCCCTGATCCAATTCTCTCGCCGGTTGGAGCAAACGTTCAACGAGCCCTGGGTCGACACCAAGTTTGGCCACTGCCTGCTCCACCAGCGGTTGCACTTGACCTTTGAGAAGCTGCACACGATCACCTCACATCAACGGGTAGCGCAAGATGGCTGCAATGCCTCCAAACCCTTGCATCAACTGAGCCCCTTCCTCGGTATCAACGGAGATGTAGACCACTTCTGAGTTTCCATCCTCAGCAAGTTGCGTCAAGGTGTCGATGATGGAATGGCTTTGACGCTCTTTGATGCTGTCACCGGAGGCCTCACAGGTTGGGCAATCGGGCAATTCCTGCTGACGAGTCAAACGAGCCTCCCACGTTCCATCGCTTCCATGACCGCATTTCTTGCACTCCATTTCCACAACGTTGCCTCGCAATCCTTCAGAAATCAGAAGCGAATCAACGGCACCTTGGCCCAAAGCGTCTCGAATCATCATCTCACCGTAGGTGGCTTTTGGATGGGTTCGAATGAGTTCTTCCAAGAACCGATTCATCACCTGACGTTCGGCATCCAATTCGATTTCTCCCATGAGTTGTCCCGCATTCTCAACGAGTTCTCGCACACCAGATTCGTTTGAATAGCCGACATCGAAGGTGGTTTTGGCAATCTTCTTTCCAATCTCGTGGTGGAAGTATTCGTTTTTGACTACGAAATCCTTGGTCGCACCCGGACCTCCCACGATGACGGCTTGAATGTTCTCGAGGTGGGGAAGCCAGTAGGATGAAGCGTGTTCGGTGGCGCGCTTGAAGAAATTGTGCGCTGCTTCTTCGATCAAACGCTCAAAACGTTGAGCTGATTGACCACCTTGGCGGTGTTTCCCCATGATGTTTGACACCAAATGCTCTTGCACATGGATTCGCTTACCGGTGGCGATACCGTAGGCTGCTTCGGCGCGGTCAATCACGAACAGGGCGTAGGATTTCTTGTCGACCAGCATCTCTTCGAGTTGGGTCAATTCGAACCGAGAGTCACAGCGGTAGCGGAACGAAATCAACGCCTGAGGTGGGTCGTCGACCACGATGTTCACCATGCGTGACTTGTTGTTGCCCACGATGATGGAGCCAACAAAAATAGCCAACCCGTTTTCCCCGGGCGTTTTGAAGCGAGAGAGGGTTGAGATGGCCGATTCAATGGCCCCTTGCACGTTTTTTCGTGTGCCCTTTGATTTGATGTTGGCCGCCTGCCCGTGCTCGTTTTGGAGCATGGACCTCGCATCCGAAATTTGCCGGTCCGGTGGAATGATCAGGGTCACCAATTCGGTCCCGAAGCCCTTCATTTCCCTCAAATCTTCAAGCGCCAATTTGAGCCGGAGACGGCGCGCAGACTGTTTCGCATCGTCTGCCATGGTGTCCCCCGTCCTTTGGGTCAAGGCAGGGCACTTCAAACCTCTCCCTTGTTCGCCCTGAACTGGCCTTTGCGTGTCATTGGCAGGGATAGGATGAAAACATGGCCGCGGTGCAAGACGACCATGAGCACCGTCCATGTGGTTGCGCTTGGGGGAAGTTTGCTTCGTCCCGAGGAAGCCGATGCACGGTCCATGTGGATGGGACGATTCCGTCAACTTGTTGTTCACCTCGAAGGAAACGGACGGCGCATCGCCTTTGTCGTTGGTGGCGGCTTACCCGCCCGAGAGGGCATCGAACTGGCCAAAGGCAGCGTAAACGACCCTCGTCGCTTGGATGAAATCGGTATTGCAGGTACGCGATTGAACGCAACCGTCCTCCAGCAAGTCCTGCTTGAGATCGGATGCGATGTCGCGCCATCGGTGCCCCGTACCATCGATGAGGCCCGAGGTCTTCTGGACCATCACCATGTTGTGGTGATGGGCGGGACCGTTCCGGGCCATACCACCGACACGGTGGCTGTGCGGTTGGCCGCAGCCGTCCACGCTCGTCACTGCATCATCGCCACCAACGTCTCCCACGTCTACTCAAAGGACCCTCGAACCAACGATGATGCTGTCGCCATTTCCGAGATGACGTTGGATGAACTGGCCGCCATCACCGGTGTAGGTGAACCGTTGGAGCCCGGTGCATCGGCCGTTGTTGACCCTGTCGCCGTTGGGGTGGCCATGGAAGCAGGTCTTGACCTCGCCGTCCTTGACGGTCGAGATCTTGCTCGCTTGGACGATGCGCTCGAAGGCAACTTGTTTGAAGGGACCGTCATCAAGGCATGAGGTAATCGTATGGTGGACGCAAAAAAAGTGAAGGACATGGCGGCAAAAAAAGCAAACCAGTTCATGGGGCAGGTGGCAGGAAAAGTACCGCCTCACAAACACTGCCGAATTTGTTACGAGCCCATCCCTGTGAGCGCTGAGCCACGGGTGTGCAAAGACCAAACGTGCATTGACAAGAATGTTCAGGATGAGAAAAACCAACGAAGTGTGAGGATTTGGATGTTCGTCTTCTTTGGGCTGTTCGCCCTGAGTTTCATTCTCCCCATCTTCATCTGAAGTGGGGGTCAGTCCAAACCAAACTCGCGAACCAACAACAAGCGAAGGAAGCGTTGGGCGCTTTGGAGCACGAGGCCTGTGGCCATCAACGAGAGACCCAAGAGTCCAATCCAGACAGCCGAAATGCCCGATCCGATAATGGTGTCAACCTGCATGGTGAAACCTTGGGCCGTCCTCATGCCCATAGCGGCCCCGGTAGCGAGCAAACCGAAACCGGGGATGCCGAGAACGAGCAACGGTTTCTTCTGGGAAAGCGAAAGCATCGCCCATGTCATCACGGTGAAGCCGTGTGATACGGCGGTGAAGTTCGACCCCTTGGGGACGTCGTAGCGAATCACGGTGGGGATCTCAAGCACACGGAGGTTCTTCTCATGGGCGTCCTCAAGCATCTCAAGCGAGAGTTCCATGCCTTCAGAATCAAAACGAAGTCGCTCCAAGGCCGTTCTGGAAAAGGCACGGTACCCGGACTGTGTGTCCTTGATGCCCAAATCACTCGAGAGGTTGGAGGCAGCGGTGATGACTTTGATGCCCAAGCGGCGATAGGCTGGCATGTCGGTTCCGCCGCCGCCTTCCACAAAACGAGAGCCAATGGTGAAATCAGCCTCGCCACTGAGGATCGGTGCCAACAAGTTGGGAATGTCCTCCGTTTCGTGTTGGCCGTCGGAATCGAGCAAGACCAACGCATCAGCGTCCAGTTCAGAGGCTTTGAGGAAGAGGGTTTTGAGGGCGCCGCCATAGCCTCGATTCACCCGATGGCGAATGACGGTTGCACCACAGGCTTCGGCAATACGAGCGCTGGCATCCGAAGAACCGTCGTCGATGCAGATGACCTTGTCGACATGGCGCAATGTGCGAATGACCACCGAGCCGATGGTCTCTTCTTCGTTGTACATGGGCATGCCCGCAACGATGTACGGCTTCGCCGCACGGTCCCCATCGCTGCCTTGTGGCACGGTTTACCGTCCGCTATCTTCTATATATGACTGATTGAATAAATGAGGTTGAACGATTGAAAGGCCCAACGGTTGACCGTAGCCAACCGTCGAGCGTTGTACTTCTCAGAGAGAAGGAGGACTGGTCTGCAATTCCACATCAATCGTGGAGTTGGGTCACGGTCGTGACCGCGCGTTCTCCGGCAAGCACTTTCTCAAGCGCCGCCATCGAGATCACCAGTGGCACGTAGGCTTGCCCATCGCTGGTCATGTACGTGCTGCAGTCTGCGAAAGCAGCGGTGTTGATGGAGAGCTTGAGCGCCCCACCTGCGTTGCTTCGACGGACATACCCCACCAAGATGTTGTTGTCCTGGATTTCGGCTTCTTTTGCGGTTTCGGATTTCTTCATTCATTCACCTCCCCTGAGGTCGGTTCCTCAGGGACGGGCTTCATCGCTCCAACCCTCTTTAGGGTCGTGGATGGAGGATTGGACTCGGAACCATTTCCCTTATACGAAAGCCTCCAGTCGTTCACCCATGCGAGCCTTGGTGACTGGAGGCGCCGGCTTCATTGGCTCCCATCTCATTGACCGCCTCGTTGCTCGCGGTGATGAAGTCGTTGTCTTGGACAACCTCTCGAGCGGTCATGTGACGTTCATTCAACACCACCTTGATACGGGGTCTGTGACGCTGGTTGAGGGCGACCTGTGCACCCCTTCCGATGTTTCAAAGGCCATGAACATGGACATCGACTGTGTGTTTCATCTCGCCGCCAACCCTGACATACGACTAGGAACTCGCATCACGGACACGGATTTGAATCAAGGAACTGTCGCCACCTACAACGTTCTCGAAGCCATGCGTTTGGCCAACGTCAAGAAAATCGCCTTTGCATCCAGTTCGGTTGTCTACGGCGAAGGTGCACCGATGCCAACTCCAGAAGACCACGGACCGTGCATGCCCATCTCTCTCTACGGGGCCAGTAAGCAAGCAGGTGAAGGGCTCATCAGCAGTTGGGTGGGCACATTTGGTCTTCAAGCCTGGATTTTTCGATTTGCGAATGTGATTGGAGCCCGTGGAACCCACGGCGTCATCTTTGATTTCATTCACAAACTCAAGAAAGACGCCAGCCGTCTTGAGGTGCTCGGTAACGGCCTCCAAGAGAAGTCCTACATGGAGGTCGGTGATTGCGTTGATGCGATTCTCCACATCATGAACCACGCCAACGAACCACTGAACCTCTACAATTTGGGAAGCCACGATACGGCTTCCGTTCGTCGAATCGCTGAAATTGTGGTTGAGGTCACCGGCTGCCACGATGCTTCCATCGAATACACCGGTGGTGACCGAGGTTGGGCCGGTGATATACCAAAAGCACGCCTTAGCATTAACAGAATGTTAGAAAGTGGATTTGATGTCAGCATGAACAGCGAGGAAGCTATCCGCCACACCGCCGTGTGTTTGCTTGAAGAAATCCGACCAGGAGGGGACCACGTATGAAGAACGATCAAGAAGCCGATGTACGAACCGACACCGCCAT
The DNA here is from genome assembly GCA_049617635.1 of Candidatus Poseidonia sp. GTDB lineage: Archaea > Thermoplasmatota > Poseidoniia > Poseidoniales > Poseidoniaceae > Poseidonia. Next base: position 15,821 of record JBMZJQ010000039.1, read on the forward strand.
CAAAATCGCCGCCTTGTTTTTTGCATCCATTATGGTGTTGGCGTTCACCACCGATCCCATCGCGACCGGTACGAAAGAAGGCGAGCGTGCACCTCCTCTCGAAGGCAAAATGTACAACGGGAGTACATGGACCACGTTTGAGATGAGCAATTACCTGACCGAAAACTGGACCGCTGGCGACGAAACGGCACCGTGGATGGTGATTGAGTTCATGGACACTGATTGCCCGTTCTGTGTTGATTCCGCAGACGATGTCGCACACGATTCGAACTACTTCATGAAGTTCAAAGCATCCCATGCTGCGTACCCTGGCATCGGCCCATGGGACGGACCAGTGGTCAATTTCTTTGCCAGTGCGACGCAACTTGACATCCAAGGCCACGAATCCAGCCGTGAAGAAATCGAAGGCTTCCGTGACCGTACGGGCGATGAGGACTGTGCCGGTTCATCGTGTTCAAGTCGCAAAGGAGACCCGCACCGGTTCATCTACATCGATGATCTCGACCAAGACAACATGAAAGAATGGAAAGTCCCTGGCACGCCCGCATACTTCTTGATTCAACCCGACGGTATCGTGGCTTGGTCCTCTCAGGAGCATCGCTCGGAGACGGTGGCAGAGGCGATTTTCCGTCTCACGGTGGAGGCCTGAACATGAATCAAAACCTCATCTTGCTCGCTTATATCGTTCCCTTACTCTTTGGTTTGTTGCTGATGCTGCCGGCCACCAGTGCATCTGTTGCAGGAGGGCTTGTGGGGCGAAACCCACTGCTGATTCACGCCCGTCGCCGGCACATGTTCGGCATGAATCTCGTAGCGCTCACTGGCTTTGCTGTCTCCGTTCATACGCTTTGGATCACCAACAAAATCAGTGAAGGCGGCAATGTTTGTTCAAGCGCAACGGTGTTTTCCTGCGATGATGTGCTTGGGAATGCAGCTTACAACACCGACCCTGTGTTTGGAATCTCTTGGGGGTTAATCGGTATGTTCGCATTCGGCGCGCTTCTCTTCATCACGAATTCCGTGTCAAAAGAACCCGATGCACTTTGGGCGGAGCGCTACATGAAGTACGGTATGTACATGACGGGCGCTGGCCTCTTGGTGATTGCGCTGTTGGTTTCCTATGAGGTTCAAATGGGCAAGATTTGCCAGTTTTGTACCATGGCCCACATCGCGAACGTTGTGGCATTGTTCGGGTTCTGGAAAGCCTCCCAGATGCACGATCAAGGCCTCTGGAAGGACGATACTATCGTTGAAACAAAGGCGTGAGGGCCATGAACAAAGAAACACTGTTTTGGTTGATTGTGACGTTTTCCGCGTTGGCTGCTATGGGCGTCTTGCTCGGGCAAAGCGATGGCGAACCACCCTTCAACACGGCTGAAAAACGCCATGCGATTGCCAACGATTGTATTGGCGGCCACGGTTCCGGCGTTGCCGAGCACTACCATCCCATCGTCAAAATCTCCGTGCTGGGCGAGAATGTCGAGATTCCAGATGACGTGGGCTTGAACGACGGCGATTGTTCAATGCGCCCGCTTCACACTCATTCTGCCGACGGTAAAATCCATGCCGAATTTGAACAGGCGGGGGTGGAAGCTCCGTTGGAAGCCTTCTTTGACATCTGGGGGAAACACATGGACGCCTCTGGATTTGATGAGCACCG
>JBMZJQ010000040.1:0-17396 GCA_049617635.1 Candidatus Poseidonia sp.
ATGAGTTCACGCACGTCCTTTTCACGAACACCTGAACCTCGGGCAATACGCTTGATGCGGTCGGCTTTGATCTTCGCTGGCTCGTTCTTTTCCCAGGCCGTCATGGAATCCATGATGGTTCGATAGCGGTCAAGGTTGGCCTGCATGGCTTCCTTTTGATTCTTTGACATGGCGCCCATGCCGCCGAGCATGCTGCCCGGAAGGAAGGACATCAGCTTGTCAATGGTGCCAACCTTGGACATCATTTCCATTTGTTTGTACATGTCGTTGAGGGTGAAACGCCCGCTCATCAAGCGTTGCGTGAGGCGCATGGCCTCTTCTTCATCCATGTCCTCGGGCGCCAAATCGATGAGACCTTGGATGTCGCCCATGCCCAGCAAACGGGAGATGAAGCGGTCCGACTCGAATTTCTCCAGGTCCTGAATGCGTTCTCCCACACCGATGTGAACGATTGGCGCACCCGTGGCGGCCACGGCGGACAGCGCACCACCGCCACGGGCCGTACCGTCCAGTTTGGTGATGACGATGCCCGTTACGCCAGCAAGGCTGTGGAACGAAGCAGCCACCGGGCCGGCGGCCTGACCGACTTGTGCGTCAATCACCAACCATCGGTCGGTGGCTCGGGTCAGGCCGGCGATGCGCTCCAATTCCTCAACGAGTTCCTCGTCAAGTTGGTGGCGTCCAGCGGTGTCAACGATGACAAGATCAGCGGACGCACAGGCAGCGAGGCCGTTGCGAACGATCGTCACGGCGTCCTTGGTCTCGGGCTCCCCGTAGACTTGAACGGTCGTGTCCTCAAGGAGTTGAGAAAGTTGAGCGTAGGCACCAGGTCGATGAACGTCGGCTTCGATGACGGCGACGCGCAGCCCGTGTTTGCGACGGTACCACTCGGCCAATTTCGCCGTGGTCGTGGTCTTTCCTTGTCCGTACAGTCCAACCAGCAAGAGGGTGGCTCCACGGGGCTGGAAGTCGGTAGCTGGGCCGAGGATGCGCACCAGTTCGGTGTAGAGGATGTTCATAGCATGCGTTTGCAAGGTGAGCCCCGGTCGGGGTTCCTCTTCTCGCATTCGGGTTTCAAGGCGGTCTACGATTTCCTTGGTTTGTCGGATGTTGAAATCTGCTTCTTGCAAAGCACGGCGCAGACTGCGTGTCATTTCACGAAGCTCGTCCTCGTCCAACTTGCGCTTGTTCTTGAGCAGACCCAGCGAGCGGAAGATTCCCCTCGACAAGCCTTCAAGAGCCATGTTGAGGCGTCAAGGTTGACCCATTTCAAACCATGCCCTCAGGACGATGCTTGGTTCCGTGGGACCTCAAGGGTCAGGACATCGTCGTCCAACGAGGCTTTGACTTGACTGGCTTTGACATGGGTTTGGGTGGGTATCGGCTGTTCTCGCCCGTTGACCCCAACGAACAAGACACCTTCCTCGCTACGCAGTGAGAGGTCGCTTCGCTCAAGGCCGGGGAAATGAAGTTGGATGTGTTCGGTGGCGTCGTCAAGTTGGCTGACCATCCCACGATGGACCTCATGGTGAAGGACTTCACCAATGGCATGCGGGCCGATTGAATCGGCGATGGCTGCAACATTGCCGTAGAGTTGTTTTCCAACACCTCGCAAGGCCTCAACACCAACAATTTCGGTGTCGGCTAATTCCAGCCGACCGACGTTCACCCCGTTCAAGGCGGCTTCCAACTCTTCGATTCTGCTCAGTTCCTGTTCGCGTCGTTGCTCGAGGAAGGGGTGATCAAACTCGGGGGTGATTCGATTGACCAAACACCCTCCGATGGGCAGGTTGTATTCCACCAGCGATTCGTGAGCACGCAGGGTCTCGTTCACGCCCATTCGTTCAGGGATGGTGACGAGGGTGAACGAGGACGTGGCAGGGTCGCTCAACACACGGCGGACATGAAGAACTCGGCGTCGAAAGCGTTCCAGTTCTTCCTTCATGGCGTCGCTTTCTTTTCGTCCAAACAGCATCGAGCGGAGGCCGCCAGACACGCGCATCAATCGCAGCAAACGGCCTGACCATGCCTCAATGAGTTCGGGTAACGACAGGAACCGAAGGGTGTGGCCGGTGGGTGCGGTGTCGAACACGACGACGTCCCACGTTGGATTTTCCATGTGTTTGAGCAATTCATCAAAGGCCAAGGCCTCGTCAAGCCCCGGCAAGATCATGTCGGCTGTTTGAATGTCGGACTTCATCTCATCCAATTCGTCCTTCGCCGACGGGTCAAGCATCATGCCCAGGCCGCCGAGGCCTCCAAAACCACCCTGTCCCATGTTGTTCATCGCTTCACCGACTTTGGGAAGCAAATTGGACAGTTTGGCCTCAGGGTCCATTTCCAAGCCGAAGAGACCCGGCACGCCCTCCACCTCGGTTGGTTCGGTGCCAAGTTGGACGTTGAGGGAGTCGGAGGTTGAATGAGCAGGGTCGCTGGAGACAAGCAGAACACGCAATCCCGCATCGGCCAGCCAAACCGCTGTTGCACATGACGTGGTTGTTTTTCCCACGCCGCCTTTTCCACCAAAGAGGAGAAGCCGTGCCATGGCTCGCCCAAGCCGCCGAGGTGTTTGAATGCCACCCTTGGGGTCTTTCCAGCCAAGAGATTGATGAAGGGAACCACACAGGCCACATCATGGTATCAGAACTCGTGTTGTTTCAACTCTCGAGTTTCTGTGCCCTCGTTGGGATGACCCTCGGCTGGCGAGGTGTGATGACCAAGTTTGCCGGTTTCTACGATTTGCCCACGGCATGGAACCATGTTTTCTGGGGCATCGTTCTTGGCGGACTCTATGCGGTCATGGCCGACGGGCTCTTGTTTCGACCGTACTACACCACCGTGGTCAGCAACGATGGCGTCTACACGGGGTTGAACATTGTCTCGCTGATGCTTGTCGCCTTGTTTGCTTCTGTGTTTTCACACCTCCTGCTGCGACGAAAGCGTGTCCGCCGTGGTGGCTCCCAACCAACCAGTGGGTGGGCCCTTGGTCTGGCGATTGGTGGCATGGTGGCGATGGTGATGATGTTTCGAATGTTCGAATTTGACGAGACCTACACGCTGCCGGGACTTGTCAACGTCGCCTTGATTTCCGTGATGTCACCTCGTGCTGAAGCGCTGATCACCTCGCGCCACGGCTTCATGATGCTTCAAGGACGACGTTGGGGGGCCGTATTGCGTTCTGCCTTTTGGCGAGCCTCCTTTCTGGTGGCCATTTACTTCGTGTTTTTCGAGCCCATCGGGTGGGTGTTCATCCTGCCGTTCATCCTCCTCGCCACGCCTTCCGCTGAGACGTGGATTTGGGAATCCGTGCCCAAAGAGGGTCGTCGTCGCCTCCGCCGGATGTGGGCTGAACAAGTCCGAGACGCCCAACCTGCCTCGGTTTCGCCCGTTGAGGGTGCTGAGAGTGCCGGCGAAGAAGAGTGAGTAATTGATTACTTAAAGCATGGGCTGGTATTTCCGAGCGAAAATTTCGCCACTTTGGTTTTGTTCTTGCTGGCGGGCCATCTTGAGGAATTGTTATACCTCGCCAGCCGAGCCAAATACCATGGGTGCATGCCCTTATTGTCGCAGTGCGGCGTTGCCGAGCGACACGATTTGCTACTCGTGCGGGCGTGTTCTTCCGCAGGGCGATCGAGCCAGTTATCGCCTTGAGCAACAATTCAGCCAGAAGGGCACACGGGCCACGTCGTACAAAATGGCCAAGAAACCGTCTCAGCGAGGCGTCGTACAAACACACACGGGTCGCCAACGTAACATCATGAAACGCCGGAAAAACCGCTTTCGAAGCGTGGTGATGCTGAGTTTGGTGGCGTTCGTGATGCTTTCTCCCCAAGCCCAAGAGGCGATTTTTGGTGAATTCGGAGGGGTCGAAGAATTCCTGCAGTCCCAGCTCGCCCCCTACCACATCTACCCAAACGAAGCGACCTACACCCTTGCGAAACATGCTGACGTGTCGTTGAACGGCGGCCCAGGAACGAGCAGCATCATCACGGAAAACATCCTGATTCCGCCGACGTTACGTTCCTCGTTGGCCGGGTCGGCGCAATTTGCTTACACGGACGGCAGCGACGAGGCTCCCTCCATCACGCTGCAAGAAACCTTGGAATTGGCGGTGGTGGTCGGTGGAGAACGGATCAACATGCCCGTCGATGGGCTGCCCGACCGGTCCCATGCCAACCGAATCACGACCGCTGCCGGCCATGAGGTATGGTGGCCTGCGGTGGGTGAAGGAAGTGAGGAATGTCCTGTGGCCAAGTGTGTAAAAATTCGAACCAACTTGGATGGCAGTGAATCCGTGCGCTACACCTTTGAAATTCGCGTGAAATCCACCTCGTATTCGTGGTGGGACGATGGACGCGTCGATGCCCGAATCGCTGGAAAGGACGTTGGCCTCAATGTTGAGAATTCAGGAACCTTTGCCGATATCGCTCAACGAGGGAACGGTGTACGAAAAGCTGACTTTGGTGGCGACGAGTGGTACTTCCGAGACAACGTTGGCAGTTACGCCATCAATGGAAACGATGCCTTGGTCGTCGCTACGGCTGACGCCATTGCCACCAGCCTTCCTGAAGGCGAGTCAAGCAACGCCTACGCCTTTGCCCGAGCAACCTTCGATTATCTTCACGCCTACATCTCTTACGACCGAGAGGCTCCGGGCACGGCTCGCTCCGGTCCCGAATGCCTTGCCGCTGAAACGGGTGATTGTGACGAACAGACAAACGCCTTCTTCAGCATCATGCGCACTCGTGGGGTTCCCGGTTGGTACGCTTTTGGTGTCTTGGGCGATCCCTTCCTTTCCAGCGAAGGCTGGGAAGCTCACGCTTGGGGCTATGTCTTGTTGCCGATGAGCGAGGCGTGGTGTGAAGAGCGCAACATCGTCTTGCAAACCTGTTTTGTTGAGGCGCAAGTCGATGTTGTCAACAACAAGTGGCTCCTCTCCACGCCGACGGCTTACATTGATTGGGTGGAGGTGGCCGACCCGACCGGTGACCTCGTTCACGACTACTATCACCCCGTCCTCAGCGCGACCTATGGAGCAGGAAGCGTGGAGCGTCAGCGTAGTTTTGAGACCGTTGGGGACGTGGTGTTCTCCGGCGGTTCGTACAAAGTCAAGAAATATGCCGAAACCCTCGGCTGAGGTGAAACCATGCGAGTGATCATTGGCGGTGCTGGACGTGTTGGGATTTCTTTGGCCAAGGCGTTGGCCAACGAAAAGTACGATCTTGTCGTGGTGGACAACGATTCGCGTGCCGTTTCCAACGCACAGGCCCTGGATTGCTTGGTGATTCACGGAAGCATCACTTCGAGGGACACCTTGCTCGAAGCAGGCATTCTCACAGCGCAGGTCTTCGTTGCTGCCACGCCCTCAGATGAAGCCAACCTCATTGCCTGCGCGATTGCAGAACATGCTCACCGCGACCTCAAGGGCAAGGACAAACTGACCAGTATTTGCCGTCTACGAGACCCAACGTACATTGATGAATTCCGCAACGGCCACCTTGGTGAATGGGCCAACGTGAACCACGTCGTCAACCCGTTGCGAGGTGCCATCCGACGCCTCAACGCCGGATTGCGCTCAACCGAAATTGAGGAGGTGATCGCCTTCGAACACGGTGCGTTCGTGCTCGAATTCGATATCGGCTCCACTGCTTCGAGCATTGTCAACCGACCGCTCAAAGATGTCAAGGAAGATTTTGTCCACGGCATACCCAACATCGTTGGTGTCAAGCGAGACGGTCAGCGAAGTTTCATCCCCAACGATGAGAGCGTGTTGGAAATCGGTGACCGCATCGCTGTAGCTGTGGTCGGCTTGGACAAATTCAACCCGGCGTTGATCACCTTCGGCCACGAAGTGTCGTACTTCCCCGAACACCCACGGGTGGTGATTGTCGGAGCCACCTCGAACGGCACGAAAATGGCACAGGATTGGCTTGAACACGGAGCGACCGTAACGGTTCTGGAACGCAATCTGCATCTGGCCAATCAACTGGCAGGTTCCAAGACGGGCGGCCACCCCAACCTCGACGTGATTCACGGCGACCACCTCGATCGTTCCATCTTGGAAGAAATCTCCATTGACCAATTCGACGTTGCGGTGAGTGCTCTCGACGATGACCACGCCAACATTGCCGCCGTCCTCTTGATGTCCGACTTGGGTGTGCCGCATACCGGCTTGATGCTCAACGACGCCGATTTGGTCAAGGTTACGCAGCGCATGGGCATCTCCTTTGCCGTCGACCGCCACCGGGTTGCGGTGAGCAACATGCTGACCCACATTCATCAGAGTCTTTCCGGCCATTACGCCCTCTTGACGGAGATTCCCAACGTGGTTGGTATCACGCTTGCCATCACCGAGAAAGCCAAGTTCGCCGGTAAAACGGTGGCTGAAGCACAGTTCCCTGATTGGCTTCGTCCGGCGTTCATCAAGCGGATGAACCTCTCCGGTTCGTGGGAATCCATTGAACCAAAAGCGGACGAGTTGCTTCTTGAGAACGACAGAATGGTGGTGTTCTGTTTGAAGGAGCGTGTTGCAGAAGCCCAGAAACGGTTCAAGGTGTGATCATGCGTTACGACGTCGTGAACCTCATCCTGGGCTGGACCCTGTTGGCGTTGACGGTGCCGTTGTTCGTGTGTGCTGCCTTGACCTGGTGGTTGGACGGGCTTACCCTCGCCATGCAGGCCTTCGGCCCGGCCATCGTAGCGAGTGCAGGCTTGGGCACCCTCCTCCTCGCCTTCTTCACGCGTACCAATTCTGCAGAACGGCTCCGTGATTTGGAAGCCTTCGTCGGCGTGGGACTGGTGTGGCCCGTGACCGTGTTGATCGGCGCCTTACCCTACTGGTTTGGCGGGATGTTTGTTGGACCCATGACGCCGGACGTCGAGGTTATCGACATCGCACGAGGTTTCGTGAATTCATGGTTTGAGTCGATGTCCGGTTTCACCACCACCGGGGCGACGGTGATCTCTCACAACATGAGCCCAAACTGTATCCCCGGCACGACGCCAGACTGCATTTATGCCCAACCCCGTGGCTTGTTGATTTGGCGCTCCCTGACGCAATGGTTCGGCGGCATGGGGATCATCATGCTCGGCATGATGGTGTTGTCCCGTGTGATCGGTGGTGGCATGGCGCTGGCACGGGCCGAGTTGACCGGCCCTTCGTTGTCCCGACTTCGTCCGAAATTGAAGCAAACGGCGCTGGCCCTTTGGGGATTGTACATCGTTCTGACACTGACCGAATTCTTGCTTCTGTACCTCACGGGTGCGATGGACCTGTTCGATTCCGTGAACCACGCGTTGACCACCATGCCATCGGGAGGTTATTCGACGCGAGATGCCAGCATTGGGTACTACGATTCGGGGCTGGTTGAAGCCATCATAGTGGTCTTCATGTTTCTTGCTGGCGTCAACTTCGCTTTGCTGTGGTTCATTCGAGGTGGCGATTTTGAGCGAGCGTTCAAGGATGAAGAATTTCGCATTTACCTCGTGTACATGCTCGTTGCTGTCCTGGCCCTCAAGTTGGCCCTCTTCATTTCGGGGGTTGACCTGTCCACCAGTTTCCGAGAAAGCATCTTCCAGGCGGTGTCGTTTGGTACATCGACAGGGTACACCTCAACCAACTACATGGACGAATCGTGGCCACTCGTGGCTCACATCATCCTGTTCATTCTCATGGTGGTCGGTGCCAGTGCTGGATCGACGGCCGGTGGCCTGAAACTGCTCCGCGTCAACATCGCCTTCAAGGTGGCCATGAGGGAACTCACACGTATTGCTCAGCCTCGAAAAGTACAGCAAATTCGTATGAACGGCGAGGTCGTCGAAGACAAACAATTGGGCCTCATCGTTGGTATGCTCTTCATTTGGGTAGGGTTGTTTTTCATTTCAAGCGTCATCCTTGCCATCTTCATGCCAACGGAATCGTTTGAGAGCGTCACGATGGTGGTCGCCTCTTCGCTCGGTAACACCGGCCCCACCCTTGGTGATTACGGCCCCGAAGAAACATGGGCGACGATGAATTCAGGTGCCCTTCTCTTCACGTCGATTTTGATGTGGTTTGGCCGTTTGGAATTGTTGACTGCCATCATTGTCCTTCATCCGCACAGCTGGCGGCGAGAGGAGAAAGCCGATGGTGAACGCCAAGGGATGGCGATGGTCAAGCGCATGCTGGAGCAGCGCGAGGACGACGAAGATCAGAACAACGTCGTTTGACCGGGAGGAGGCCCAGGCTCGCTCTCGTCATCAACGACCGGTTCATCGACCGACTCAACGACCTTTGGTTCCTGTATGGTGCCGGCAGATACGTCGTTCTGTACGCCCGAGGGTTCGGGAGCGCGTCGTTGCTCTCGCTCCAATTCAGCCGCATCGTAAGCGGCCAACAATTGCTTCGAAGACCGTCGGGTGGCGCTCATCCCGGTAAGGGAAAGATGTTCTTCAGCGTTCAAACCGAGCAGCAGGGAGCATTCAAACGCCGAGGGTTCACCCAAGGGGGAGCCGTCTTGGAGGAGCATCGCCAGGGGTTGAATCAGGTCTTCACGGGTCGCCACCCTGTTGGACGAGCAGTAGGCCGACAACTTGTCGAGAATACTGCCACGTCCTGCAGAACCCCGTCGGCGAAGGAAATGCGGGTAGTTCACATAGAGCCGTCCTTCCAGTGGGACGGTGTTGGCGACCGAGGCTGCAAGGGCGGTCAGGTGTTGTGTCCAGTAGGATGAACGGTGTGCTTGGTTGGTGAACCGGCCCATGAAATTTCGATCAGCCTGGCGCAAGGCCATGGTTCCCCGTTGGATGCTCGGCCCGTGGGTAAACAAGGAGGCGTTGTTCCAGTGCACCCAATCAAGGAAATCTTCGGGGGCCTTGTCAATGGATCGAATCAGTGTTGCAGCAGCGGCGGAAGAGCGTTCTCTATAGAGGCGTTCAAGTCCGGGGAAGATCTCAACGGTGATGTCGCGCTGGCTTGCTTCATGATGGCGTTCAACCACGGAGGCGGTGAGCGGTTGACCGTTGAGGTCAGCGGTCATCACTTGCAAATCACGCACAAGCGCTCTCAGGTCGCCGTGGTTGTGTTTTGCCAAGGCATCCACGGCACCCGAATCGAACTCAATGCCTTCCTCCCTCAGCACGCGACGAGCGATTCGTCGCAGGGCCTCCTTGCTGGCCCGAACGAAATTGACTTTGACCAAATGCTTGGTAAAGCGGTCTCTTGTTGAGCGCCAGGACGAATTTCTTCCCCACAGACCCATTTCGTCGTTGCAGGCAAGAATCACGGGCTGTTTGGTTTGGTCCAGCAGTCGCAAAAGCTCAGCCTTGCCACCCGAATCTCCCGAGAGGGATGCACCTGCGTTCTCCTCGCCACCCTGCATCGCTCGTTCGATACGGTCTTGGCTCACTTGACGCAAGCCACCGGAGAGGTGGTCCACCTCATCCAACAAGATCAGTGTTCGAGAAGGCGGTGCGGTGGGGTCGTGGAAAAGAGAACGGTGGATAGCACCGCTGGTTGCAGCCTTCCGAATTGCGGCAGCGTTTCTGTCATCGCTCGCATTGAGTTCAATCACGTTCCACCCCATGTCCTCAGCAACGGCACGCGCCACGGTGGTCTTTCCAACACCTGGAGGTCCGATGAGCAACATTGCTCGTTTCTTGGGCGCCCCGCTTTGCCATTCATCCAACCAGGTTCGAATGGTTCGTCGTTGCACTTCGTTGCCCTCGAGCAGTTGCTCCGAGCGAGGACGGTGACGTTCCGTCCAATCGCTCGGCTGACTCATGTTCTTCCTTCCTCAAGGAGGGTTCTTCAACCTTCACCAGCGAAGAGGCGGCGTGAAGCGACATCCTCACAACGAATCGATGGAAACCCTCGTTTGCTCGCCAGTGTCCCTGTCCCGAACCGTGACCGTTCCGTCTTCGAGGGATTGGTGATCCACCGTGATACAGGTCGGCACACCGATTTCATCGGCTCGTGCGTAACGGCGTCCAATTGACCCGCTTCCGTCGTACATGGACACCGTTCCAGCCGTGCTGCAAAACCGTTGGTGAATGGTGTTCGCGATGGTGTCCATGCCGTCTTTTTCAAACAGTGGGAAGACGGCGACATCAATCGGTGCGACATCCGATGCGAGTTTCATCAGCGTGTACGGTTCATCGTTCTTGACCGTCTCGTGGTAGGCGTGGTCCAACACGTGCCAGATGATGCGGTCAATACCAAATGCGGGCTCGATGACATGTGGAATGTACCACTCACCACTTTCTTTCACGGTCTTTTGATTTGGTTTGACGTGTTTGGCTTCAACCATGACCGTTTCACCACTGCCGAGCGCAATCTCAACAGGGAACGCTGTTTCTTTTGGGAGTTCTTCGACGGCTGTTTTAACCTGCCCGGCTAGGGCTTTGAAGGCGGGTCCGGCAACAGCACCGTCGATGGTCCAAGCGTCAATGGTGGTTGTCCGTGGTTCATCGAACTCACGTCGAGCACGTAGGCGCTGTCCCGTGGCCTTCTCGTGACTCTCCAGATCGTAGCATCCTCGGTGGGCGATTCCAACGCACTCAATCCAGCCGTAGCTACCTTCGATTTCGGCATCCCAACAATCCATCGCATAGTGAGCCATCTCATCGCTTTCGTGTTGACGGAACCGTAATCGCAAAGGATCAATGCCCACCTGGACCAAGAAATCAAAGGTCATGCCCATGAATTGAGCGACCGTAGAATGCCGAATGAGTTTCTGCTTACACGCTTCACTAAGCGTCATCTCAACCGCTCCCCCTCCATCAGGAAGAAGGGTCATTGGGTAAGCGTCCCAAGTCCCGAGATCATCGGTCAGTTCAGCCTCGGGGTCGATGAAGTACTCGAGTTCCGCCATGTTGAATTCACGCAGGCGAATCATCCCTTGGCGCGGAGCGATTTCGTTTCGGTACCCCTTGCCCACTTGCATCGCACCAAACGGAAGTCGTTCTCGGAAATGGCGGAACAAGGAACCAAAGGAGGTGAACATCCCCTGTGCCGTTTCTGGTCGCAAGAACCCTGCTCGTCCTGAAGCACCTGCGCCAATGGTTGTGTTGAACATCAAATTCTGAGCAGAAACATCCCCCCAATTCGCTCCACCGCACGAGGGGCAAGAGGGATTGATGTCGTGAAGCAGGGCTGCTAATTCGTCACGCTTGAGCGCATCCGGGTTTGGATGATGGGTTTCCAGCAGCGTATCAGCACGGCTTGCTTCCTCGCATTCCTTGCACTGCGTCATAAAATCAGAAAACTCACCGACGTGGCCGCTCGCTTCGAGCACCGCATACGGCGTGACGGTCGGACAGGAGAGTTCCACCACGTTGCCCAAACGGAGCCAGTGATTCAGCCAAAGCTGGTTGATACGAGACCGCATTCGCCCGCCAACGGGACCAAAATCGTACAGTCCACTCGCACCACCGTGGATTTCGAAGGCGGGAAGGAGAAAGCCCCGTCGCTTCAGCATCCCGCTGAGTCGGTCGAGTCGGCCTTCATCGGTCATTGCGGTTCCCTCCGTTGCTTGGCTGAGGCGAGCCCTCTATGAACTTCACCGAGTCCGAGGTGGTTCGGGTTCATTTCGCAGACACAGCATTATATCCGGGGCGCTTAACTTCCTTGCATGGGACAGGCGATGGTCGCCATCGTGCAGGACGATTGCACCGGCTGCGATCTTTGCATTTTGCACTGTCCGTTTGAAGCCCTGCTCCCGCTCGCCGAAAATCCACCCGACCGACACCACCCGAAACGACCGGTGGTCGTGGTCGAAAATCGATGTGTGGGTTGTCTTTCTTGTATTGGTTCGTGTCCCACCGATGCCCTGTTTGAAGTTCAAGTACCCCCCAACGCCATTGAGTCCCCGCTTCTGTTGGAGAACGATGAGCCCAACACAACACCGGTGCTTCGATGGAAAAAACGCCCCACTCGCTGGCCTTGAGGGCTTAACGAATAGGCACAATCTTTTATAACGAACTTGTTGCCCTCGCAACCCATAGGGCGTGAGAAAAAAAATGGCTGAAATCGTTTACTTGGATTCCCCCATGGATTCCAATGAATTGTTTGAGCGACTTTGCCCTCCTGTGCGTCAGTGGTTTCAAGATAAATTTCCAGATTTCACACGCCCCCAAAAATTGGCGATTCCCGCCATCATGGACCAACAGCATCTGCTCCTGTGTTCACCAACGGGTTCTGGAAAAACATTGACGGCATTTTTGAGCGTCCTCGATAAATTGGTTCGCCTGTCGTTGGACAAGAAACTTGAGAAAAAGGTCTACGCGGTGTACATTTCACCGATCAAGGCCTTGGCGAACGACATTCAGCGAAACCTCATCGGTCCGCTCACCGAAATCAAAGAACGCTATTTGCCGGACCGAGCTCAAGACATTCGAGTTGGGCTTCGCACGGGTGATACCTCCCAATCTGACCGGCAAAAGATGCTTCGTAATCCACCGCATATTTTGATCACCACACCCGAAAGCCTCGCTATCGCCATCACCTCCCCTCGGTTTCAGCCCATTGTGAGTGAAGTCGAGTACATGATCATCGACGAACTTCATTCAATGGTGCCCACCAAGCGAGGTGTTCATCTTTCATTGACGCTTTCGCTGCTCGATTCCCTGCTCAAAAATCCCGTGCAGCGAATCGGTATTTCTGCAACGATGGAACCGCTTGAAACCGTTGCAGAATACCTGGTGAGCAGCGACGACCAAGAAGCACGAGGCAACGTCACGCAAGTCTCCATTGCAAAAATTTCAGGGTCGAGAGAATTGGACCTGGACATCCTCATCACGCATCCGAAATTCAGTGATTTGCCGGTCATGAAGGTGCTCGAATACAACATCGAAGCCATCGCCGACCTCATCAGCGCACACACGACCACGTTGGTCTTTGCCAACACGCGAAAGATGACGGAAACCATCGTGCAAAAACTTCGACCGTTCCTCGGCGACTTGGTTGCTGGCCACCACGGTTCAATGGACAAGAACATCCGGCTGGATGTTGAAAAGAAGCTCAAATACGGCCATTTGAGAGCCGTGGTGACCTCGTCATCGCTGGAAATGGGTATTGACATCGGTTCGGTGGATTTGGTCGTTCAAGTCGGTAGCCCGGGAGACATCGCCACGGCCCTGCAACGTATCGGTCGTGCCGGCCACCATGTGGGTGGTATTCCTCGCGCTCGGTTCCTACCGCAAAGCGTGGATGATTTGCTTGAATTGGCTGCCTTGCAAGCCGCCATTCAGACCGGTGACATGGACCGTTTGGATTTCCCACAGAATTGTTTGGACGTCGTGGCTCAGTTCATCATTGGCTTGGTGATCATCAACGATCTGGACATTGACGAAGCCTTCGAGATCATTGTGAATTCCTGGTCGTATCGCAATTTTGAGTACGATGATTTCATTGAAGTCCTTGACATGCTTGAAGACGAGCGTCGAATTTGGGTGGACTGGGAAGAAAACATCTTTGGAAAGCGAGGTTATTCTCGCATGATTTACTACACGAACATCGGTACCATCGCCCCGGACAATTCCTACCTCGTGTTCAACGCAGAGGGTTCGATTCTCGGAAAACTCTCAGGCTCCTTTGTTTCCAATCTACGCACCGGCGACGTGATTCTTTTGGGAGGTTCCACCTACCGTGTGACCAACATCCAAGGCACGCGTGTCAACGTCACCAGCGTCACCGGTCATCGCCCAACGATTCCATCGTGGTCCGGTGAAGCTCGCAGCCGCAGCAGAGAACTGTCGCAAGCGCTGTTGGATTTGATTGGGCACTGCATGGTCTCACTTCGTCGAGAAAACGACCCGCGCTTGTTGCTTCGCGACGTCTACGGGTTGTCAAACGAGGTTGCCAACGCCATCGCTCGCCACCTCGAAGAGCATTCACTCGATTCGTTCCAAGTGCCCGACTCTCAGCGCATCCTGGTCGAACAAGTCATCACGGGAGCCTTTCCAACCTACATGATCACCACCTGCCGTGGTCGTGGGTTCAACACGGCCTTGGGCTACTACATGGCTGGACTGGCCGAAGCCAACAACATCAACGTCATCGAGATGTCGTTTGACGAAAACGGGTTGTTGCTCAAAACATCGCAGGAAGTCGACCCTGGGACGATGTACACGGCGTTCCAAGACAACAATCATCTCGACGTGATCGAACGCTACATCATCAACACGCAAATCTTTGCCAAGCGCTTCCGTGAGGTTTCTGGTCGCTCGCTTATCATTCCCAAGCGGATGGGCGCCGAAGAAATCAGCCCTCAGCAATTCCAACAACGGGCCGAAGCCTTGCTTCAGAAACACCGCACCATGGACGGTAGCCTGCTGATGAGGGAAGCGAAGAACGAGATCATGTTTGGCGACATCGATTTGATCGGGTTGCAGGATTTCCTTCAGGCTTGCAGCACCGGCGATGCGCGCATCGTCCACACCAAGGTGGTCGTCCCGTCTCGACTCGGCATGTCCCTGTTCATGTCGGCGTTTGAAGACCTGATGTCGATGAAGACACGGGCGTTCTTGGTCAAGGACATTGACCCGTCCATCCTCCAGCGACTTCTCGGGACACGCTCCTTGGCCACCGAACTTTCCAGCGAACAATTGTCGGCTTACTATTCTGACAAAGCGCCGGTTCCCTCAAACGCCAAAGGCTTGTACCGGTTGATGAGCCATGGTGGTGGCCTTGATAGGCAATTCAACAACCCACTCTATAGAGAAAAATTGAACGATATCCCCCATGAAACCATTCGCGAGTGGGTCGAGGAATTGTGCCAGGCAGGCCAAATCACCAAAATTGATGGAACGGGTCAAGAGGAGTTGGATGGAAAATGGTTCACCAACTACATGGCCGAAATTCACGGCACCCTCGGGTGCCTTGCGGTAGCAGGTGGCAAAGAGGTCGAAAACCTCCTCGAACTTCACACCCGTGGATTGAACTATTCCATCGCCACTTCGTTCGACGGTACCAAACCCACGGCATGGGAAGAGCGCATGTTGGGCGACCCCCAGGAAGCCTTGCGCGTGAAAATCATCGAGATGCTTGGTTCTGAAGGACCCAAAACGGCCGACGAGATGGTTGAACGCCTGCCTTTCCCTCAAACGCTGATCGAGCGTGCACTTCACGAACTTGAGGGCCGCAACGTCGTTTCGGTTGGTTTCTACATCCAAACCAACGACGCTGAATACATCCTCAAAGTTGACGAACACCGACTGACGGGTGGAGAGGAAGAGGTTGTTGAATACCGATGGATTCAGAACATGGTCTTGGACAAGTCCTTCCATCAATACGGCGACAGTTTCACTGCGTTCAACGAGCACGTGCTTTTCCAAAAGCAGCAGGAATTGCTCTACCGTGTTGATGAATTTGCCTTCAGCGACTGGTCGGACGTTCAATTGGATTCCGATGTCATCATGGGTCGACTGCTCCACAATCGCATCGGTTACACCACCAAACGCAACATCTCCATGCTCTTGGGACTCAAACCCGAGGCTTGGGTTGGCCCGATGGAAGAAGAAATCCTCACCAAGATTCCGCCCGGTGAGAATGTCACGCGCCAAGAGATCATGGATGACTATCCCAAAGGAGAGGAACATCGCGCCCTCCAGCGTGACCTGAAGAACGCCCTCAACAACCTTGAGCGACAAATGTTGGTCGTCAAGCAATTCGAAGAGGTACCCGGCCGTCGTCGACGACTGTCGCTCTTCCATCGCGTCGCCGATGTCTACGAACCGATGTCGTTCGAGGATGCCCTCGAAGAGGTTGTACGTCGCATGGGACCTGTCAAGGCCAGCACCCTTCGGTTCTACGTCTCCCGCAGCTTTGAGGAACTGACGGTTGCCCTGATGAACCTCGAGAAAGAAGGCCGTATCGCTAAAGTGATGGCGCTGGTGCCCGAGCCCGAGGCCTTCTTCTGCGCGCCCGATGAGGTTGAGGAACTCCAGCGCCCTCGCAGAGAAGACCGTACCGTTCGCATCCTCACCCAATCCGACCCCTATGTTTCACGGTTCATTTGGGAGGTCCGAAGCGTCCTCGACCGTGGATGGTATTTGCCCATCTTCAAAGGCGTCGACCCCATTGGCAAGGTGCTGATGTTCAAGGTGAACGACTACCTCGAAATCAAGGATTTGCATGTACCCACGGCTTACCTTGATGAGTTCTGCAAGGCGTTTGAACTGTTGCTGGAAAACCATGCAGCACAATTGGTCGATGTGTCGGTGCTCTCCAATTTCAACAGCGAACCGATCACGTCCCTTGACGACACGACCCGAGAGGCGTTGGAATCCATCGGGTTCAAGGTCACGGGCGAGCGCATGATTCGCGGGGCAGTTGTGGACCCGCAACCGAGGGAAATCGCTGAGCGGGCTCTGTTCCACAAGCACCATCTTCACCAACACACTCGTTTGGAAAACGAGATTCTTGCCCTCAAGGAAGTGGATGAAATCCGCGATGATTTTGCCCTGCGGGGACGGTGTGAATTGTACCGTGTGGACCTCAAGAGCATGGCCAGTGCGCATCGACTGCATCAGGGCATCAACCTTCGAGGCCATCAGGTCTGGGCCAGTTACGAGCACTTCCAAGATGTCTTGGCCATCCGCAACCAACCGGCCGACGAAGAGTTGTGGGACATCGTTGAATTCTTCAGCAACCATTCTGACCCCAACCTGTTCAAAGAACGCCATGCGCTCTCCCAATCTGAGTTCAGAAAATTGATTCAGCCGCTGATGAAAACAGGGCATATCGTCCAAGATTTCCGCGGTGGCTTCCGCAGTGTCTTCCCTCCTGAGGGTGTTGACCGTGCGGAATTGAGAAAGGAATACATACGCAAATTGGTCCAAAAATACCCGGTGATCACGCTGAGGCAACTGACCCAACTGGCAGGACCGTCGTTCAAACCTGAGGAATTGAAAGCCGTTCTCAATGCTTTTGAAGAGGATGAGACGCTCATCAAGGGCTTCCTGATTGAGGACTTCCACCAGGTCTGTTGGGGACGAAAAGAACTGCTCCAAGAAGCCAAATCGGTTCCTTCCATACGGGATTTCGTCCTCCCGCCTTCCGACCCCATCGCTCCGTATTTCACGGACATCATGAAGGAACGGTTTGGCTTTGGCTCAGCCTACTTGGTGTTCAGAAACGCAGAACCTGTTGCAGCGTTCAAAGCCAACACCCGAAACAAAATCATCGACGTGAAGGACTTTGAAGGTTCGGAAAAAGCCTGGAGAATCGTCAAGGAATTCGCTTGGGAACATCAGATGCCGCTGCAAACTGAATTGCGCATTGGTGGCAAGAAACTCCAGTGATGGTTGTTCGTTTCCCGGTACGAGAATCATGGGTTGTGATGTTCCATGGTTGGCCTCATTACAGTCAAACCGATTTACCAAGCCGTTAATAGGTGGCGGCGATGTGCTTTTGACCA
>JBMZJQ010000041.1:0-17313 GCA_049617635.1 Candidatus Poseidonia sp.
CTGAGGAAGAGGCCGAAGAAGAGGCTGAGGAAGAGGCCGAAGAAGAGGCTGAGGACGAAGGCGAAGATGATGCTGAAGACGAGGCCGAAGAAGCGGCTGAGGAAGAGGCCGAAGACGATTCTGAAGAGGAGGAGGAAGAGGCCCCTCCAGAAGAAAAGAAGAAATTTTGAGGTGAAATAAATGTGGGAACATCGTAGTGTATCGGACAAAGCATTCAAAGAAACGGGGCGAATTTTGCCCAACGAGACATATGTCAAATTGATGGACGAAGTTGAAGCCGTGGTGACGCGAGCTCAAGTGGACAAATTTGACGCAGAGACCTTCATGACGTACATCCCGCGACGAGGCCCCTGGGAAGAGATCCCAGAATCCGACCACTCTCGCTCGGATGCTCGCACCCGTTACATCGGACCTGCAGAGGCCAAGTTGTTGAACACGAACCTCGTGTTGGGCTCATCGTGGATTGATTCCGACCGGTTCAAGTTTGAGCGCCGCATCGAGAACATCTCGGACTACCTCAAGCAGAAAACCATCATCAACGCCAACATGTGGACGCCCAAGCAGTTGTTCACGACCCAGACGTTCTTCTTTTGTTCCACCGGTGACGAAGAACGCATGGGCGGTGCCATTCTTGAGGGCGATACGTCCAACGACGACCACCTGTTCCTCGGCACAGAAGGCAAGGAATTCGCTGAATGGGAAGTTATCCTTTGGGGGCTTGGACACCGCGGTGTGGTTCCTGATTCCGACCCGCTCGACCGCGTCTACTACCCTTCGTTGATGCACCGAAACGTGTCGTTCAACAACCGATTGGGTTGGATTCGCTACTCCCCCGCAGGGTTTGGTAAGGATGCCTCGGGTTACTTGATGACCCGCCCCAACACGTGGATTTGGCCTGCTGTGAACGGTAACCGCGAAACGGCAACGGCGTTCAACCTCTTGGTCAACCTCCCCGACCGCCGTTCTTCGTTCGGTGAAGAGGGCATTTCCGATGTCTTCCTGACCACAGGCAAGACCTCGCTTTACACCATGATGGGTATGATGCAGTCCTCGACCGTTCGCCAAGCCTTTGGTGCCGGTTCCGAGATGGTGCCTTTGGAATTCCACTGCATCGAACCCGGATTGGACGAGTGGATTGGTAACTCCAGCGACGAAGACAAATACAGCCGTCTGTTCGAAGTTTGTGCAACCATCGGCTACTTGCTCACCGACCCACAAATCGGTACCCTCGGTGGTGCAGCCAAGCGCCGCCGCCTCATCATGTACCCGTCCGACCAAGGCAACCTGCTGACCTGCGCCAACGCCAGCCAAGTTGCCGACCACGCCCTCAAGTCGAACTACGACTCGACCGTGTTCACCAAACTCGACCAAGCCGACTTCATGAACCGCGTGACCCGCCGGTTCAAGGCGTACGCTGATTTGGTGGCGGCTTCTGATGTGGCTCGTGGCTCTCGCTGGATCAGCCAAGCCGATGTCGATGGCGAGAAGATGATTGGACCCAACGTTCACTCGATTCTTTCCGTTCGTGGATACGACATTCTGAACATGCAGGAGTACCTCGACACCTTCAACGACGTTTCAGCAGCTCCTGAGCGCCTGATGCGCCGAATCGTTCAGTCTGTGGCGACCAACGCCCTGAAGACGGTGTATCCGGTTGACCTCCTTGGTGAATCACCCGGACCGGCTCCATTTGAGCACATCTTCAATTCCGCTGATGACAATCCGCTGGTGTACTACACCGACGTTCGCTTCCTCGTACCCACATCCATCGACAAGTTGCGCTTCCAGACCGCTGCTCGTGGCGCTGACCGTGGCCGAATGCGAGAAGCCTACGCTGCCTTGACCAACGCCGACCCGATGACCAGTCTTTCGATTCAG
This sequence comes from Candidatus Poseidonia sp., assembly GCA_049617635.1. Lineage (GTDB taxonomy): Archaea > Thermoplasmatota > Poseidoniia > Poseidoniales > Poseidoniaceae > Poseidonia. Next base: position 1,879 of record JBMZJQ010000041.1, read on the forward strand.
GATCTGTGTCTTCCGTTCCTCGCCGACCTTGGTGACGACACCTGGCAAACGGGCACGGGCATCAACGAGAATGAAATTGTGGTCGAAGTGACGATGGCCGTCAACCCTGCCCGTGTTTGGCGCTCCTACCTCGAGCCCACGACGAGGGAAGTCTTTGACATGCCCAAGGGCGACAAGGGAACCGCAGCACAACTGTGGGGTGATGTGTTTATGTCCAACGAAGTTCTTCACGACAAGATGAAGAAGGACGGCAACGAGCACTACCTCAACTTGCTGAAACTCGCTTATCACTGGTCAAACAACGAGGCGCAGAAAGCCCACAAGTTGGGGCCGCACGCCAAGTCTGCGAGCAAATCCACGGCCAAGAAGAAGTGAGTTCTTGTTCCCGATAGAGGGTTCAAAAACAAGCGACCCCCGCCGTGAACCATGGCTGGTCAAAACGATGGCAGCGGGCGAGCACCCGTAGTGATCGTTCGCCCGACGACCACCGTGACCAGCGGTGTCGAAGTAACGCAGAAACTGGTGACCGCCGCTGTTACCTTTGGCGACTTGATGCAGGGCACCTTCGGTCCACAAGGCCTTGACAAAATGCTCTACAAGACCAACGGCGAGACCGCTGTTACCAACGACGGCGCGAAGATCGTCGCCGAACTTCTGGTCAAACATCCCGCCGCCAAAGCCTTCGTCCAACTTGCCGAGTCACAGGAACAAGCCTGCGGAGATGGCGTGACAGGCTGCATCCTGTTTGCCGGGGAACTGATGCGGGAAGCTGGCCGATTGCTGGAACGAGGTTTGCACCCACTGGTTCTGATTCAGGGCTTCCAGGAAGCATTGGACGTAACCCTCACCGTTCTTGACCAGCACAGCCGTCCTTGCGATGGTGAACCATCCATCCTTCTCAAGGTGGCCCGAACGGCGATGAACGGCACATCGTCCGATACCGGTGAAGACACCCTTGCCGGGTTGGTGGTGGACGCCCTCTCCATGGTTTCCGGCGAAGACGGTGTCGATTACGAGGATGTCCGGATGGCCAAGCGAACCCTGGGGAATGTGTTTGATACCCGACTGGTTGACGGTTTGGTTCTTGACACCGCCTTGATGCTCGACCGTCTTCCCCGTCGATTGGAAAACGGAACGGTGTTGGCCCTCACGTGCCCGCTCGACCAGGAAGAATCCAGCCGGGATTCGGAAATTGAGGTCGATGACGCACAGCAGTGGCTTCGGTTTATCGAAGCCAAAGAACAACTCCTGCAAGCCAAAGCAGAACGTGTCCTCGCCTCGGGTGCAACAGCGGTGTTTAGCGCCGGAACCATTGAGCCGAGTATTTTCCATCAACTCACCGACGCAGGATGTTTTGTTCTTGGCGGGCTTGAACGCTCGGGAATTGAAGACATCGCCAAAGCGACGGGTGCGAGCATGTGCGACCACCTCGAAGACGTGAGTGAAACAACGCTGGGCTCGTTCACCACCCTCGAAATTGAGACCGGGGAAAGCCTGGACGGCCGGCGGGAACGCCTTTGTCTCCGGGTGGGCGAACACGCAGGGTTGGTGACATTGGATGTTGGTGGAGGCGACGGCGCAGCGGTCGAGGAAGCCATTCGAGGGCTGTTTGATGCCCTTCGTTCAACCTCGCTCGCCATGGCCACCAACCGGGTCGTGCCCGGGGGCGGCTCTACCCACATGCGGGCTTCGTTGGCGGTCAAAGAGGCCGCCGAACAACACGCAGGTCGAGAACGTCTGGCCATGGAAGCCTTCGCACGAGCGCTCGAAAGCATCCCTTCAACGCTGGCCCGAAATGCGGGCGTTGATCGATTGGACACGCTCTTGGCCCTGCGAGCGCAACATCGGGCAGGCATGCCAACGGCCGGCATCGACGAACACGGGAAGGTGGACGAAATCGTTCGTGCGTGGCTTCCAACGGAAACCCTTCGCCATGCTCTCGAGGCTGCTACCGAAACAGCCTGCGGCCTGCTTCGCGTCGACCAAGTCATCTCTGCTCGAGGCGACTGAAGAAGCCTCGAACACCCTTGTCGCTATGTTCAAGTGCATCGGACGGGGCAACTACGATAACGGGTCCACCGCATGAGCACCATCCAACAGCCGCCGCCCAGAGCCTTGCTCAGCGTTTGGGACAAAACCGGCATCGTCGAATTTGCCAAGGCGCTGGCCGACCTGGGCTTCGAACTGGTCTCAACGGGAGGCACGGCCCGCGTGCTTTCGCAAGCCGGACTCGCTGTCTCCAAGGTCGCCGACATCACACAGCACCCCGAGATTTTCGACGGGCGCGTGAAATCGCTTCATCCGGCCATTCACGGACCACTCCTCGCTCGTTTGCACCAAGAAGACGACGCAGAGGAACTTGAGCGATTGGGGTATGCTCCCATTCGCGTGGTGGCGTGCAATCTGTATCCATTTGGCGATGCCGCCGCCCAAGACCCTCCCATGGACGACGAAGCCTTGCTCGAAATGATTGACATCGGAGGTCCAACCATGGTCAGGGCCTCGGCGAAAAACCATCAACACGTCCTGATCGCCACCAATCCACAACGCTACAACGACATTCTGGCCGCCTTGCAGAACGCCAACAACGTGGTTGATGTTGGGATGGAACTTCGTCGCTCACTGGCGTTGGAAGCGTTTGAGCACACCGCATCGTACGATGTGGCCATCGCTCAGGAATTGCATCGCCGTGTCGTGGGTGACCCAGCTGCTGAACCATCAATGGAGGCGCAACGGGACAAACTTCCCAACAGCATCCTTTCGGCCAGTCACTTGGACTCCACCTTGCGTTACGGTGAGAACGGCCATCAAGCGGCCGCCCTCTACGCGGACCACGATACCTCGGCGAACGGTGACACGCTGGTGACCGCTCACGTCGAGGGTGGAAAGGCCATGTCGTACAACAATTACAGCGATGCCGATGCCACCCTCCGTCTGTGCAGGTCGCTGTCAACCGACGAGTGGCCAAACACCCCCCACGCATGTGTGATTGTCAAACACAACAATCCATGCGGCGCAGCCCTTGGTGCAACACAATTGGAAGCGTTTGAAATGGCGCTGGCCAGCGACCCCGAGTCGGCCTTCGGCTCCATCATTTGCTTCAATGAACTCGTTGAGCTTGCCACGGCTGAAGCCGTTGGCGACTTGTTCGTTGAAGTGATGATGGCACCGGGTTATACAGCGGAAGCCAAGGCCGCCCTCATGGCGAAGAAGAATCGACGCCTTCTGACCATCCAATCACCCAACGACCGCTTGGCGCCACTCGTTCGCCAAGTGGTTCGCAAGCCCATTGAAGGCGGTGTGTTGGTGCAGACTGAAGAACCCCCCATCATCGATTGGTCCAAAGCGACCACGGTCACGAAGGTTGAACCCACACCCGAGCAACTCGAAAGCATGAAGTTCGCTGTCCGTGTTTGTGAGCAAGTCAAATCCAACGCCATCGTGATGGTTCAAGGCACGGCGACGGTGGGCATTGGCCCGGGCCAAACAAGCCGGGTGGAGGCGGTGCGCATTGCCGCACGCCGTGCTGGCGAGCGAGCAGCGAATTGCGTGCTGGCTTCGGACGCCTTTTTCCCTTTCAAGGATGGATTGGAGCAAGCGGCCGACGCAGGGGCCATTGCCATCGTGCAACCCGGAGGTTCCATCCGTGACCAAGAGGTGATCGATGAAGCCAACGCACGAGGCGTGGCCATGCTGTTTACTGGACATCGCTTGTTCAGGCACTGAGGTGAAAAATTGGGACATTTAGACGACATCAACCAAACCTATTGGCAACATTTCAAGACGGCTGTGACCCTTTCTCTTCGTTTCTTCATCGCCGCACCCTTGCTGTTGATTCACGCACTGTTGCCCAACATCTTCGTCAATGCGGGGTCAAATGTCATCGAGGCCTATCACCGGATGATGAACGATCGGCCTTAGTTGGATGTCGGGACACGCCATCCTACCCACCAAACCCCGATGACGGCTACGAGCGCAATGGTCGTTTGACCAAAGCCAGGGTCGCCCAATTTGGTGATGTACCAAATGGAACATGCCGAGACGATTGTGATCAGTCCGCAGATGATGATCTTTGAGTGGAGGGGCAACGCCCGTCCGGAGCGGTAGTAGGCCAACAGTGAGGAGCCGAAAACACGGTTGGTGAGGAGCCACAAAAACAGACGTTGGGAGGACCGCCCGTAACAATACGCTGCAAACACCAGCCACGAGGTGGTTGGCCATCCCGGAAGGAACACACCAATGGCAGCAAACACCACGAAGATGCTTCCAAGAGCAATCCATATCGAGCGAACAACGGGATTTGCACTCGGTTTGTGTTCAGCGAGGACCTCTTCGATGACCTCTTGGTCGGACAGCGATAGGTAGCGTTCTGCTAAGTCAGCAGCGCGTTGTTTACGCAAAGCAGACGAGGACACATTGTGCGTAGTCATGTCCCTCATTCGACTGTGTTCGGGCCGCCCATAAAACCCTTCTTTTCTTTGCAAAAGGTTGAATCTCAACCCATCTTGGCGCAACCATGGTACAGCGGAGCACACCCGGCGGGCGCGTGGCATCGACCTCCGCACCCCTTCGCCTCGGCGTTCTCATCTCTGGTTCGGGAAGCGGCATGGAAGCCTTGGTCCGAGCCCAGCAAACAGGAGACTTACCTCACCAAACGGCGGTGGTCGTTTCCAACCGCGCCGACGCACAAGGGTTGGCCCGAGCTCGGGGCTTGGACGTCCCTACCGAGGTGGTGTTGCACACCGACGACGATGGGAAGAAGCGTTCTCGAGAAGAGCACGAGCAGGCAGTTATGGCGTGTCTGGAGGCCCACGATGTTGAATTTGTGGTGTTGGCAGGATACATGCGACTGATGTCAAGCCATTTTTTGACGCATTGGAACCAGCGCGTGGTGAACATCCACCCCTCTCTTCTTCCCAATTTTCCCGGGGCGCATGCCCACCGTGATGTGTTGGCATCCAAAACGACCGTTTCCGGCTGCACGGTCCATTTGGTTGACGAGGGCATGGACACCGGGCCCGTGTTGGCCCAAGCGTGCGTGCCGGTTTTTCCCCACGACACCGAGGCCACCCTCAGCGAGCGCGTGAAGGTCGAGGAACACCGGCTCTATCCAGACGTGTTGACGTGGATTGCAGAAGGACGCGTCTGCGTTACAGACCAAGAAGTGACCGTTGATGGGCATCCACCTCGTCTTGTGTGTTGAAATTTGAATAAGCGAATGCATGTTCACCGACATCGATGGATGGCAGGTGTTGGAGCAGTTCCCTGACCGATGTCGCAACGTCAAGGGCAGGACTTTCACTTGGAAGAAAGGCAAACAACGGCTGCCGTTGACCCGTCGAATCCATTGGTACACCGCCTGCAGGCGCGGATTGAAGCAAGACCCTCACCGCCTCTTTGTTGAGCAAAAATGCGTCACACGGAATCAAGAGGAGGTCTCCCTGAACGGTTGATCGAATCCAAGGAATCAATTCGTGCAAGCCCTCCACCCCCTCCGGGTCGGCGAGCACCTCCCCGTCAAACATGGACGTCCGTTCCTGTGAGCCACAGAGCACCACCGTGCGTTCGATACCAGCATCATGGAGCACGCCTTGGAGGCGGGCCACACCACCAAACATTGCCGATTTATCTTGGCCCATTCGTTGGCTGAGGCCTCCGGCTAAAACACACGCAACGATTCCCATCGGCCACCCTCAATGCATGCTGTCAAGCTGGTCAAGAGCAGCCTCAAGTTCGCTGAGTAAGCCCCGAACCCGATGAAGCAGGGCCTTTCGCTCGCGACTGCTTCGGGCTTCAGGCAACCACTCAAGCAAGCGACGAACATCCTTTGCGTCGCGTTCAACGGTCCACTTCAGCACGTTTTCCAGCACGGGGTCCTCGGCAGGAAGCAAGCGCTCAGCCATGGGACCGACTTGGCCCCACTGTCCATCAACCCTCCGCTTCCAGCAGTTTTGACCGAATACGTTCGAACATTTCGCCCCCCTTTGGGGCCGTTTCAACGAGATGGGAACAGGAGAGCGGTTCTTTACGAAGCGAGACAAACAACACACAATACTGGTGCCACTGAGGGCTTTGGCTCGCTGCGGCTTCAAGCCAGGTATCGTCGGGGACAGCATGACCGCCTCTGACCAACTCTTCAGCAACCTCAAGAACGACCATCAACGATTCTTTGCGCTGCAAGAGGTGGATGAACGCCATCCATGCCGGCTGGCCAAGGGCTTGTTCGTCAAGATTGGCCAACAACAAGCCTGCGACGCTGAGGTCTTCACGGCCGTGGCGCTTCCACAAGGCAGGGATGAGTTTGGCTAAACGCCGTTGCTTGGGGGCATTGGTCAACATCCATGAGGTGATTTGCCGAAGGTCGGGTAGCGGTGTACCGATATGGAACCTAAACCCTGCATCGGTGGACGTGAGATCGGTTCGGGGTTTGTTGATGAGGTCACCGACGCACGCCACATAGGCCGCTTTGAGCAACCGCAACGCCCTCCTCTTTGAGGTTAAATGGCGTGGAGATTGGGCTTCCAGCCAATCGTCGAGAAATGGATTCAACGCCGGTCACCTTCGTTGGTTTTCTTCCGGAAGGTATCAAACAAATCCCCAACCAGTCCAACGGAATCCCGCAACGTGTCCATCAAGGTGTCGATCACGGCCTTGTCATCGTACTTCTCCTTCACCATTTCTCTCAATTCATGCTCGATGCTTTCGTGCATGGCGTCGTCAATATTGAATTGGCTACGCAGGTGAGCGAGCACCCGAAATTCATCCTTTGACAGGGAGGCGTTCACGATAGCAACCTCGAACACCTTGGTGTAGATGGTTCGACACTCGTCCTCAGAAATGTCCTCACCTGGGCGTGATGCGGTGTTGCTTTGAATGGCCTCATAAACATAGGCGGGCTCATCAGCGCCAAGGCCCAAGGCACTGGCGAGTTTGATGATCAGGCGCTTTTCTTCCCGTGTCAAGACGCCATCTGCTAACATGACCTCAACGGTGGAACGGAAAACGTCCAACGTTCCGAGGGTTGGCGACGACACGGTTCATGCCACAAACTCCGACTTCTTGAAGAAACCGTTTGTCCACAAAACTCGACATCTCTCCAAATTTTAAGCATAGGGTTCAAAAAGACCTGGGCGGTCGGAGGTTTGTTCACATTCACCTCACTCGCTCGGCGAGTGGTTGCATCGGACGTTGTCACCGACCGTGACAACCCTTCGCAACAGGCGTTCGTGAACCACAAAGGAGAGAATCCCATGGGACGAAACAACAACAACAATTCGAACCGCTCAGGCGGAACCAAAGGCAAGGCCATGAAGTACGAAATTCGGGCCGATATCAAAGTGAACGGAACGGTCCAGCGCAAGGACATCATCGGGGCCATCATGGGTCAAACCGAGGGGTTGCTCGGCGATGAACTTGAACTCAGAAAGTTGCAACGCACCGCACGTGTTGGACACGTCGACGTTGAAATGGACACGAAGAACGGAAAAGTGCACGGGACCATCATCATTCCCAGCAGCATGGACAACGTCGAGACGGCCATCATCGCCAGCTCGCTTGAGACCATTGACCGAATTGGGCCGTGCAACGCCATCATCAAAGTCTTGCAGATCAGCGATATTCGAGCCACCAAGCGAACAGCTGTTGTGGATCGCGCCAAGGAACTTCTGTTGACCATGGTCAACTCCGGCGAGGCTGCTTCAAAAACGGTCATCGAAGAAGTTCGCTCGGTACTTACCGTTGGAACCGCAACGTCGTTTCACGGATTGACCTGCGGGCCGAACGTGGAATCTTCCTCCTCACTCATCATCGTCGAGGGACGCAACGATGTTCGAAACCTGTTGAACTGCGGCGTGAAGAACGCCATCAGCGCAGACGGCTCGGGCAACATCAAGCAGGAACTTATTGACCTGGCCAACGGCAAGGAAAGCGTCACGGTGGCCATTGACGGCGACCGCGGAGGCGAGATGCTGTTTATGCAACTCTACGACATGATGAAGGTGGACCACGTGGCTCAGGCCCCGGTTGGCCAAGAATGGGAATTGCTTCCCCAAAAGACCGTCACCATGTGCCTGCAAAAGAAGGTTGAAGCGGCGAAATTCAAACACCAACTCGACAAGAAAATCGCCGAAGACGATTCAAAGTTCGGCGGCGACAAGGACTGGGACCAGGACATGGACGACGAATACATGCCGGACGAGGTCGAATCTGCACCTGCAGACGTGCAAGAACTGTTTGACATGGTTGACGAAATGGGCAAGAACAAGGCCATTATTCGCTTTGCTGATGGCTCGTATTCCGATGAAATTGGCCCTTCAAAACTTGAGGCTGCCATGAGTGAATCGGAAGGCGTTGAAGCGCTCATTCTCAACGGTGCCGTTACGGAAAAAGTCCTGACGTATGTCAACCAATCCGAAGCGACCACGGTGGTCGGCACCAAAGAGGGCAAAGGATACGAAGCCCCTGAAGGCGTTGATGTGTGGTTTGCTGAAGTTCATCGCTGAACTCCCGGTTGATTAATGGTCTCAGGAAGTCACCGAAGACCATGAACGACGACCTCGATGTGGACTGGCCAGCCGAAGAGGAGGCTTCTCCAGAAGACGAGGAAGACCACGAGAGCCCTGCTGTTGACACGACGCAGGAAGACGAAATTGAGGACGTTCAACCTCTTGACACTTCGTGGACCCTCCCGATTCGTGCAGCACCCATTCTGGCACTTCAGGGTGAATCGGTCACGGAATTCCCCCTCAGCCAACATGTCAGCGGACACGAATCAACATCGGTGATCATGGACGATGCATTGATGCGCATCGTCGAGGCACGCTACGATGCCGATGGTGTACGACGGCTGAATGTCAGAATGACCTTGGTGAAGAAACACATTTCCGGATATTCGCACACCCATCTGGACCTTTTTTACAAACTCCGCATGTTGTGGTGGGCTTCTCTGGCGTTTGGGCTGGTCTTCGCAACGCCGTTGGCACAAGGCGCTTTGGCCTTGGGAGGGAGTCTCTTCGTCCTCACCGGTCTGTTTGGTGTGCTGATGACCAAACTTGACCTGCATCGGATTTCTTTTTCCGACCACGGTGGACGACATGATTTCTATCTCTCGGGTTGGCGTCAAGAACCCTACCTCATTCACAACAGCACGGCCTTGCTTGGGCCAGCCATCGTCGATTTCCTCCGAACAGGGACGCTGGATACACAGCACATCGATGCGGTTGTTGAGGCGCTTGGCCGACCTCCCGAACCCGCCCCCGCCCTCAAACAGGCTCCTGAGGTGCCCGAACCGGCTGCTCCTGCTGCGAGTGCACTGCCTGAACCAGCACCCCCCGTCGCCGCCTCGCCGGTTGTGGGCCCTCCAGTGAGCATGGCAACACAAGCCGAACCCATGCCGCCTTTGCCTCCACCACCTTCGGCGTTGCCGACACCACCGCCCCCCGCGACAGCGTCATTGCCGACACCGCCGCCCCCCGCGACAGCGTCATTGCCGACACCGCTACCACCAGCGCCACTCCCGCCTCCAGTAGCGCCCTCAAACGTCGACGAAGACGCATTGTGGGACGATTTGAACTGAATCAGGCTTGGACGCCACCAGCCGATGCAAGGTGGACGGCTCGATGAAGGCGGTTGACTTCGTTGGTCAATCCATCCATATCTTGAGGCAATGGCCAGGTGTCTTTGGTCAGCGGCACGTGACGCCCGAGACCAGGGATCCGCTCAAGGGCGACGCCCAACGCCTCAGCGTCTTCGAGAAAGGCACCGCTTGCACCGGAATGACGCGCCTCCAAGCGTCGTCGCATCCATCGTTTGAGTGAGGGAAACATCTCGTTGAGCGTGCGCAAAAGTTCTGCTCGTCGCTCATCGTCACCGTCTCCTTCCGGAAGCAATCTCAGTGTTAACCGCAACAACCGGGCGACCCGAACATCACGCGGTTCAACATTGACGTGTTGCGCGAGTCCGCGTCGAACGTCCATGACCGCCGCTATTCCGTTCGTTTCGAGTTCTTGGGCGATGTCCGCCAACCCGAGCAGTGCAAGGAGCGTGGAGAGTTCACGCAAGGCATCGTTGGTGGCCTCTGTTGATGCAGGAGTCGTTGATGCAACGGGCTGCGATGCTGAAGCAACGACGTCTTCTTCCACCGGGTCAACCGTCGCTTGGACAGGTTCTGGAGCGATGTCCACTTCGACCGAATCCATGGAATCTTCTTGCTCTTCGTCCACCGGGGCCACCGTTGCTCGGACAGGCTCAATCGGAGGCACCTCCTCGATCGACTCCTCTCCATCAACGTCCTCATCCAGGGACGGCTCCATGGCCTCGAGCATGGCTTCGTGTGCATCGTCAAGAACCGTTGTTGGCCGCAACACCGGTCGCTCCATCGCTTCGGGCACAGGCACCAATGTTGGGCGTTGAAGCGAAGGTTGCCACACACGGAGAATGAAGGCATCGTCTTCCACCGGCCGATTCGCGAGGTGTGTGGCCCATTGAGGAATGGCATTGGTCAACGCTTCCAAGCGATGAGGTTGTTTGAGTTCCATTTCAACGCGGAGGGCCAACGTCACATCTCGCTGCCAGGGGAGCCGTTGGAGACGTCGCCGAAGGGCGGCGTGGTGTTCGATGAAGGGGCGTGCGTTGCTGAGGGCGCGGGCGACTTCGACGGGGTTTTGAGCAAGTTGGTCGACCCAACTCGTCACGACCCAACCGTCCTCCACCAACTGGTCAAGTTCCTTTTCCAGCGACGCGAGAAAGAGCGGGGCAGTGGCCAATGGTGCCCCCTGGCCGGGCGTTGCTCGGCCGGTTTGCATCGTTGAGACATGACGTTCCAATTCAGCGATGGACATCTGATCGGTTCGGCGTTCTTCGCCCAGCGTACCCGAACGCCGCATGGCGGCCAACTCCTCCTCGAGCATGATGCGATGGCGTTCCAACCTTCTCGTCGCACGGGCGAGAAACGCTTCCATTTCCTCCAGCACGTCAGCATCCAGGTCCTCTGAAGCCAACAATTGAACTCGGACATCCACATCGTCTTGCCCCGAAAACGAGACATCCAAATCGTTGAACGCACGCAGCAACACCACCCTTCGGTCCAACAACAACCGGCGAGCCATGATGCGTTCAAGTGCCCCCAACGGCTCCTCAAACACGAGTTGCCGCCAGTGAGCGACCTCAAGGCCCGCATGTTCGTAGTGTTGGAGGAGGTCCAACCCGTCCAATTCGGCTTTCTTCCACAACGCATCCAGTTCATCGACGACGTCAACCAAAGCAGCGGTCTGCTCGAGTTGTCCAACGAGTGCCTTGGAAGCCTCAACCCTCGTTGGCCAATACTGTGCAAAACGCTTCCAACGCTCGACAACGGCCAAATGGTCAGCAACGGAAGCCTCAACCATATCGTGGTTGGCTTCCCATTCCATGAGTTCGCTTGGATGCAGGTCACCATCGTGGGGGAACTGAATGCCTTGCGCCCGCCACATCTCGATGGTGGAAGAGAGCGCCTTGCGTCGGTCTTCGAGTGTTTGAGACAACTGGTTGACTTCGGTTTGCAACGCAGCCAAGTCGTCTTGCATGTCAAGGTGGGAGAGTGCGTTGCAACGCTGTTCGAAATCCAGTGCCAAGCCCGCGTCAAACGGGGCGATGAGTTGCTTGATGCTCAAGCGAACCCGTTCCCTCGTGCTGTGGAACGATTGCCATGCATCCAGGGCTTCAAGGCCGTCAAGAAGTGTGTACTCCTCGATGTTCCCCACATCGTAGCCTTGCCGATTCAAGTCCTCGACGATCGAAGCCATCATCGTGCGTTGCCGGCGTTCATCCTCTTGGACGGTTTCCAAGTGGCGAAACACCTCATCGTACCGTTCCGGGACCTCAAACAACCGATGGAGCGCATCAACTGCCGCATCACTGGACGGGTCCAAATCCAACAACCGTCGATAAAGCAGGGCCCATTCATCACCGAATCCCAGGCCGTACCACGTCGTTTTCGAACGGTTCAATGGAGGCTCCCACGGGGCAAGTTCCCTCATGGCGCGTTCGAACTGGAGGTAGGTTTCTTCGATGGTGAACGGATTGTTCATGGCTCCACGAAATCCATCGAGGGCCTTGAGGGAACGGGTGGTCGATTGAGCCATGGCCACCATCCTATCTTCCATTTCTGAAGCGGTGTCGCGTCGCTGTTCAAGCCACTGAAGCCGTTCTTCTCGGGCCGCTTCATGTTCGTTAAGGAACGCTTCCATGTCGTCCCGAGGGAATCCAAAACGCTGCAAGGCATCAAGCCGAGGCATGACCTCGTCACCCACATCGTCGTGTTCGTCCATTCGCCTCATCAGGGCACGGGGTCTTGAGGGCTTTCAATATGAACGGTGGTCGTGCCGCCGAAGCCATGGTTCAAGCGGTTCTTGACGTCAACGGCGTGGATGGAGGGGTGCAAAAACAGCGAGTTTCGGCTTGGATTCTTCCGCAGACCATAAAGCCAAACTGAACGGCTGGGGGACAATGAGTCTGCTCGCCATCGGTTTAGGAACGCTTTCAATCGGTCTTGCGGGTGCGGCCGGGTATTGGATGTTGACGGTGAATCGCAAGATGATTCGACTCCTCGACATGCAGACGCTCCTGAGGGAATCGCAAGCAACCCATTTCCACCATCTGAACACCGCCACCGATGTCGTGCGCAAGGATGTTCAGACGGTTCAAGCAACGATGAACGCCTTACGAGCCATCCATCCGGAGATCGACGCCTCGCTCTCTGTGCATCAGTTCCTACTTCATCACGAAGGCGATGAATTTCAGCATGTTGACATCGGCCAAGCGTGCGAAGTGCTTCGAGCCATCGTCCAGCACCAATCCACCGAGTCCTCGACTGAACCAACGCTCTCTGTGAACCATTTGAGTTTACTTCGTCGCCTTTTGGCCGTGTTTGATCGCCATCAGTTGACCATGACCACGCTTCATTTGGACGCGGACACGGCGCACCGCCTCGGACTTGCTGCCTGCCATCTCCAGCACTATGAATGGGCAGAACACGCCCTCGGTGTGGCCTACCAACTTTCTCCGGGACACGCCAGTGTCCTGGAAGGATTGGAGCATATTGCTCGCCTCCGTGGGGACGACGACCTTTACCGTCATTGGTTGGAGGCTCGGATGAAGTTGACACCCGACGACCCCGCCCTCCTTCGGGCTCATGCGCACTTGTTAGCATCCATGGGAGACGGCGAGGCCGAGCGTGCCGTACGTCGTCTCGAAGCACTCGGTGTCGATACGGCTGCTGACCGGTCCTTGCTCTCCGGGCTTCGTGCTCGAGCAGGTGCTCGTAGCGAAGCGATTGAAGCCATCACGCAAGCGCTCGAAAAAGACCCGGACCGCTCAGAAGACTGGTTGACCTATGCCCAGCTGTTGGAGGCCGAGGAAGAACACGAACTCGCCTTGGAAGCCAACGAACGATGCCTCACCCTCGACCGCCAATGCGGAGAGGCATGGGCCCTCAAAGCCCGCCTCCTGTCTCGAAAACAGGGGTATGAGCGTGATGCGCTGAAGGCCGTCACCCACGCCGTAGCCCTCGATGCAGGTGGCGTTGATTCGATTTTCCTGAAGTCGGAGTTGCTTGCGCTCGAAGGTTCAACGGTGGCTGCCGAGGAGACGTTGCTGACGGCGATTGAACGCCAACCCTCGAGCGGCGAGTTGCGTGCACGTGTTGCAAGCCACTACCTTCTCCAACACCGCATTGACGAGGCGGAAACCCTGCTCAAGAACACCCCGGACGGTATTGACCATGCCCTTCTCCACACGGTGGAAGGTCGCCTCCACCTCGCTCACGCCGACCGCTTGCGTGATGGCACGGGGAAGACGGACGAAACCCTCCTCCAAGACGCCGTGGAGGCGTTCAACGGTGCCCTGAAGTTGAACCGAGAATTGGGCGTTGCATGGCTCGGCCTTGCCCGAACCCAACGCATGCTCAAGAACCTCGAGACAGCCAGCGAATCGTTGAATCGAGCCAGCCGCCTGCTGGACGACAACAACCCGTCCGTCGCTTGCGAGGGGGCTCTTTTGGCTCTGGACATGGGTGAGGTTGAAATGGCGCTCTCGCACGTTGATGCTGCCGAGGTTCACGGACAAAACGCAACCACTGCTTACATTCGAGGAAACATTTCCGCTATCAAAGGACAACTGAAACAAGCCCTGTATCACTACAGCGATTGTTTGACAGCCGACCCGGGCCACATTCGTGGGCGCTTGAATCGAATTTCAGTGCACATGGGGCTGAATGAATCCCAAAAGGCGCTTGACGACGCCGATATCTTGCTTGATTTGGCCCCCCAGTTGGCGGTGGCTCGCGTTCGCAAAGGCGACGCCCTCATGCACCTCGGCGAGTGGGAATTGGCTTCCAAGGAATTCAAACACGTGCTTGAACAAGCCCCTCACCACACCCACGCCCTCACCCAGTTGGGTGCGTGTTACATGGGTATGGATCGGGCCGAACGGGCGGAAGGCCCGCTCAACGATGCACTCCGTCAATCACCCGACCATGCACCAGCGTGGCACCAGCGCGGGTTGTATTATCTCCACTTCAACAAAATCGACAATGCCCTGTCCGACTTCGAAGCGGCCGTTCGTTGCGATGGAAACCATCTTGACGCCCGCCTCCGAATTGCAGCTCATCATCACGGCTTGGGTAACATGGCCGAGGCTGAAACGGCTTGGAGGGCGGTGTTGAGCATTGATGCGGACAACCAATTGGCCAAGACGCGCCTGAGTGAGTGCGAGAAAAACTTGATGAAAAGCGCGTGAGAAGCCGACCTGAAGGGGGGTGGTTCGGCTGGTCGAAGAAAAGGAGTTGAACCTCACCGAAATCCTCACCGCTTTGCAGGATTTCATGACCCAGGACGGGGCCATTTCTCCTGAACAACGTACGTTTTACCAAACGTTTCGAAACCATTTGAACAACCACGATGGCGAGTTCACGATGGAAGACATCGAACGTTTGCTGATGGAAGCCAGGGGCGAAGTTCCCGACCTAAACGATGAGGAATTCATCGCTATGGGAGAAGCTATTCTCAACCGCTACCGAAACAAAAACGAAGAAGCCATCAACGAACGGATTCGAGCCCTTGCCGAGGAAGAAGCAAGGAAACGTGCACTTGCTGAGGCCGAGCGAAAGCGATTGGAAGAGGAACGCCTCGCTGAAGAGGCTCGCTTGGCGGAAGAAGAACGCTTAGCCGAGGAAGCCCGCCTTGCTGAAGAGGCTCGCTTGGCCGAAGAGGCTCGACTTGCCGAGGAAGCGAGATTGGCTGAGGAGGCCCGCTTGGCCGAAGAGGCCCGCCTTGCTGAGGAAGCTCGCTTAGCCGAGGAAGCACGTCTTGCTGAAGAGGCTCGCTTAGCCGAGGAAGCGAGATTGGCCGAAGAGACTCGCCTCGCTGAAGAAGCCCGCCTCGCTGAGGAAGCCCGCCTTGC
>JBMZJQ010000042.1:0-16560 GCA_049617635.1 Candidatus Poseidonia sp.
GCAATCAACGTTGGAAGTGGCGCAAGAAGAAATTGCGACGCCGAAAGCGTGCACGCCGACAGGCAAAGAACTGATGCTTCAGGTAGAATACACACGGGAGTATAGTATAGCTTGGTAGTATCGCGGGCTCCAGTTGCACGGGAATGACGACGAGTGGGTTTGCTGAAGTTGATGACCAACTGGAGCGCCGACCTGTTGCAATCCTGCAGACTGCCCATCTGATGCGCAGTTTCAGAAGAAATCCGCTGGGGGGGGTTCAAATCCCTCTGCTCCCACTTTTTCACAACCCAGCGTTAGTTTCATGCTGAAGGCTGATTTGGACGAGATGAGGGATGACGATGCAACGTATTCTGGCGTTCACGGTGCTTGCGCTGATGATGGCTCCCGTCACCGGCTCCTTGGTAGCCTCCTCCGAACCCATTGAGTGGGTGGCAGTTGACGAACAAGGCTTCCAGTGGATGCCCTCCGGTTACACCACGGAAGTGCCGTTCCAAGCCATGCCGACGTGGGTTGACGACGACACGCCATGGTGGTTGCGAACCGCCCTCGATCAAAACCGCAACAAGATTCACGACAGTCTCGAAACCCTACAGGGCTCCACCGGCATTGGCTTGTCGTACGGCGTGGACGTCTCGCAGAACCATCTCGATCAGTTGGCGGCAACGAACCTGACCGTGATTGACGTCATCGAATCGGTTGATGCCGTTTTGTTGGGCCAGGTGGACGCCTCCTTGGTGTTTGAATTAGCGGCCCTTGACGATGTGGTGATGGTGGAACGCTACGGGCAAATCCATCTCTACGGCGATATCCAAACCCCCGCCGTGAAGGCCCGTAATTCGTCGTTCTATCCTGTCGGAGCCTGGGACCTTGGCTACACCGGAGCAGACGTGAACATCGCCATGGTTGACACCGGTGTGGATAACGAACACCCGGGGCTGAATGAGAAATTCATCGCCGGCTACGACGCCGTTTGCTACCTTCACAGCGACCCTTCGTGCGTTGTTGCTGGTTTTGGTTCACGAGAAACGGACGGTACGTTTGACCCTGATGACGGCAACCAGCACGGGACAGCCTGCATGGGCATGGCAGCTGCTACCGGCATGGATGCAAGCGGCGCCCAGACCGATTTTTACGGCTCGGCCCCTGATGCCGACTTGGTGGACGTGCGCATTGGCACGGACGCCGGTGCGGGGCCGTTCGAGAACTACTTGCTTTCTCAGGAGTTCTATGAATCAGCGATGAACGGCCTTCAGTGGATCATCGACAACAAAGACACGGCGTGGGAAGGTGCTGACGAAGCGAGTTACGGTATCGACATCATCTCGCTCTCGTGGGGCATCACTTCTCACGAAGGCGGTGGTTCGGACGGTGAGGACATGCACAGCCGAATTCTCAACGAAGCGATGGAAGCCGGTGTGGTGGTCAGCGTGGCCGCCGGCAACGACGGCCCGAGCAACGACGGCCTGTCGGGCATGGGTTCCTCCAGCCTCTCCATCACCGTGGGCGCAACCGACGACAAGAACACGGTTGACCGTGAAGATGATACGGTGGCCGGTTATTCCTCCCGTGGTCCTCGCCGAGACAACGGCGATGGGAATCCGTTGAACGAACTCAAACCCGAAGTGTCCGCTCCGGGCACCAACATCGTGCAAGCCGAGGGTTGCGTCACGAGTGGCACATGCAACAACTTCATTGGCGGTGATGCTTCAGACAACGGCTACACGGGACGTGGTTCAGGTACCTCCTATGCCACACCAGCGGTGTCGGGCATCCTTGCCTTGATGATCGAAGCCAATCCCGACCTAACCACTGCGGAGATGAAAGAAATCCTCAAACTGACCGCTGAACGTCGAGGCGAACCTTCTGCTCCGGAGGTCGACCCGTTCTGGAACCGCGATTTCGGTTGGGGCATGGTCGATGCGTACGAGGCGCTCTCCCTCGCCATCTACCTGCGCGATGAAGGCCTTACGGGCACCGTCGATGTGTCCTCTCAAGTCCACGTTCTCAACGCCAGCATCAACGCGAGCACGGGGCTGTACGAAGTTCGGGGCGAGGCTTGGGGCCAAGCAGGTTCTATCGCCTCGGTTGAAGTTCGTGTGGACGGCGGTTCATGGATGCAAGCCACCTACGAAACCGTTGATGGCGGGCTGGGTGCGCTTGAGCGCTTTGCATGGGTCTTTGCCATTGACATTGGCCAGCTCTCGAAAGGGAACCACACCATCGAAATACGCGGATTGAACGATGATGGCGCCCCCTCCTTGCCGGTGTTTGTGACCTTTGCGGCCACGGGCGACACCTCCGATGGCATGGGAGGGTTGAGTCAAGAGGCGTTGATGGCTCTGCTCGGTGTTGTCGTGTTGATGATCGTCGTCGTTCTTGCCTTTGGCGCTCGTATTGACCCACCGCTTTCCCTGGAAGGTTCTTCCCTTGACGAGGAGGAGCCTTTGGATGCTGTGCTGGTGGAAAACGAGTCCAAGGCAACGAAGAAGGCATCGAAAACATAACTGCATTCAAATGCAAAGCAACAGTGGGCATTGTCATGCGCACCTTCAGTGACCGTGCTCTTGCCATTCAGCCAACAGGCGTGCGCAAGATGTTCGACCTCGCTGGTGACGACGTCATTTCGTTTGGTTTGGGTGAACCGGATTTTCAGCCACCTCCAGTGGCCATTGAAGCCTTCTATCAGGCGATGAAAGACGGGAGGAACAAGTACACGACCACAGCAGGGTTGCCTGCGCTTCGTAAGAAAATCGCTGACTCGTGGTCAGCCTATCAGGGTGGTATGGACGAGAACAACGTCTGCATGACGATGTCAGGAACCAACGCTCTTCTGAACCTCTTCATGACGCTGGTGAACCCGGGAGAGAACATTCTGCTGCCCGAACCCTATTTCCCTCTGTACGGGCCTGATGCGACACTGGTGGGCGGTGAAGGCAAGTACTACCCGTGTTTGTTCGAACATGCCTTTATTCCGCAAATCGAAGATCTCGAGTCCTTGGTTGATGAAAACACCGTGGCCATTCTCTACAACTTTCCAAGCAACCCGACTGGAGGAACATTGACCATCGAACAACGCGATGCGCTGCTGGCGTTTGCTGCGAAGCACGACTTGTGGATCATTTCCGACGAGGTGTACGACCGAATCGTGTTTGAGGACGACCACGTGTCGTTCATGGGAACGGGGTACGAGAAACTGATGGTCGTGAACTCTTTTTCCAAGACCTTCGCCATGACCGGGTGGCGAATCGGTTACATTGTTTCCACCAACATCGAAGCGATGCGGCAAGTCATCAAAATCCAATACTACATTTCGGCTTGCAGCAACGACGCCATGCAATACGCCGTGCTGGAAGCCATGGAGAAAGCCAACGACTACCCCACCATGATGGCCAAGGAATTTCAACAGCGTTGCAACCTCATCGTCGACCGCCTCAACGCCATGCCCGGTGTTCAATGCCATCGTCCAAAAGGCGCCATCTACGTCTTCCCCAAGGTGGATGTGCCGGGGATGACCTCGGAAGAGGTCGCTCTTGAATTGCTCAAGGACGGCGTACTTTGTTCGCCAGGAAGTGCCTTTGGCCCTTCTGGGGAGGGGCATCTGCGTTTTGCCTACACCATCAGCCAAGCGGACATCGCCAGGGGCATGGACAAGGTCGAAGCAACCCTGAAACGCTTGCAAGGATGAGGGGCGAGCAAGATGGTCATGCAGAGCGTGGTTCTGTTTGCTCTCGGAGCCACCATCGGCCACGTCGGCCCTCGTTTGCCCACGTTGTTCATGACCCGTGCCAAGGGGTTCAATGTGCGTCTTGAACCGCACCCAGAACCCGTGACGCTTTCGCCTTACCTCACCCAGCGCGTGCTTCATCTTCGGACTTTTTACTGGTTGAGTTTCGTCCTCGCCTTGATGGTGCTTGCGTTTGGTGGAGCGAGTTTGCGTTGGGGTTCCGCACCCTTTGGGTTTGGGCTGTGGGTCGCCTCGTCGTGGATGATGCTCTCAAGACTCCAAGCACTGATGGCTGGTCGGGATGCTCCTTGGACCCATGCCATGGCCGTTGAATTGCAGCAGGTGATGGACCGGTCGAGAACCCAAACGGCCTGTTGCGCCACGCCCGACCCGCAATGGGAATTGCAGTGCGTGCGCTGCCGAACCTGTGAAGCCATCCTCTCTCGAATGGCCCGACCCGACCTCGGGCGCGCTCGAAGCGATGGCCGTCTTCGTGGAACACTTCGGTTGCTGATCACCGACGGTTATCCCTTTGCTTCTCCCTTGCCTGAACCTGAGAGCCAGCAAGAATAGGGTTTTCTCGCTCGTGATGAGGGGAACCTTTGAGAAACCAACGCCGTGGCTCGTCTGTATGGATGCCCGTCCCAGCGTTGGGTCGCTCATAGCCCGTTTGGGCTTGACGGGTTCGCTGATTGGGCAAATTTTCCTCACCCCCATGGCGGCGTTTTCGTTGACCTACCTGCTCGTGTTTTCAGCGCAAGGCGGTGATTTTCGACTGAGCATTGAGGTCGATATGATCCCATGGATTGGCATGGCCTCCCTGTTTTACGGCATGCTAGCTTTGGTGTTGGCGTTGAGCATGGGCGGATTTGTTCCCTTTCGCGTCATTGAAGCAGGTGGCTGGCGACTTGCGCTCGGGTTCACGCGCCACCGCGGCAGCTCCGTTCACCGTTACGAAGCGAGGAAACGCTACGCGACTTCGTCTCACGGGCGCTTGTCAATGCTGGTCCACGAACGCTTCGCTGCTGGCCATGCCTTGTGGACCATTCGGGGCTCGTTGGTGTTGCTTGCCATCCCCTTCCAGGTGATGCTCGCCACCATCCCACTAACGTTGGTGTTGCTCTTTCCCAAAGGCGTGGTCCACCAACATCGCCAACTTGAACTTGCGCTGTTGCTCTATTGCGCCTGCCTTTACATCTCTATTCGGTTGTTCCCCAGTTTCGCCCGTCGCTACATCGTTCTCGCTTCCCTTGGGAGGAAGTTCTTGGGCAACACGCTTCGCATTTCATGGGTGTTTCCGGTGTTTTTGCTCTGGTCCATGGGTCAACTCTCGACCTACATCGTCCAACGTGCGCTGGGTGAAAACGTGGCCCTCAACATCGCGTTTGAACAAGACCTGTTTGAGTCGCTGATCTCTGCGGGTTCGACGCCCGAAAGCTCCTTCCTCAACCTTCTCACGGCGCTGGCCGTCATGCCGATGGCAGCCTTCACGACCTTGGCAGTGCTTGGAGGTGGTTCGGGCGTTCCCCCTTCATGGATGCATCCAAGCCTGTCCAAGGATGGCCACGATGAGACCCAAGAGCAAATGGACATCATGGCGGCCGGACTTGACCGCCTCTCAGCAGAACTCACCGAGGTTCGGCAGGCTTCGGCTCAGCAACCCCACACACCGGCCTTGGTTCAGCACGTGGTGGTCCCTGTCGTTGCCGCTAGTGCGCCACCTGCAGCAGAGCAACCTCCGCCAATGCAGCAGGACACCTCATCCATGGTTGACGGATTGGATTTTGACCGTCTTGGTTTGGAGTTAACACCTGAGGAAGATGAGGGTCCTCCTCCCTCTCCGAAGCACGATGAACCGGTGATTCGTGGATTCAACTTGGACGAGTAAACGGGGATTTTGCCGCCTGTTCAACGAGCCATGGAAAGGCGACCTTCTTATGCTCCATCCTGTTGGGAGGGCTTGATGATGTCCATGCGCCGTATGATGCCGTTTACCATTGTCATGCTTCTGCTCCTCCAAACGCTCGCCATGAACCTCGCTGTTCCCGCACAGGCCGCCTCCGGTCGCGGTGGTACCAACGACGATTTTACCGTGCGAACCATCAGCGTTGGAAACGCTTCCGTGGCTGCCGACCAGTGGATTCAATCCGACGGCAGCGTGATGGAGTACATCTTCATCAATCAGGACATCGAGGTGACCGTCTCCATTCAGCGTTACGGCCAGTCGGGTATCGGCGAAGAAGCCCCGGTTCGATTGGACGTGGTGCACCCCATTGGCTTCGTGATGGAATCCTTCAATTTCAACACCAACTTGCTCACCGGTGGCCAATCGTACAATCACGTCATCAAGTGGACACCCACCGCTGCCCATTCCATCCTCAACACCACCACCAACGACCTTTCGGGCGGTTTGATTCTTCGAGCCACCGTGACCTTTGATGACGACGACAAAAACGAGAACGACCAGCGCGACAAAATCGTGCCCGTGGCCGTCAACGCCAACACCATGGAAGACTGGGCTGCGACGCCCAATGCACAATTCATTTCGGGCAAGTACCCTGCTGATGGCGGTGACGCCATCGCCACCGGTTCGTGGCAAACCGACGCCACCTCGAGTGCCGCTGGAAACAAGCACTGGCGCCACTCCTCGCCGGGTAGCAATTACCCGTCGAACGCTGAAGCCAGCCGACTCGTGTACGCTCGCTACATGACCGGGAACTCATGTGATACCGACGCCAACGACCCCGGCTTGACCCAAATCTACCAAGCTTACCTGTGCCGCGTCCTCTTCTACTCCAACGAATTTGTCTCCAGCCAATTCCATCTCCAAGCATGGGGCAGCATGGCCGCAGGGGACAGCGTCTCCATGGAACTTTGGCGAGGTTCTGGAAACATCAACGACCCTTACGAATCCATTTCGTGGGACATTTCACAGGGCAACCCCAGTGCTGCACCTGGTCAGTGGACGAACCTTTCGTGGGACCCACAAGAGACCTGGTTGCAAATTCCCAATCTCGGCAATCCAGAAGTCTTCCTCGGAGGAAACTCCTACGCCTTCTCCCTTCTCTTCACGTCCGACAGCAGCGTTGCCAATGAGGGCTTCCACGTTGACGACTTTGTCCACTTCGGTGTGAGCCGGGTGACGGACTACACGGTTGACTTTGAATGCGACAACCCGCTCAACGGCTACACCATTGCGCCCAACCAAATGGCGACACTCCACTGCTCCCTGACCAACAACGGCTACACGCCCGCCTCCATTCGCATCCAAACCAACGTCACCAACGCTTCGTGGATGGCTCCCTACCCCATCATCCGTCTTGACGTTGAGGGCAGCAGCAACCACGGCACCAACCTCATCATTCCCCCCATTGGCGCTGGAAAAACCATCGAGGTTTGGGCCAACTTGACCGTGCCTGCAGGCGCCGACGTCCAGCAACAAACCTGGAATCTCTGGCTCAAGGATGCCAGCAGCGCCCAACTTGGTGAAAAGGCCCGGTTGACCATGGATTTGGCGGTGAGTGAACAATTCAGCGTTGCTCTCACTTCCACGGTTCCGCTGGTCGCCGCCACCATTGGACCCGACGACTACGGTCTGGTGAACTTCAAACTCCAAAACACCGGCAACAAAGACGCTGCCTTCAACCTCGCCACCACCTTCTCCGACAACACCGGTTGGTCTGCATTGATTCAGAACGACACCGGTGTCATCAAGCAAAACCCCATCACGCTGTACAAGGGTGAACGCGTGGATTTGGTCCTCAACATCTCATCACCGGAACTGGCCAACCCCGGGACGGTGTCCTTCAATCTCCGGGCGACATGCCCTTCGTGCAGCACCGCTTTGTTCGGAAACGACGTGTTGGTCCGCAACATCGAGGTGCCCGTGATTCGGGAGGTTGACTTGGTGACAGAGGAGAACACCTTCACTGGCGCAGCCAACGGTGTTGCAAAATCGATCTACCTTTCCCTGTTCAATCTCGGTAACGACGATGAGCAATACAACCTCTCTCTGGCCCAGAGCAATTGGCGCCTCCAAGCCTCGCTGGCAGCCGACCAGTCACCGGTGCTGGACGCTTGGGACGGTGAATCCACCGTTGTCGTGACCCTCGCCAACCCGATTGGACTGACACCCGGGTACTACTCCGTGACCGTCACGGCTACCAGTGTGGACGATTCGAGTGTGTCGGCCTCGGTTGAATTGGTGATTCAGATTCTCGAGACCGCCGCCGTGTTTGTCTCCGACGAAGAGACCGGCCAATCCTACATTCCCGGCGACCTGCCTCAAACCATGTCGTTTGAGGTTCGCAACGACGGCAACAACCCGGATAGTTTCGCCATGTCCCTGAACATGCCCAACGGGATGGTGGCCCAGTTCACCAACCTGGTGAACGGCAACACGCCCACCATCGACGTCGGCGCCAGCTACAACGTGACCGTTCAGTTTTCCTTCGTTGAAGGAACGGAAGGCTCCTTGACCCTGACCATCGTTGCCACCAGCAACGCCGATAGCGCCATCAGTGCAAGCGGCCAAGCCACCTACTTGGTGGGTTCTCAAGACTGGCTCCGTATCTTCGCTATCCAACCACTCACGGTGGAGGAAGAAGGTGAATACGAAGTGAATGTTCGTATCGTCAACCAGTACACCACGGGTCAACGTGTGGTGATGGATTTGGACACCAGCGAAGCCAATTCGTGGTTCCAGTCCTCCATTGCCCGTTTGGACAAGGACTTCACATTGGGCATCGGTGAAACCAAGGAAATCACCCTCACGGTGGACATCACCGAAACCACGCTCAAGAACTTGAACGACGAGACGAAGACAGTCAACCTCACCGTTTGGGCTCGCTCGGAGACCGTGAGCGACGCGGCCAATGCCGTGCTGCAAGTCACCTTGGTCCGCATGGATACAACTTCAGAGGCGACCGGCGAAGGCACCAGCAGCGGCATTCCGTTCGAGGAAATTGCTCTTTGGGCTGTGTTCATTTTGGTCATCGTTGGCGGAGCGCTTGCCGTGATGATGATCTTGCGTGGTGAAGAAGAAGAGGATGACGAATACGCCAAGTGGGGTGAAGAAGGCTACGAAGACAGCCTTTCTGCCAATTACGGAGCCGTTGCTGCCGCACCGTCCGTTCCCATGGCCATGCCAACGCCTGCTCCAGCCCCCGCTCCCGCCGCACCGGCCCCTGCTGCTGACGACGGTATGCCTCCGCTTCCAGCCGGTGGATTGCCTGCTGGATGGACGATGGAGCAATGGAAGCATTACGGCCAGCAATGGCTTGACCAGAACCAACAATGACCCTCCGAGGCTTCACGCTGACCAAGCGTAGGGTTCAAGACGCACGCTTCCTCGCCAACCATGCCGGAGGGCAACACCATGTATGGAAACGGACAAGCGCCCATCTTCATTCTCAAGGACGGAACGCAGCGAACGCGAGGGCGAACGGCACAATCCAACAACATCGCAGCAGCGAAAGCCGTTGCTGACGCCGTTCGGTCAACCCTCGGTCCCAAGGGCATGGACAAGATGCTCGTGGATTCCATGGGTGATGTGGTCATCACCAACGACGGTGCGACCATTCTCAAAGAGATGGACATTGAACACCCAGCGGCGAAGATGATCATCGAAGTGGCCAAAACCCAAGAGCAACACTGCTTTGACGGTACGACCTCTGCTGTGATTCTCTCGGGCGAATTGCTCAAGCGCAGCGAAGACCTGATTGAACAAAACGTCCACCCAACCGTCATTTGCGAAGGCTTCCGTTTGGCCGCCGAGCGTGCCATTGGTCTGCTTGAAGGTCACGGCATCTCCACGGAAAACGACGACCTTGTTCTTCAAGAGGTCGCCAAGACAGCACTGACCGGAAAATCAGCAGGCGCCGTTAAATCGTTCATGGCTGATATCTGTGTTCGTGCCGTCAACGCCGTTGGTGTGGTCGAGGACGGCGAGCGACTGGTGGACCTCTCCGACATCAAGGTGGAAAAGCGTCAGGGCGGTTCCATCAAAGATTCCTCCCTCATCGATGGCATTCTGCTCGACAAAGAACGCGTTCACGCAGGCATGCCCCGTTCCATCAGCAACGCCAAGATCGCTTTGGTCAATTCAGCCATTGAAGTCAAGAAAACCGAGGTTGATGCGAAAATTCAGATCACCGATCCCAACCAGCTCGCCTTGTTTTTGGAGGAAGAGGAGAATTACATTCGAAACCTTGTCAACACCATCGAGGCAGCCGGTGCCAACGTTCTGATTTGTCAGAAAGGCATCGACGAACTTGCGCAGCACTACCTCTCAAAGAAGGGCATCTTTGCGATTCGCCGAGCCAAGAAATCCGACATGGAAGCCTTGGCGAAGGCCACCGGTGGCTCGATTATCACCAACCTCGAAGACATGAACGGCGAAGACCTTGGAACCGCTGCCCGCGTTGAGGAAAAGAAAATCGGTGATTCGGACATGACTTTCATCACCGGTTGTCCCGAAGCAAAATCCGTTTCTGTTCTCCTGCGAGGTGGCACGGAACACGTCGTGGATGAGATTCGTCGAGCCTTCGACGACGCCGTTGGCGTCGTGTCCGTTGCCTGGGAAGACGGTTCTGTCTTGACCGGGGGAGGCAGCGTGCTCGCTGCCCTGTCCCGTGATCTTCGAACCTATGCAGAAACCGTGGGCGGCCGTGAGCAAATGGCGATTGAAGCCTTTGCGTCCGCCCTGGAAATCATCCCTCGAACGCTCGCTGAAAACGCTGGTCTCGACCCTGTGACCACGCTCATCGAACTACGAAAGGCTCACGCTGACGGCCAAACACACGCCGGCATCAACGTCTACGAAGGCGGCGTGGTCGACATGAAGGGAGCCAACGTCGTTGAACCGCTCCGCGTCGTTGAACAAGCCATCCAATCCGCCACGGAAACCGCCATCATGATTCTGCGAATTGACGACGTGATCTCCTCCAAGGGCGTGCCAATGGACGAGGGCATGGGTGACATGGGCGACTTCCACATGTGATGTTGTTTTGTGCTAACTTTTCAGGCAAAAAACGAACCACGGAAACCAAGTTTCCTCGTGGGTGAATAATAACCTTCAAAGGCCACTCAAGGCTGGCAAAGATTGCCCACAGAGCGTGAGCAAGAGGTCATCTCATGGCAGTCGTCGCAAAAGTCTGGATTGATGAAGACTGCATCACCTGTGATGCGTGCCAGGACATCTGTCCCGAAGTGTTCGAGGTGACCGACGAAACCTCGCAAATTCTCGCAGCGGTTCGCACCGACGGTGTCTTTGACCGCAACGTCGGTGGCTCACCCCTCGTTGGAACCCTCGGGGCTGAATTGGGAGACATCATCATCGAAGCCGCCGAGGCATGCCCCGTTGAGGTCATCAAGTTTGAACTGGTGTCCGACGGTGCGGCTGAGGCCGTTGTCGAGGCAGCCCCAGTGGAGGCTGAAGCCGCCGCTCCAGCCGCTGCCGCCGCCCCTCCAGCGGCCGGTGTTTCCGAAGCATTGGGTGCGGTCATGGGCGGAGACCGCAGCATCAACATCCTGTTCGGCTCGCAAACCGGTAACGCCGCTGGTCTCGCCGAGAAAACGGCCAAGATGGCTGCCAACTACGGGCTTGACGCCAAGGTCGTCGACATGGACGGCTTCGACCCCGCCAGTCTTGCCTCCATGAAGCGAGTGATGATCATCACCTCAACATGGGGTGAAGGTGAGATGCCGGACAACGCTGACGGCATGTGGAATGCCATCAACGCCAACGGCCCTGCCTTGGGCGGTGTCCACTTCTCCGTGTGCGCCATCGGTGACAGTTCCTACGATGAATTCTGCAAGGCCGGTCACGACTGGAACGGAAAACTCGCCGCCCTCGGTGGTACTGAGGCTTACCCCATTCAGGAATGCGATGTTGACTTTGAGCCTCCGTGGAAGCTATGGGTCGCAGAAGCGCTGCCTATGCTCGCTTGCGTTGATGATTCTGGTACGCTCCAGGTTGAACTTCTTGAAGAGATGAAAGCCTTCGGTGCAGGCGACGACGACGATGTCGTTGACGGTGATTTCACGCCGGGCAGCATCGTGAGAGACGAGATCACCATCACGCTGGAAATCTTCCGTTACTGCCCCGAAGCGGCTGAATCGGGTTGGGACACGCTTTCGTGCGGCGTCCCCGGTCACGCCTCGCTCGAGGACCTCCTTGTCAACATGCAGCGAGAGGTCGACGGAAGCCTTGCCTTCCGACGAGGCAGTGCCGCCGGTACCCCCACAACGGGTGTTCGGGCCAACGGTCGAATCGTGCTGGCCGACGCCACGATGGTCGGTGACCTTGTCAACGACGGCGGACGACTTCGCATTGAACCGCTGCCCGGCCACCCCGTCGTCCGGGATTTGGTCGTCGACACCAGTCGTTACGAGAGCCATCGCAGTCGAGCAGAACCATGGATGCGCACCGACCCTCGAGAAGGCGAGCGCCTCCCATCCGGTATGGCCATGGGCACCATGGACCCAGCCTCGGCGACGGCCATGCATCAAGCAGGTGACGTTCAATCCTTCCAGTTGATTCAGGCGATGTCCGACACGCTTCCTCATGACCCCCATTACGAGGGACCGGGCGTTCACTTCCAACAGTGGTTGCGCGTGCTTGATCCCCGTACCTCGGAGTCACAACGCCGAAGCATCATGAATTCCCTTCAAGAGAAAGACGGCATTTGGTCCGAAGCCGACCATGCCAGCCTGATTCGCTACGGAGAGGACGGTCGTTTGGCGGCCAGAGCCCTGAACGAAGCCCGCGGGGCCCTTTTGAATCAACACCGCTATGCTGGCAAGGCCGGCCGCTTGGTGAAGTGGTATGGACGCAGCGTGAAATGGTCCGGAAACGTCAACGAGACCACCCTCTATCGGCAAGTCCTCGGCCCGTTGGGTCTGGTCAGCAACGTGTTCAGCGGTGTCTCGGCCCGCATGGCTCTGGCCTTCACACGAAACGGTGGACCGCCCATTCGAAGCCTGCAAGCCTTGCTCGTTCCACCGGCCGGTTTGGGCCGCATTCCCAAGATGTTCAACGGCAAGGTTGACGATTACCACGAAGTGGTGAGTCTGTTCAACGAAATCGATCAGCGGTTCTGAGGTGAAATGATGGCGAAGATTGCATACTATCCCGGAAACGTGGCTCGAGCGGGCGCTTACGAGGTTGAAGATTGCATTCAACCCCTGTGCAAAGCGCTCAACATTGAACTGGTTGAACTTCCACGAGCCAGCAGCGACGGCGGTAACGTCATCAAGCAGGCCACTCCCAAGTTGCAGGATGCTTTGGTGGCTCGCAACATGGCTCTTGCAGAGGCCAAAGGCTTGGACATCATGACCACCTGTGCTACCAGTCACGGTATCATGTGCAACACGGCCGACGACATGAAGCGGGACCCCGTTTATGCAAGCAACCTCAACAACCTCATCGCACGCACCTCCGGTGTTGAATACATGGGTGAGTCACAATCTCGCCATTTGCTCCACTATTTGGTGGAGGAAATCGGGTTGGAGGCTGTTCGTGACGCTGTGAAGAACCCGTTGAACATGAAGGTCGCCGCCTATTACGGGCCCGACATGCAACGGGATGGTGCGTGTGGAGGCGATGACCCGTTCATGCCTTCTTACATGGAACAACTCATCGAAGCCTTGGGTGGAACACCGGTTGATTATGACTCCAAGTGCCTCAGCGTTGGCTCCACCTCCATGCTGACGCTGGAAGATTCCTCGCTGGCAATGACGGCGGCTGTGTTGTCTGACGCCATTGATTCCGGTGCGGAACTCGTGGTGAGCGCCTGCACGGTTTCCCACATCAATTTGGATTCTTACCAGTCAAAAGCCGGTCGTGTCAGCGGAAAATCAACGGCCGTGCCCGTGTGTCACCTCGCCGAAGTGGTGGCGTTTGCGCTCGGTTACTTCCCTGACCGCTTGGCTCAACTTCGAACCCGAGTTCGCCTCATCGGTTCGTGAGCTCTGCGTTCAACAGCGCCAGGACGCCCGTTGCTTCCTCTTCGGTGCAACCCGCAACGTGCATGATGCGTGTTTGATTGGCGGCCATCAACCCTCCCAAGTCGGGTGAAAACGCCATGAGGATGGCGGCCTGTGCAGGGTGGCGCTCGCGAAGCGGTTCAGTGGCGTGGAGAAAGCATCGTTCCATGTGTTCGGTTAAGCTGTCCAACCATGGATGCGATGCCTCCGGTGATGCCTCGATGGCGTCAAGTTCTGCAAGAGCCGTTTCCAGCCTTGACGAAACATTCGTCTCGTCCTGTTCGGATTGACCAACGAAGGCATGCAAGCGCTCCAACGCATCGTGTTCGCGGCGTGCTGCGACCGCCAAGAAGTGAGCCGCTTCCGTCGCATCTTTGACCATCATCACGGGCAGACCCAAGTCGAGCGTGATGAACGCCATGGCGCCCAGCACGGCATTGGGATGCAAACCGTAGGCCCCCTCGCCACCCGTTTCGACCAGCAACAACGGTCGCTGAGCACTGACCTTGAGGCCCATGCACTGACTGATCAGCCGTCCGTTTTTGATCGAGGCAAGCAGGTCCCTGGCCGTTTTCCGCTCAATGAGCACCCGCTCGGAAAGGCGAATGTCGCCAAGTGGCAGTTGAGTGAACGTCGTTTGGAAGCCGAGGCTGTTCAGGAGTGCGGGGAGGGTTGACCGGCTTTCTCGGTGATCGATATGAACGATTCCGGACCAGCCTTCAGCGGTATTGATCGATGCAATCTCCGCTTCGGCAGCATTGAGAACGATGTTGGTTTCTTCCACCGTTACGGTGGGGATGCTTTCGCTTTGTGTTTGCCAGGCATCGTTGAACAACCCCGTCTGATGTTGGGGTCGGCGTTGCTCTGCAGTTAACGGTCTCGCGAGGGTGTCGGAGCGTCGCTGTGGACTGCGAACAGGTTGGACGGCCTCCTGTTCAGGTTGGTGAAGTTGGCCAAGGCGCGTTTTCTCTTCCTCGAGGTACGCCTTTGCCGGTTTCTTTTCACCCTCGACAACGACGGAAAAAGCATCCAGCGCATCGGGGTTGACCTCCATGTCTTGGAAGAAGTTCTTCTGACGAACCATGTTCGCCAAAAGGCGATGCATGTTCTCTTCTTGCCGTTCAGAGGCCCGTTGAACGTAGGCGTCCCTTGTGTTGTTGGTCACCAGCATGTGAACGGAGCCTGCGCGCTGGCGTGCAGTCCGCCCGCGTCGCTGAATCGCTCGAACAGCGCTTGGAACAGGTTCGTACAGCACCACCAAGTCGGCGGATGGCACATCCAACCCTTCTTCCCCCACCGAGGTGGCGACCAAGGTGTTGATGTCTCCGGCTCGAAAACGGTCAAGTTGAGCCAGTTGCTCTTTTTGGGTCATGCCTTTTTGTGCTCCCCGGGAAGACTGGCCGATGAACAGATCTGGACGGCATCCTTCGTAGGCGCTCAAGACCTCAACGAGGCGGTGCACAGAATCCCTGTATTCGGTAAAGATGAGGACCTTTCCTTCGGGTTTTTGTTTCAATTCCTCGCAAACCAGCCTTTCAACCAACGCACCTTTGGGATGCAATTCCTCGATTTCGTTGAGTCCCAACCGGAGTTGGTGCACGACGGGCAACGCCAACATTCGGTTGGTCTTCCGACCGCTGCGCCCTTCTTCTTCTGCTCGGTCGAGGAAGGCTTTGGCAACACCCGTCCCTTGGGTTTGAAGCAGGTTCATCAAGATGTGAAGGCGGCGTAGGTCTGCCACGCGGCGAGCGGCATCATACCCTCGAACATCACGTTGCTGAATGGCCCTGCTGGCACTGAGTTGAGCCCGTTCAATATCGGCCGTTCCGATGTACTCCTTGGGGGCGAGGAAACCCTGCCGTTGGAGGTGCGCGACTTCTTCGTTGAAGTGCGCTTGAATGGGTGCGAGCAACGTGGCAAGAGTTTCGGGTAGGTCCAGTCGATGAAGGTGGATGTTCATGTCCACATCATAGGCCTGAAGCAGGGGGTCCTCTCGTTTTGAAAGGTCCAAATTCTGTGTGTTCAAGTTGGTTTTGACCTCGTTGATTTGATGGCGATTTGAACCAGGGCTGGCTGTTGCACCCAGTATCCGGCCGTTGGGGTTCGCTCGGTGGAAAAGGGAACCCACCTGAGCGTAAGCGTGGTTTCCTGTTGCATGATGGGCTTCGTCCATGATCAACAGGTCAACAACCGACAGGTCAATCGTTCCGTTCATCGCATCGTTTCGAATCACTTGAGGCGTGGCCATGATGACGGTTCCGTCGTCCCAGAGGGCCTTCCGTTTATCGGGCGGTGTATCGCCGGTGTAACTCACCACCTGTTCAGGTTCGACGTTCAACCGTTCTTTGGCCATGGTGCATTGTTGGTCGACCAGACCGGTGGTGGGGGCGAGGAGCACGATTTTCTTCGCTCCCACCCGAAGGAATTCCGCCATGGCCATCCATTCAACCGCTGTTTTTCCAAACCCGGTCGGCATAACCATGAGGGTTGAATAGGACAAAATGCGTTCAAGCGAACGCAACTGATAGGCTCGAGCCTCCACGCCTTCCTTGAGATACGCGTGGACCACCTGAGCCATCACACCAACCTTCAGTCTAGGGTTCAAAAGGATGATGTGGGGGTTGAGTAGAGAACTTGAACTAAACAGACGCCATGGTTGAGAAAGGTTTGAAGACTCTCTATGGCCATGGCGTCACACGCAAACCTTCCGCGGCGTGTACCGAACCGCATATATACAGGAGGTCAGTCGGAGGGGTGCTCAAAGGTGAGTAGCCAGACACAATGGGCCATCCCTCGAGGACCCCAACTGGCCCGTTCCCCGCTCGTGGGAATGAGCCTCCGTGTCACGG
>JBMZJQ010000043.1:0-16171 GCA_049617635.1 Candidatus Poseidonia sp.
ACCGCAAGCTGAACAAGCAGATGCGGAAGATGATGAAGGACGGCGACATGGACATTGACCCGTCCTCCTTTGGCATGTGATCTGCGCCCTGAGTCATTCTGTTCACGTGGGGAGCCCTCGTGTACGAAGGTGTGTACAACCCTACCCATGAAGATGGGAGAGACAACTTCTTGACGCAAGGTCTCAATATCCGAGCGTCCACCGACACCTGTTCCCATGCGTCTTGAATGGCCCGTCTACGTCTTCACCGCCTGTGTGTTTCTGGCCTTCGCTTTGGGCGTACAGTATCTCAATCTTGGAAAGGGAGCCGTTGTCGGTCTTTTCATCGTCTTGACCCTGGCCTATGCGTGGGTTGCTTGGATCATGGTCAAGCAAAAGGCCGTGCTCGAATTGCACGCCTACCTTCCATGCAACAGTTGTTCTGAACTCACGCCCACCCAGGGCAAGCACTGCATGCACTGCGGCATAGCACACATGGCTGATTGATCAATACGATTTGGCCAGCAGAACTCGTCGTGTGGTTGGCTCCCCGGTCATGTGACAGGGCCGTTCTTCATCGTAAGGCTCGGTTGCATCGCCAAGGAAGGAGAGTCCTGTTGTACGTTCTATAGCCTCAGCATGCGCGTCTGAACCGTTGAAGGCCAACTCGTAGATGTGGCCGTCCTTGACCTCGCCGTCCATGGTCCAGCGACCATCAACTTCTGAAAAGGCGGGGAGAGGTTGAACCACATCCCCCATGTGCGCTGAGGAACGGCGTCGCAGCTCCTCGCTGACTTCGTCGAGGACGCGGTAGCACTCATCCACGATGTTGTCCATCGCCAACGGCTCTTTTCCACCGGTTCGCCGAGCAGCGAAGGCGGTGCCCTGTTCGATGTCTCGTGGGCCGATGTCAAGGCGAAGAGGGACGCCCTTGATCTCCCAGTCGTAGTACTTCTGTCCTGGATGCAAGTCTCGGTCGTCCACCTTCACCCGTAGCCCGCGAGCACGGAGTTGGTCGGCCACATCGTTGGCCACAGCGATGGTGTCCACTTCGAGGTTCTTGCGAATCATGGGGCAAATGACCACCTGGAACGGGGCAATCTTGGGCGGCATAATGAGGCCGTTCTCGTCGCCGTGCATGCCCACGACAGCGCCGAGGAGGCGCTCGGACATACCGTAGGTGGTTTGGTGGCAGTAAGCCTGCTTGGCGTCCAAATCCTCGTAGGTCACGTCGAAAGCCTTGGCCCACTGGTCACGGTAATGGTGGCAGGAAGCCACTTGGAGCGTACGGCCGTTGGGCATCACGGCGTCAATGCCGATGGTGTACCATGCTCCGGGGAAGGTGTCCCACACCGGGCGCTTGGCCTTGATGATGGGCAAGCAGAGGTCGTGCATCAGACGGTCGACAATATCCAAGTCTTCGGCGATCTGTCGGCTTGCATCCTCTTCGTCTGCGTGGGCCGTGTGGGCTTCAAAGAAGTGAATTTCCCGAACTCGGATGAAGGAGCGCGTTTGTTTTGTCTCGTAGCGGAAGGTGTTCACCATCTGGTAAATCTTCAACGGGAGGTCCTTGTGGGAACGAATCCACAGCGGGAACATGGTGTACATCGCTGTTTCAGAGGTTGGACGAAGGAACATGGGGATGTCGAGGTCGTTTTCACCAGCGTGCTTGACCCAATACACTTCTTTCTTGAAGCCACCTTCTTCGTCCTCGTCTCGAAGGTCGTCGGGGTCAACACCCTCTTCGCGTGCTCGCTTGAGCCTGGCCACCAAGGCGTTTTCCTTCTCAAGCAGGTTCTCTGGAATAAGTAAGGGGAAATTTACTTCCTCGTGGTTGGTGCGTTCCATCTCTGCGTGGGTGAGGGCATCGATGAGTTTCATCGTCTTCCAACCGTACGGCCGCCAGACATCCATGCCTTTGATGGGGTATCGCTTGTCCACCAGTTCGGCGGCTTCAACAATGAACGGGTACCACTCGTTGAAGTTCTCGCTTTTCGAGGGGATGCCTCGCTTTGCCTTCTCGTGGCCCATGGTTGGTGGGCTGACTACGGTTTCATCAAGATGACGCTTCGTCTTGACCTTGTCCGGCGTACTTGTTGAGGGTGAGGAGTGCAACCACAGCTGCGGCGCACCACACGACTTCGAGCACCAAAAAGGCCCATTCAGAGATCAAAAACGCACGAATACCCAGCAAGCCGGACCCAAACGCCATCATGAAGAGGTAAAGTGGTTGCTTGCTGTGAAGCACATCCCGTGTCTCCAGCAAAAAAGCAAGCAGGATGCTCATCATGCCGACGTAGGCGATTGCCTCCGAAAGCCATCCGTCGGGTGACACAGCATCACCTTCGCTTCATGAACTTCAGCAATCCAAGCAAACAGACAACGAAGGCCACGAGGTCGGGAATACCGATTCCACCTGCCACGCCGCCCACACCGCTCATGCTTTCGGACAACACCGAATAGGACCAACCGTCGGATTCGCCAATTTTGTAGAAATCCATGAGGTTGATGCGGGTTTGTTCCGGCCCACGGCAGCTTCCAATACCGGTTTCGCAAACACCTTCAAACAGCGAAGAAAACACTCCGAAGACGTTGAGGGTGACAAACAGAAGACCACCACCAAACACCCACCGAAGGGGGCTGGCCTTGGCTGAAGGAACGGGTGGCATTTCCAAAGACACCTCTGGAACAGCGGGCAACGGTACGTTTGGCCCCACGCCACCAACGGGCTCGATGACCTCGACCAAGAGGTTGGTTGGGGGAGCCACTTCCGTGACAGGCGAGGAACCACCCAAGGCGCTGAAGGCGTCGCGTGGTTTCACCGGCTGAACCGCTGCGATTTTGATGCCGTACAACCGGTCTGCGAGACTGACAAGGGTCGGGTCGTCGGCGATTTCGGCGGGATCCAATTCACCATCCAGCAATTGCTGAAGACGTTCTTGGATGGACGACATGGGCAAGCCTCCGATGGTCATGCGTGAACGCTTCCCTTCAAGAAGCCTCCTTCTGCCTCAAGCAAGCAGAATTTGCTCAGGCTTCTTCATCGCTGTGCTTGCGAAGCAAGTCTTGACTCACCAATCCGTTCCCGCAGTGCGGGCATCGGTCGGACCTCCCCAGCATCGTGGGTCGAATGGCCAAGACCGCCAAACACGACGGGCACGCCGCCAGCATTTCCCCGTCCTCAAGTTTGAACGACGTCAAGGGGTTGCTGTTGGCGTAACCTGCACGATAAGCGGGGTGCCAATGGAACACCGCCCGCCGCCCCGAACCCAGCGCCGCCCAACCCATCAAGAACGAGAGCAACAGCCCCATGAGCACACCGGAATAAAGGGCCTGCAGGAGGTTCAGGAATGCAAGCAGAGCAAACAGCACGCTAGCGGTAAACAAGATGAACACAGCCGGCCAATACGCCCAAGAACGTCGATTTCGATACCCTGAATAGACCGTTAAACCAGCGAACACTGAACCACCCAAAAACGAGGCTCGAACGATGTTTTGGTCCAACAGCCCAACAGCCCAGAGGGCGGTGTAGAGCAGATAAATCACAATGGCGCTGTCCACAAGGACGATGAAACTCGTACCTCGGTGAACGTGGGCGATGGGGTCGCCGGCATACGAAGCGGACGGTGCTGAACCCGCCAGCACCATCTCGTCTGCACGTTCTTGAGCCACACGGCGTCGTGCTGCAGGGTGCATTTGAACCATTTGATGGGCGAGGAAGGGAAAAGCGAAGGTGTCTTGACGGGCCGTTACTTCGCCCGACCATGGCGATGCGGGACACCGACGTCGAAGTGAAGGGAACTTCACTCCAAAACCGCCGTATTGTCCTCGGCGTCACCGGCGGCATCGCGGCGGTCGAAACGGTTCGCCTCGCACGGGCCTTGCGACGTGAAGGGGCCGAATTGACCGTGATCATGACACCCTCCGCCCAACGCATCATCACCCCGTTGGCCGTTCGCTGGGCTTGTCAGTCCGAGGTCATCACCGATTGGGACGGCGATTTGACCGCCCTGAACCTCGCTGACGGTGTCCTGGTTGCACCCGCAACACGGGACGTTATGGCCAGCCATGTCCATGGTTTGCAGCACGGGCCACTCATGATGGCGCTCTCTGTTGCTCGCACGAGAGCAACGCCGACCGTCTTTGTGCCCAGCATGCACGACGATTTGGCCGACGACCCCGTGACCACCGACCTCGTTGAGGAACTGCGCAAGCAAGGCGTGCATGTGATGTGGGGTCCACAGGAGGAAGGGAAACGCAAATCGCCCGATGTCGAAGCCATCGTTGCAGAATGTGCGCATCGTGTGAACGCTGTGCGACCGGGCAGAAAATCGGTGGTCATCACCCTTGGTGCCACGCGTTCACCCATCGACGATGTTCGCCACGTGCAGAACACAAGTTCGGGTCAAACCGGCTGGGAACTGGCAGCAGAACTGCACAAACACGGCCACGATGTGACTTGTGTGGCCGGCGTCACCACCGTGCCTGCACCCGCTTGGTTGCCGCTGGTGCTCTCTTGTCCCGACCCAGCCTTGATGCTCAAAGAATGCAAGGCACTGGCCAACGATTCCATCGATGCTTGGGTCCACGCAGCCGCCGTTCTTGACTACGTGGTCGATAACCCCGCAGAAGGCAAATTGGCCAGCCAACAAGGCCCGCTGAGCGTCCCGTTGGTCGAGAGCCCGAAACACATCATGGAACTCAAAGACGCGTGCTCGCAGGCGGTGCGCATCGGCTTCAAGTTGGAATCGGGCATCAAACAAACCGACCTCATCCACAGGGCGGTCGCCCAAGTCCAACGAGCAGGCATGACCGCTGTGGTCGCCAACCGACTCGAAGATTTGGGACAAGCTGGAAAACCTCGCGGATATCTGGTCGACCAGCAAGGTGCCCACTTCGTCCTCGAGACAGCCGCCGATCTCAACGAAGCCGTTCGCACGCTCATCGAGCGTGGCTTGGAGGCATGAACGTGCGCCGGTTCGCCGTGATGGGCCATCGAGCCATGTCCAAAGGCAAACTTCCCCTCAACGACTTGGCCGGCGGAGCGGGGCGTATGGACGTCCTCGTTCGAGCCATCATGGCATCCCTGCTCACGAGCCACGGGCTTCGCAACGACACCGAAGTCATCGTGCACCTGATGGGTGGGCCCGGGCCTGCTCGACGAATCCGTTTTGACGGTTCAACCCTCAAAGGATTGCATGCAGAAGAGCGTTCTATAGCCGGAACCATTGGAAAAGTCATCGCCCTTCCACTTCCACCCATCGGGCGATGGGAGGAGGTCACCGTGGGCCTCAGCCACAGCGGAGGAGGGTTGGAACAAACGTTACGAGAATGGAAAGAAGGCGTTGTGGTCATGTTGGACGCTCATGCCCCTCGCCTCTGGGAGCCTTCTGCGACGCTACCGCAAACCAGTTCGCCAAACGAGCAGCCCCTTTGCTTCGTGTTGAGCGACGACCAACCGCTTGGCCCGATTGAGGACGAACGCGTTCTTACCAGGTCCCTTGGAGAAGGGTGGTTGCAAGGCCACATGGCCATCGGCATCGTGCATTTCCTGCTCGATGAAGGCGTCAAGCTCAATCTTGAATGAGCCAGCGTGGCCAACCGTCAACGGTGTCCTCGAGGCCGTGTGCCAGAAGATCTTCGTCAAGCGCAAAGGGATGACTTTGAGGCCACACCGCCAAGCACGAGAGGCTGGATGACCCCGCTTCAACGGCATCACAGTCACCCAATTCGATGGGTGAATGGTCAACAGATGCACCACCAATGGTAAAGGTCGCCGTCTCGCCGTCGCCTTCTTCAGTGAACTGAACGGCGTTGCGGTACCAGCGAATGCCCAATCTGGTGGTTTGCCACGAACCGTCCCAGTTGGGTGGTGTGTTGACGTTCAACATGACGTCACCGTTCGAAAAGGCTCGCAGAAGTGCCTCTTGCGGGTCTTCGAGCCAGCGGTCATCGTTGTTCGGGGTTGGCCATGAGGTGAAGTAGCCCGTATCCATTTGGCCGCGTGGACGACCGAGGTTCGCAGCCTTCACGGGGAGAACGGCCGTTGCTCGCTCAACCGCCTCAAGCGTGGCAGCAACGGCGTGGTCCATGCCCTCGGCGTCAAACGAGGTGAAGGATGCAGCGAGGGCAGGTACGCCGTAGAGCCCTGCCTCTCGTGCAGCGCCCATGGTGCCGCTGTGGTACGCATCTTGGGACAGGTTGGGGCCCAGATTCACACCCGAAACCACCAGTTGTGGATGCACGCCTGGAACCAATCGGTTGAGTCCTCCATCAAGTGCGACGATCATCGTGTCGCAGGGTGTTCCGTCCAATTCAAACAAATGAATCGGGCATTGGTGTTCGTTGAGGCCCCACTGGGCGACCAAATCCTGCCGTGAGCGAAAGTGCATCGGCGTCATCAGATTGATGCGCATGCCGGTCGCTGAATGGTTGGAGGAAGGCGCCAAGACCACCACAGGATAGCCTGCTTGGTGCAACGCTATGACCAAGCGCTGGAAACCCTCAGCTTCAATGCCGTCGTCATTGGTTAGCAAGAGCCACCCGCGTTGCGACGTCATGTTCCTCACTCCGTGGTCAAGCCATCTCGTTTTGATTGTTCGCTTTGTTCTTGCTTTCCTGTTCGGACGCCACCACGACCGTGATGAGACCGGCCATCAAAACCGCTCCGCCCAACCATGTCCACTGCCCGGGTACGCCCGAACCAAAGAACAACCAGCCGATGATGGAGCCCAGCACCGGCTCGAGGGTGACGGAGACCGAGACCACAAGCGGGGAGATGTAGCGCAAACAGGTGTTCAGACCGGTGTGGCCAAGCAGCCCTGCGACCAACGCCAGCAGCAAAAACCAGCCAAACAAACTTGACGTGGCCCAACCGAAAGCGCCGAATTCGGCATAACCGTCCTCCATCATCCACGATGCGGGCAGCAACAGCAACGAGGCGACCAGGGTCACGGGGAAGGCGTAGAGGAAGATGGGCATCCACGTTCGCAGGATGCGGCCCACAACGATGTAGCCAACCACAAACACTGCACCACTGAAAGCCAAGGCATCGCCGAGAACCGTGACGGTTTGATCGCCCTGCGTGGAACCTGCGTCCAACAGGGTGATGCCTGCCCCCAAGAAACAAACGAGCGCACCCAAGGTTTCCTTTCGACGCGGCGAGCGAACGTGTTCATACAGGGGGGCAAGAAGGGCCATGCCAACAACGATGACCAGCGGATGGGCGGTGACGAACAGCAGAGAGTGGGTGAGCGTGGTCTCGTCAAGACTGGCGACCCAGGTTCCGAAATGAGCAGCCAAGGCCACACCACTGCCCAGCAGCAGAGCCCATGTGCGCCTCGAGAAGAACTGGTCCCTGACCTCCGATTCGATGGAACGCCACTGATACAGGAACAGCGGGAGGAGTACCAAAGAGGTCAATTGAAGGCGCCACGATGCACGCAGCAACGGCGGGATAACATCGACGTGCTGAAACAACGCCCCAGCGCTGGAAACGCCGATGACCGCTGCTGCAAGCAATCCCCAAACCCAGCGAGGCGTGGGGATGGTGGACATTCGGTTCACGCTCAAGCCTTGGTCGTCTTTGATTCGCCACCGATGACGCCAGCACGCTTGAACAGGTAGTAAATGGCTGCACCCACCACGACGTTGATGAGAATCAGGCTGGCCATACGGATGCCATACCAAGCACTGGAGTTGGGGAAGTCTTCAACGCCCATGATCGTGGCAGGCAACCCATCATCGTCGTACCACAGCGAATCAACGAAGGAGAGGATGCTCGATTCCGTACCAAAGAAGGCTTCACCGGTGAGCAAACCAGCAGCGACCATGAAGGTGCTAAGCAGGATGAGAGCTCGCTGTTTCTCGGCCACCGTTGTGCCTTCCTTCTCCTTGAGGGCATCAATGCGGGGCTGGAGTTTCTTGTCCTCCCAGCGGTCACGAGCCACACCACCGATGAGCATCGGCAAGGTGTGGGGGACATCGAGGTACATGCCCAAACCAAAGGACGTGCCCATGCCGGTGGCCCATTCGACAAACATGCCGAGGAGGAAGCCGAGAGCGAGGAGCACCAAGTCGCCTTGACCTTCAGCGAAGATGACGGAGAAGGTGGCAAAGGCGTTGGCTTGGGGCGCAATGAGTTGAATGCGACCTTCGGCCAGTTGAATGGACAGGAAAATGGCAACACCGGCACCGATGATGGCGCCAGGAACAACACCCATGATGTTGCCCTTGGAGATGTGGTACGGTCGGTTTCCAATGTACAAGCTGTTCTTGTAATCCCCAATCACGGTCCCCGACATCGAGATGGCCGAACCAAAGACCGTGGTGCCGACCAACCCCAACAGAACAGCGTCCTGCGTGTTCAGGTCGAGGAGTTCTTGGGCGTTCAAGAACACACCCAACAGCATGAGCAAAACGATGAATGATGTTCCTGAAACGGGCTCAATACCGGTTTCGCCCATCACACGTACAGCGATGGCACCGAGCATGAAGGTCGTGAGAATGAGCACGAGGGCGAAGACCAAAGCGGCGAGCGGAGAGAAGCCACCGATGGAGAAGATGATGATCATGGCGAAGAAGGTCACACCCATGAAGATAGGAATGTGCTTGAGAGGCCACTCATACCAGCCCTTGCCCTCCATGTATTCCTGACTTCCATCGCCCTTGAAGGCGGAGCCAATGTCGGAGAAGATGTTGGCAAA
The DNA here is from genome assembly GCA_049617635.1 of Candidatus Poseidonia sp. Lineage (GTDB taxonomy): Archaea > Thermoplasmatota > Poseidoniia > Poseidoniales > Poseidoniaceae > Poseidonia. The sequence continues at coordinate 8,685 of JBMZJQ010000043.1, forward strand.
GGTACGCCACATCTTGGCCAAACCAAACATGCCACCGCCGACGATGGCACCGATGGCAATGGTTCGTACGGTTTTGGCAAAGGCGATCATTTGCAACGGTGCAGAGCCCCCGCTGGCGTAGTCCTGAATGGGAATGTTGGCCTGTTGCGTTGCATCGTAAATGGGGACGTTGAGGAACACGGCGAGCGGGACGAGGAAGAACCATCCAACGATGGTTCCGAGGTTGACCAAGAACGCCACGCGTGCCTTCATGAACCAACCAATGGCAAACATCGACGGCGTCAAGGCCACGCCGACGTAGGTGTAGGCAAACGGGTTCCATGCCGTCTCTTCCGACCAGTGCGTTTGCTTGAGGGAAATGCCGTCCACGGTTCCAGAGGGCTGGTGGATTTTCCCATGTGAGTAAAAACTCGCAAGACCAATATCGCCGTAATGAACCGTTTCTGCAATCCAATCAAACAAGGCGATTTTGCGGTCGTTTGCCCAGATTAGCGGGTATTCAACGAGGAACAAACCGATCATGGTCAGTCCGGTCCATACCCCAATGGTCTTGAGTGAATCACGGGCGTGCTCAACAGCACCTGTACTCACATCGGAAGAGATGTCCAACATCTTCAACGTGGCCTCGAATCCGGGCAACGGCAAGGGGTCCTCAACCAACCAAACACGTCTGAAAATGATGAAGTACATCACGCCCAGGAAGCCGGCGAACATCGAGGCAACAATGCCGATGAACGCCAATGTGAACGCTTCACCGTCCTCCAAGGTGACCAACGGCCCGTCTGCGAGCGCATAGGCTGGCTGACTTGCCAGCAGGAAAATGGCGGGGAAGGTGAAAATGAAACCGGTCGATGCGTGGGTCGCACCGGTGGTGGCGGAGGTCGCAATGTTCACCTCGGAGGGCGACCACTTGAGGGCCATACCGAGCAAGTAGGCGATGTACCACGCTGCGGAGATGGCAAGACCGAGCTTGAGACCGATGTAGGCTGTGACCCCGGAAAACACCGCACCAATCCCGATGCCAATGAGGACCTTGGGCGTGTTCCAGTGGGAGACTTCAAACGATTCCTGGAGGTTCTTTTCCTCCAGATATTGCTCAAGCACACCGGTGTTGAGGTTGTTGTACATCTCGTCGTCGAGCCAGGTCAAGGTGCCCGCCTCAATGGCCTTCAGTCCCTCCGGGGTGACCGGCTGTCGGTACGCCGACTTGGTCACCGTTTTTTCAGTTGAATCCTTGCTGCTCGCCACATCAACCACCCGCGACGCCTCAGCGTCTGCTTGGTGGGTTGTGAAGGCACTTCATGACCGTTGCGATGAATATCTCATCGTGGTGGTTCATTCCTGAGCAACCGAAAGCCCTCGGTTCTTCGCATCTTCCGCCTTGGCAACAGCGATGCCATCCTCGACGTCAACCTTGCGCAGCATGATGGCACCCGCAACGATGAGCAGGGAGATGGCGAAGATACCCACGCGGGAATCAAACCACACCGTCATGACCGAGTAGATCAGTGGACCGAGGAGCGCAGCGACCTTTCCAAAGAAACCGAAGAAGCCGAAGAATTCAGCCGAACGGGTCTCGGGAACCATTTGACCGAACATCGAGCGTGCAAGTCCTTGGGAACCACCGAGAAGAGCGCCGCCAAAGACACCAAGCAAGAGGAACTGGAAGAAGACCGACATGCCGAGCGGCGCCCAGACCAACGAACGGGCGGTCTCGGGGATAAAGTCCAACTTTCCGTCACCAAGCGAGGTGGGGTGGTTCACGCCGAGACCAGTTGTGTTGCCAAATTCGCCGCCTTCGATGCTGTAGGAGAACCGAGATTTGTCCATGGTCGCCTCAAGCGCCGCCAAGGCCTCTGCCGTCAAGGTGACGTTCACGTTCACCGCATTGCCATCGCTGTCAAAGGCCCATTCAACGGCATAGTCGCGTTTGACGTCCGTGTTTTGTTGAACCGGGAGGATGTCTTGATGATCCAACGCCCACACTTGCTCATCGTCACCAGGCATGGCGGCAATGGGGTTGACGCCTTCTCGAGCCACAGCGTCGTACATGCCGGTGCCCTCGTTCCAGGTGTACTGGATATCGTATTCATCGTGGTTTTCGAGTTCAAGCGGGGCAAAGGAAAGGGCACCGACAATGACGAAACACCAGCAAACCAAGGAGAACTGGAGCGCACCTTTCGTGCCCCACTTTTCAGCCAGTTTGGTGAACCCAATGGCCGCAGGAGCTGCGACGAACTGAATAATCAGAATGGTGAGAATCAGCCCTGTCGTGGTCAAGCCCAACACCACGATACCAAACACACCGGCAAGGGCGGTTACCGAGTTGATACCGTCGATGAAACAGAAGTAAGCGAGCATGTAGAAGAAGAGCGTGCGGAAACTCTTGATGTCGGTCAAGGTGGCCTTAACCTCACCAAGCGCCATCTTGGTCGAGTCAATCACGCCCATGGGCTCCATCTCGTTCTCAATGTGCGGTTCGGGGACCATGCGGAAGGTCATTTGGGCAAAGCCGAGCCACCAGATACCCGAGGAGGCCATGGCGAAAGGAATGACCCAAGAGCCTTCCAGCGTCATGACCATGGCGAGGTGGACCACGAGAAGAAGGCCGCCACCGAGGTAGCCCGCAGCGAAGGCCTTGTTGGAGATGGCGTCCATTTCGGATTCATCGCCCATGTGCGGCAGGAGCGCATTGTAGAACACGCCAGCGCCGTTTAACCCGACGTTCGCGAGCATGAACATGATGAGCGCCCATATCCATCCGGCTGAGACCCCCAAGTAAGGTGAAAGGGCGAGGAGGACACAGGACACTGAACCGACCAACGTGAGGATTCGCAACCACCAGAGTTTGATCATTCTTCGGTCGGCGATGACTCCCAGCGAAGGTGCACAGATGGCCACGGCCAAAGCGCCGATCATCACGGCGGCGGAATACATGGCGTCGGCAGTCCATTCGCTCCCGAGCAATTTGGTGGAAATGCCGTTGGCTTCGGCAAACAGGTAAGCAAACCAAGCGGGAAAAATAGCGGTGGTTACCGAGGTCTCAAAGGCACTTTTTCCCCAGTCGTAGGCGCAATAGCCACGAACACGCTGGTCTTTGGTCTCGGACGCATCTGCTGTTTCCATGGCCGACCAAGCAAAGTTCAGTTTATGAAACCATACCCGTCAAGAAAACCTGTCAGCGCTAATTGGCCTGAGGAAGGACGATGCCGTCAGTGGTCGCGAATGATCTTGTATCGACCAAGGGCTTCCATCCACATGATTTCTTTGCCGGCTTCGATGTTCATCTCGGCTTCCATGGGCAAGATCATCATCGAGTGGTCACGCATGTTCATGGCGTGGACTTCGTTGCCTTCGATGTGCGTCACCATGGCGGTGCCCTTTTCGATCATGGGCACGTTGATGGTGTCGGTTACGGTTCCAACATGGGAGATTTTCTTGTCACTGAAGATGTTCACCAGTTCCAACCGGGCCTTGGCTGAACCGTGCTTTCCTGGCTTGGATTTTGAGATGCTCAAAATTTTGTATGCTTCGTCCTCAACAACGCAAAAACGGCCCACTTTCAACGTTCGAATTTCAACACGGTCGGTACCCGGCATGGTTCTCCCTCATGCTTCTGTCCTGGTGTTGGCTTATGACCCTTCGGGCGACTGCGGTTCAAATTTCACAAATCGCGGACGTCAAAGCGTTGGCCTGATTCATTCATCGTCTGTTCACTGATGAGTGGGAGGAGTTTCTTGGCGACCTCATCGGGCGACGAAAGTTGGCCGTCTTCATGATAGCCAACGAAGTTTTCTCGAAGCGGAAAATCCTCGTCGGAGGCAGAACGAATTGTTGCTTGCATGGCCGTATCAACGATGCCCGGTGCAACCGAAACCGCACTGAGATTCATGCTCGCCCCCTCAGCCGCCAAGCAGCGAGTCCACATGTCCAACCCAGCTTTGGCCGTACAGTAAGCCGACCAGGAGACCAACGGGCGAAGCGCAGCCCCGCTTGAAATGGTGGTGACCCGCACCCGATGTCCTCCTTGAAAGAGCGGAGAGAGCCCGGCTGTCAACTGCTGAACGCCCATCAGGTTCACCATGATGGAACGGTTCCAGTCGCCTTGATCGGCGGCGAAGATGGGTTTGATGGGTTCGATATCCCCTGCGTTGTGCACCAGACCATCAAGGTGGTTGGTGTGTTGTTTGATGAGGATGACTGCTTCATCAATGGACGACGGGTTCGCCAAGTCGCATTCAATGCCGGCGGAATCGGGACTCAGGGCTTGAACTTCAGCGGTTGTTGCCAACAGGGCCTCGCTTGGACGTGAGAGCAAGAGAACCCTCGCCGACGTTCCGGCCAGTGTGAGTGCGATGGACCGTCCGATGCCCTGTGATGCTCCGGTAACCAGGTAGGTCTGCCCGTTGAGTTCGGCCATGGTGGACCCTCAGTAGGTGTAGAATCCTTCACCGGATTTTCGGCCCAGTTTCCCTTCTTCGACCATCTGAACCAGCAACGGTGCCGGAGCGTACTTCTCCGTGCCAAAGCCTTCGTAAAGGACGTTCATGATGTGCAAAACGGTGTCGTTGCCGATCAAATCAGACAGCGCCAGCGGCCCGATGGGATGGTTCATGCCGAGTTTCATGATGCCGTCGATGGCTTCGGGTTCGGCCACGCCTTCCTGAAGGGTGAGAATGGCTTCGTTGATCATCGGGCAAAGAATGCGGTTTGAGACAAAGCCGGGTGCATCGTTGCACGAAAGGGCGGTCTTGCCCATCGTTTCGGCTGCATCAACCACGGCGGTGTTCGTGGCTTCGCTGGTCTCGGCACCGTTGATGATTTCAACGAGTTTCATGATGGGGACCGGGTTCATGAAATGCATGCCGATGACCTTCTCGGGTCGCTGCGTGGAGGCAGCGATGGTGGTGATGGAGATGGAGGAGGTGTTCGATGCAAGGATGGTCTCTGGCTTGCAGAGGCTGTCGAGTTCGGTAAAAATCTCCTGCTTGAGCGAGAGAATTTCTGGCACGGCTTCCACCACGAGGTCGCAATCAGCGCACATGGAACGGTCGGTTCCCGTCGTAATGCGGGCGAGGGCGGCGTCAGCGTCGTCTTGCGTCATGCGCTCTTTGCTGACCAGTTTACCAAGCGAGAACTGAATGGTGGCCAGACCTTTCTCGACGTACTCGTCCTTGATGTCAATCATGACAACATCATAGCCCGCACAGGCAGCCACCTGTGCGATGCCGTTACCCATTTGTCCTGCGCCAATGACACCAATGCTCTGAATCATGTTCTCACTGGTCTTAACGAGCAAGCGATGCTTCAAGAGCCTTGTCAAGCAGTTGGATGAAAAAAGTAGCCCGACTCGGATTCGAACCGAGGTCGGCGGGACCAAAACCCGCCATGATGGACCCCTACACTATCGGGCTGTGTAATCGCCTCGGAGAGGTTCCGCTTTTTGTTCTTGTCGGAGATTCACTCAGCCCAACAACGGGTCGTCACCCAGCGTTTTTCTGGCACTCTCGACGAACATGTCAAGATTCAATCCGGTCCGTTCGGCATACAGTCCGGCTTGCAAGGCCATGTCCAACTTGTCGAGGCGACGTGCGAACACGGCTTCAGGGGTGGTGTTGGCCTCATACTCCTCAAACAAATCCAACCACTGTGGTGCAAGTTTGCTCATGGCTGCACGTTCATCTTGTGCTTTGGTGGAACGGTCATCTTGTGGCGTCAAATCACCCACGAGAACTTCGGGGAGGTCGTGGACCAAACACAAGGCCAGCACTTTGTTCAAATCCAATTCTGGAGGGCATAAACGCAGGGCCAAGATCGCCATTCCCCACGAGTGAGCAGCCACCGACTCAGGAGATGGAACGCCTGCATTCACCCATCCTTGTCGAGTAACATCCTTGAGTCGAAGCACGTCCAAGAGTTCATCGCGCATGCACACGGCTTCATGCACGGGTTCAAAACCTCACCTCTGCAGTTTCACGCATGGCAGCCACGACCCCTTCCTGGTGGGACGAGGCTCACGCCTACCTGCTCAACGATGCCTTGCTCGGGCCGGTGGTCAGGGAACACGGACCCTACGGCATCTCAAGTCGAGGCGACCTGTTTCAGACACTGGTGAGGTCCATCGTCGGTCAACAGATTTCTGTGCTCGCGGCGGATGCAATTTGGGGAAGGTTGTGTGAACACCTCGGCGAAGTGACGCCGGCAGCTGTTTTGGCCACCGATCAGCCAAGCATCGCAGCCTGCGGCGTGACCCGCCCCAAAGCGAGTTACATCTACGGTTTGGCAGAAAACGCCGACTCCCTGCTCAACCAACCGTGGGACGAGATGCAGGACAGCGACATCCAACGGCACCTTGTTTCGTTTCGAGGCATCGGGCCGTGGACGGCAGAAATGCTCCTGATGTTCCATTTTTTGCGACCCGACGTGTTCAGTTTGGGCGATATCGGGTTGATTCGTGGAACGCAACGTCTCGTCCCAGAGGCGGAAACCAAGGAGGACGTGGCGGCCATCGCTGAACGTTGGCGCCCCTATCGAACAGCGGCCGCGTGGTACCTTTGGCGCATTCTAGACCCGGTTCCCGTTGAATACTGAAAACCGTTATAGTGTACGGTGAGATAGAACACTCATGCCAAAGCGAGCCGCAACCTTTGATGTCGCACCTGAACTACCCACTCCCAAGCGTAGAGATAGCCGTGACACAACTGAATTTTTTGTTGACATCATGGCCATTGCTTCAACCATTATGCTCGTAATGGTTCTCACCGAACAGTGGATTTTCGACATCGCCGATTCACAACGCTATGAGCGCATGCTTTATGCCTCCATCGGCTTGTTCGCTGTGTTTTGGTTCGGTGCAGTACGACTCGATCTATCCGCAAAGAAAAATTCAGAGAAGTTGTTTGAAACACAGATGCATGATTACGAAATCATGCGTTCGAAGTGGTTGGAATTGGCCTCGGAAAAACTTGAGATGGATGCAAAAAAAAAATGAGTGAAGAGGAAGGTCATGAAGAACCTACCTTGGAACCCATGACCATCATTGAATCTGCTGTTCTTGTAACCGAGGCAGAACCCCAAATGGCAACCTCACCTGACTTGAATGCTGAGTCTTCTGACGAAGAAGCCACTGCTCAGCCTCCACAAGATGATGAATCAGAATAGCAACTCGGCCAGGGCATGGCCAAGCGACTTGAAGAGGCTCTTTCAAAAGCGCCGAAGTTTGTCAAAATTTCTCTCCTTGATTACGAAGAAAAATTGGTACCCGTACCGTTGTTTGTGATGAGCGTTGGCTTGATGACAGGATTCACCTTCATGTTCCCCATTCTTGGCTTGATCACGGCACCAACAGTATTGGTCCTGATTGCTTCAATCCTCTCGGGCGACGTGAGTATCGTTCAACCAACGAGCGAAGAAGAGTGAGGGTCAACGATTAACGGCATCGCCGTCCTTGAACAGGTCACGGGTGATGTTCTTCTGGTGCGACTCAA
>JBMZJQ010000044.1:0-16098 GCA_049617635.1 Candidatus Poseidonia sp.
ACCCTTTGGCAAATGTCAACGGGTTCCATTGGTCCAACAACATCCTCCCCGATGGAGTCTTTCATAGGATTGACAGGGCCCGAAGATATCATTGACATCGCGCCTATTTCAGCGACTCAACATGCTGTCCTCATTCAATCGCGGACTCAAAGCATGAGATTTGACCAGCATGTTGTTGGTGGAGTGGAAGGCAACCGACTCATCCTCGCTGTCATTGACAACAACGGAAATTGGATTTCAGCCGATGAACTCACCTTTGGTCGTTCACGTGTTGAATATTACAGTTGGCAAAACGACCAGCAATACAATCACAATCGGATGGGCGCCAACATGGATGTCGCGCCTAACGGAACGGTATGGATCAGCCTTTTCTGGTCGGATTACCTTGAAATTCCGAATGTCATCCAAAAGGTAAGCGGCAACGATTTCGGTGTTATCTCTTGGAAACAATATGTGGGTTGGCAATCCTATACCCGCTTGACCTTTGAAAAAAGTTCAACTTATAAATTCACCAACGACATTGCTGTTGACGGCTTGGGCAGCGTCTACGCGTTAGGAACATGCAACGGCTATCTCTACGCTGATACCACCTTAATCAGCACGCAATCAGGCCGTCGAACGTGCATTGCAAAGTGGAACGTGAGTACATCCGACTGGGACACACAATACTCCTCTAATGGATACTATAACGGCCCTCAAGCCAGCGCCATTAGCGGCCATCCCGGCGGCGGTGCGGTCGTGTATGACCGAGGAGGATATTGGTACAACGCTTGGGGTGGAGGTAGTACGAGTTATACCGACTATTCTCACGGTGGGTTGGCCTATCTCTCGCCTTCCAATAACTCGGCCATTTTCCTTGGAAAACCCTCGGCGTTAAGCGGGTCACATCGTGTGGCTTCTATGGACGTCAATTCCAACGGGGATGTGGTATTGGGCGGTTGGTTTGACAATTCCATCTCTTATCCGAGTTGTTGTTCGGTCAACACCGGTGGTGGAAAAGACGGCTACATGACCTATTGGAACAACACGACGTCGGCCTGGGATTGGGCCATTTCGCTTGGCGGTTCGTCAAACGACATGATTCAGTCCATGCGCTTTGTGGGCAACGATAGCATCGTGGTTGTGGGCAGCAAAACCGGTGTCATCAGTGTCGGTTTGACCACCTTATCTTCTGCTGGAACTGGTTTTGTCGCTGTAGCATCAACTGCCGGCTCATGGGAATGGGCTCAGCAGCCTGAAGGAAGCACCTCGCTTAACGCGGTATCGATCGTTTCGAACCAGTCCATTCTCGTCGCTGGCAATTTAGGTTACCAATCTTCAAACCATGTGTTTGGACTTGATAGCCTCACAACGAGTGATGGTACGGACTTTTTTGTTGCGCGTATGAGTCCGGATTCAGATTCAGATGGCATTACCAATTCAAGGGATAATTGTCCAAGCATGTATAACCCGTCGCAAGTGGATTACGACCTTGATATGACAGGAGATTTGTGTGATTCTGACGACGATAACGACAGCGTTCCGGATGTTGTTGATGCATGCCCAATGGGAACATTGGCTTGGACAAGCAATTCCACATCCGACTACGATAGCGATGGTTGTCAGGATGCCAGTGAGGACAATGATGACGATGATGATTCGGTCTGGGATGGTGCCGACCTTTGTTCAACCGGAGACCTGAATTGGACCAGTGTCGCATCTCCGCCAAGCAGTCGAACCGATTACGATTCGGATGGATGTCAAGACCTCACAGAAGATGCGGATGATGACAACGACGGCGTCAACGATACGGTCGATGTTTGCCCGTATGGAGCGCTTGGCTGGGTGTCTTCATCCACTACCGATGCCGATGGAGATGGTTGCATTGACCTTGGCGAGGACGATGATGACGATGGCGATGGCGTCGCAGATACCATGGATGCATGTCCGAATGGTGCCTTGGGGTGGACGTCCAATGCAACAACCGATAACGACGGAGATGGATGTTTGGACGCGACCGAGGATTTGAACGATGATAATGACGACTTCCTTGACATTGATGACGCGTGTCCGAACGGCACCGTTGGGTGGTCATCAGGTCGCTTTACAGATTACGATGACGATGGATGTTACGACGACGGCGAAGATAACGACGATGACGCTGATGGTGTGCTTGATGTAGATGATAATTGCCCAATGAGCATTCCTGGGTGGAGAACGAACCCAACGGTGGATTTGGATGGGGACGGATGTCACGATTGGAACGAAGATTGGGATGATGATGGTGACGGCATCAGCGATCTGACCGACCAATGTCCTCGAACGGCACTTGGTTTGAATGTCGATGCGGATGGTTGTTCAACCGGCGAATCCCCTTCCTCCGACGGAGGTTCCAGTGTGACGAATAATTACCAAAACACCACGTATGTGAACAACACGTATCAGAATGATTCGTATTTCAATTCGACCTACCTCAACGAAACGAATCAGTACGAAAACAACTCCTATGCCTTCGAAAACAACTCGTATGCCAACACGACCTATGAGAACGCGACCTACGAAAATCAGACTTTCCAAAACACCACGAATATGATTGAAAATAATGCGAGCACGAGTGAAGAGAACAATGCGTCTGATGGAGGAGAGGTTGCTCTGGATTCCAAGGACGAGGATGCTTCTATGGGCTTCATTGAACTGGCGGTCGTAGCCTTGCTGTTAGCCATCTTCATTGTGCAAATTCTCATGGTTTCCAAACCTAAACAAATACCGTTTTCAGCCCAACAACAGGGCATGTACCAAGAGATGGAGTCCGACGAATTTGACAAATTAAAGGATGAATTTGATACGAAATCTCTGACTGAAGAACCAAATTCGTTGGTTGTGCCAGAACCGGATACAACGGTCGAGGTGACAGCGGACACGACAGTCGTAGCTGTCATGGGACAAGAGGTAGCAGCATCGGAGGAATTGGTATCTGGAAGCCTTGATTCCACAGAAGAGGAAGCAATGGCCTCAAATGACGAAGAGGAAACGGATGCACTGACATCTCAGCCTGATGAAGGGCTGACTGGCTCAGTGGATGAAAACGGATACGAATGGATTGAATATCCGCCAGGATCAGGTCAAAATTACTACAGAATCCAAGGTGAATCAACATCTTGGATAATTTGGGAACAATCGGCATGAGCCAGCGGACGAGTTAACTTCCAAGTCAAGCCTTACCGGCCTTTTCGACCTCTGCCCAGTCGCGCATGAAGCCTTCCAAGCCCTTGTCGGTCAGTGGGTGGCTCATGAGTTGGCGAAAGGTCTTGGCGGGCATGGTGGCGGTATGAGCACCCAGTTGGATGCACTGCAGCACGTGCGTAGGATGGCGGATGGAGGCGGCGAGCACCTTGGTGTCCAAGTCATAATTGGCCCAGGTGTTCATGATCTCTGCAATGAGTTCCATCCCGTCGTGACCGGTGTCGTCAATGCGTCCGATGAACGGGGAGACATAGGTGGCGCCGGCTTTGGCGGCCATCAGGGCTTGGGAGGCCGAGAAAATCAGGGTCACGTTGGTGTCGATGCCGTCCTCGGTGAGAATCTTGGTCGCTGCGAGTCCCTCAGGCGTGCATGGAATCTTGATGATCACGTTATCGGGAAGGTCGGCTTTGAGCGCCCGGCCTTGAGCCACCATGCCTTCGGTGTCCATGGCCGTGACTTCTGCCGAGATAGGGCCGGAACAAATGCCAGCGATTTCTCGGACGACTTCTTTGAAATCGCGTCCGGATTTTTTGATGAGAGAGGGGTTGGTTGTGACACCGTCCAAAATGCCCCAAGCAGCAATCTCACGAATTTCGTCAACATCGGCCGTGTCAAGGAAGAACTCCATGTCAAACCCGCTATGACGGGATTCTATGAACTCTCCCCTGAGGCGGGTGTGGTCGTTCAAGCCTTGCGGCCAACGGCACGCCGAGCGGCTGCTTCGATGTAAGGAGCGGAGATTTCCATGACCTCGAGCATTTGGTCTGCTTCTCCGGATTCGCCAAACCGGTCCTTCACGCCCACGCGTTCAAGCGGGGCATACGTGTTGGCGGTGAGGTGTTCTGCAACGGCACCACCCAAGCCTCCGATGATGCTGTGGTCTTCGGCCGTCACGATGGCACCGCAGGAAGCAACGAGCGTGTCAATCAAAGCGCCGTCAAGCGGTTTGAGGGTGTGCATGTCAACCACGGTGGCGTTGATGCCGTCGTTTGCCAGCGATTCAGCCGCCTTCAGCGATTCCGACACCATGACGCCGCAGGCGACGATGGCGACATCGTTGCCTTCTCGCAGGACGATGCCCTTTCCAATCTTGATCTCATCCTCTCGGCCCTCGTAGAGAACCGGTGTTTTGTTTCGTGCCGTACGTGTGTAGGAAGGTGCGTTTGACGCTGCGAGTTGCATGGTGAGCACCTTTGTTGACACGACATCGCTTGGGTGCATCACAATGACGTTGGGGAGGGTTCGGTAGATGGCCAGGTCCTCGATGGACTGTGCCGACGAACCGTCCGTCCCGGTGTGAGTCCCGCCGTGACTGCCACAGACGTGAACGGCGAGGTTGGGTCGAGCAACGCCGTTGCGCATCTGCTCAAAGGCTCGTTCGGTGAATATGGCAAAGGTGCTTGCAAAAGGAATGTAGCCAGATGCGGCCAAGCCGGCACCCACCAGCAACATGTTTTGCTCGCCGATGCCACAGGAAACGGTTCGCTCAGGATGTGCTTTGCGGAAGTGAAGGGATTTCGTGGACTTGCCAAGGTCAGCTTCCAAGACCACCACCTTGGGGTTGGAGGCCAATTCAAGGAGTGCGTCCCCGTAGCCATCCCTGGTTGCAGCCATCTTCGTCATGCAACCACCTCGCCCAATTCAGCCATGGCTTGTGCATACTGCTCGTCGTTGGGGGCAGCACCGTGGAAGGCGGGGTTGTCCGCCATGAAGGAAACGCCGTGTCCCTTGACGGTGTGAGCGATCAAAATCGACGGACCGTCGTTTGTCGATGAAAGAAAGTTCAGCCCGTCAACAATTTCTTCCATGTTGTGGCCGTCGATTTCTTTGACATTCCAGCCAAACGCTTTCCACTTGGCAGGGATGTCAAACATCCGCATTTGGGCTTCACAGAAGTCGTCGTTTTGGATTCGGTTTCGGTCGAGAATGACATTGAGGTTGCCCAATTCATGGTGCGTTGCTGCCATCGCTGCCTCCCAAACACTCCCCTCTTGGATTTCTCCATCGCCCAACATCACGTAGACTTGGCGTTCGCTACCTGCCAGTCGGCCAGCGATAGCCGACCCCATACCGAACGACAAACCCATGCCCAGTGAGCCTGCTGAAAAGTCAACGCCTGGGCACCACTTCATGTCAACGTGCCCTTGACAGACACCGCCCAGCACGCGGTAGGAGGCGAGGTCATCCACGGTGATGAAGCCCATTTCAGCAAGAATGGCGTACATGCCCGGCGAGGCATGTCCTTTGGACAAGATAAACCTGTCACGGTCTTCCCAGTCGGGCTGGTCAGGTCGCACCCGCAGCGTCGTTTTGTAGAGCGCCGCCAGAAGGTCGATTTCTGAAAGGGACCCTCCGGGGTGACCGGCTTGAGCACGATGGACCATGTTCACGATATGGACGCGGCATTTTCGGGCGAGTTCTCGTAGTTCGTCGGTTGAGGTCATTGGTCCACCTGCACTGCGAGGCCCGCACGGATGGCCTTTGATGGTTGTGTCAGGTTTTGTTGTTCAATCAGAGCGCAGTCAGTCCTTTTTCGGCTGAAGGGCATCGAGCATGTTTCGCACAGCATCAGCCGTTACCATCACGGCATCTCCGGCCAACGTACCACCCTTCGGAAGGGCTCTCGAAGCCAGCCAAATGAACACACCCATGAACCAGGCGAAGAAGATGAGTGAGAACATGTTGTTGAGGGTCCCGATTCCGAAGATTTCGGGTAAGTCGATCTTTGCAACAATCAGCACAGCGATGAGAACACCCATGATGGATTCTCCAGCAATGAATCCTGCCCCGATGAGAACACCTCGGCTTTCCACTTCTTTTGCCGCCTCCAAGGCTTTCGGTGAGGGGTCCTCTCGCAGAACGCCATCGACCCGGAGATGCGCACTGCGCAACAGCACGTGGGAGATGATACCGCCCGTCATGATGGGTACGGACAAGCCAAGGGGGAGATAAATACCGATGGCAACGCTCATCACGGGCATTTGAAGGCGGATCAAGGCGACGGCAATGGCAGCACCGAGCACCACCATCTGGATGTTCAAATCTCCACCAAAGGCTCCCTGAACGATAGCACCAATCAATTCTGCTTGCGGTGCAAACAGTGCTTTGGAACACGTCGGGTCGCCGGGCAGCGGATTCAACTGGCACGCCGTTTGTGAAATCCGGAATGCGTCGTGGAGCAACGAGAGAACAGGACCGATCACCACTGCGCCCGTGAGGACACCGATGATTTCAGCGACCTGTTGACGTTTGGGCGTCGCCCCCAACATGTGGCCGGTTTTCAGATCCTGCATCACGTCTCCTGCGATGGCAGCGCTTGATGCGACGATAGCGGCGATGAGCAATGTAGCGAACATCAGGTCTTGTCGAGCCATGCCCAGCATCACATCGCCGACGATGTAGACCAACCCAACGGTGAACAGCAAGGTGGCAATGGTCATGCCCGAAACGGGTGAATTGGAGGAACCGACCACACCGGCGATGTACCCTGCGACCGCTGCGAAGAAGAAGGCAACAAAGGCCAAGAACAGGGCACCCGCCAACGCCAGAACCATGGATTCAGTTGCCCACCAGTAGAAGAAAAACGTGAGAACAACCAGTACGCTGCAGACGGTAAAGACCCGATTCATGGGGATGTCCTGCTCGGTTCGAGGCAGCAATCCCTCGGTCTCGTCCGTCTTGACAAAGGCTTTCGATAGCCCTGTGATGATGGTGGTTCGCATGGACCACAAGGTGTAAACGCCGCCCACAACCATGGCTCCAACACCAACGTAGCGAACCTGGGTTGACCAGATGCTGTAGAATCCATCAACCAGCGAATCCGTGGCTGGCCAACCGTAGATGAGGCCGTACATGGGGACGAGGAGGCCAAAGCCAAGAACGCCACCGAAGAAAATGAAGGAGGCGATTCGGATTCCCACGATGTACCCTACCGAAAGCAAGGCGATGGACAGGTCCATGCCCGCGTACAAACGGGTGGAAATGAACGAAGCAGCACCTTCAACCGTGTGATGCGTGACCTCAAATCCTTTCACCATCAATCCATAGATGCCGCCGATAGCGAGTGCATAGAGAATGGCCAGAGCACCTTCTCCACCCTCTTCACCAGCCACCAAAACTTCTCGGCATGCGACGCCTTCGGGATAGGGCAAGGCTTCCTCGACGATGAACAATCGACGCAACGCAATCGTGAACATTGTCCCAAGAAGACCTCCTAGGGTGGCGATGATGAGCGTCTCCATCCACTGAATGCTGGTCCACAGATTCATCACCAGCAAGGCAGGGACGGTGAAAATCACACCGGCAGCAAGGGACTCGCCGGCTGAAGCCATGGTCTGAACAGCGTTGTTTTCGAGGATGGACACATCTTTGAACATGGAACGGAGAATGATCATCGACATCACGGCCGCTGGAATGCTGGCCGAGACCGTCATGCCAGCATACAGTCCCAAGTATGCATTCGCTGCCGTCATGAGCACGCCCAAGACGATACCAACGAGGACGACACGCGTGGTCAATTCAAGCGGCGATTCATCGGCCGAAATATACGGCTCACGTACCCCGCTCATGCCGCTTCGAAAGCGTCGGGGTAGGTATAGCCTGCGATGAGGAGCGCTGAAGTTGCGTTGGTATGCGTGGGACCCCGAACGCCAACATAATAGGTAGGTTTTGTCTCCATAGATTGTTTTCACCTCTATGGTTGGAGATGGATGTCGGTCGTATGGTTATCGCTTGGCACGAATTATCGCCCAAAGAATGCTTGGTTGAACGAGATAGTTCAGAAAATGGCATCTCTCTGGAAGAAGCCCTCATTCGGCAAGACCGTTACGGTTTGAACAAATTGGCAGAACCTGAAAAAACACCCGCTTTCCTCCGCTTTCTTTCTCAATACAACGACCCGCTCAACTACCTCCTCATCGGTGCTGCATTGGTTGCGCTAGCCATCCACCCCGACCAACCCGGCGATGCCATCTTCATTTTCATCGTCCTCACTGCGAATGCCTTCTTTGGATTTTGGCAAGAAGGGCAAGCGGAACAAGCCATGGATTCACTCAAACAGATGTCCATTTCTACGTGCGTGGTCATACGAGGATCGTATGAAAGCGAAATTCCAACATCTGAATTGGTTCCAGGTGATGTTGTTTGCCTCGAACAAGGCCTGAATGTACCCGCAGACGTTCGAATATTGTGGTCGCAGCAGTGCAAAATTGACGAATCTGCGTTGACCGGAGAATCGTTAACGGTGAGCAAATTTACCGATAGCGTACCCGTCGGCACCGTCCTTGCAGAGCGCAACAACATGGCTTACATGGGCACCACGGTTTCCACAGGCCGTGGCTTGGGGCTTGTCGTGGCTACGGGAATGGAAACAGAACTTGGAAAAATTGCTCGAAACCTTGCTGAATCCACAACGCCAAAGACCCCTCTTGAACTGAAATTAGAGAGTCTCGGCCGATTTCTTGGATTCATTGCATTGATCGTTGCCGTTTTGCTCGTTTCACTCAATCTCATCGTATCGTACGGCCGCCCGGGTGTGGATTTGAAGGAAGTTGCCGTTCAGCAATTCATCGTCGCTATCGCTATTTTCGTGGCCATTGTCCCTGAGGGTTTGCCTATTATTCTGGTCATCACGCTGTCGTTGGGTATGCGAAACATGGCTCGACACAAAGCGATTATTCGCCGCATGAAGGCCGTTGAAACCCTTGGTTCAACCACGGTCATCTGTTCGGATAAAACCGGTACCCTCACCAAAAATCAGATGACGGTTCGACAAATTTTCACGCTCGATGAGGACTTCGGTGTTTCCGGTGAAGGGTTTGAGCCAAACGGCAACCTCTTGCGACACGGAACGCCGCTTAGCGATGATGATTTGCAGGCTCATCAATCCCAATTGGATTTCCGTCTGCTCAGCTCCTGCCTTTCCCTGTGCCACAACTCGACCATCGTCAAAGCGGACGGTCAGTGGCAGGCCATTGGCGACCCAACCGACTCGGCGTGCGCAGTTGCTGGTTGGAAAATCAACGGTGATGTGAAGAAATTCTCCCATCGACATCCGAGACTCAACGAGTTTTTCTTTGATTCCAACCGCAAGCGAATGAGCGTCGTTCACGAGTACGAAGGCGCCAAATGGGTGTTCTCAAAGGGCAGTGTCGGCGGCTACAAATCGCTGGTCACCTCCAAGGTTGTCGGAAACAAAATCGTCGACATTTCGCCCGAAGACCTTGAACGCATTCAACAGATGAACAACACCATGGGTTCCGAAGCCATGCGGGTTATCGGCCTCTATGCACGTCGATTTGAAGACGACGAAGACATGGAAGACATCACGGTTGTTGAGAACGACCTCGCGTTCCTTGGACTCATCGGTATCATGGACCCCCCGCGCCCCGAAGTCAAGGCGGCGATTGAAACCTGTCAGCGAGCCGGCATCAAAGTCAAGATGATCACCGGCGATCAACAGATGACGGCCACTGCCATCGGAAAGGAACTCAACATCGAGATGACATCACTAAGCGCGCTTGACGGCAAGGACCTCTCCAGCATGTCTGATGAAGAACTGGAACAGGTTTCAGCGGGCGTTTCTATCTATTCGCGCGTGACACCCGACCAGAAGATGCGCATTGTCTCTTCACTTCAAGCCCAAGGTGAAATCGTAGCCATGACGGGTGATGGTGTGAACGATGCGCCTGCCCTGTCAGGCGCCAATATCGGCATCGCCATGGGCGTTGCTGGAACTGACGTGGCCAAAGACGCCGCAGATATGGTGCTTCAGGATGACAATTTTGCAAACATTGTTCATGCGGTCGAGGAGGGGCGAAAGATCTACCAAAACATTCGGAACTTTGTACGCTATCAAGTCTCTACCAACGTAGCCGCCGTGGCCCTTCTGGTCTTTTCCACCATCCTCTTTGGACCGGAATCCATCCCGCTCACTGCCACGCAAATCCTCGTGATCAACATCCTCATGGACGGCCCTCCTGCGGTCGCTTTGGGTGTTGAAAAGAAGCATGGGAATGTCATGGAGCGACCACCGCGACCGGTTGACGAGAATTTACCTAACGGCCGCGACGTCTCGCTGATTTTCTATCTTGGTGCCGTGATGGTGACGGGGACATTAGCGATTTTCTATCTTGCAGGAGGTGGATTGGCCCAATGCGAAATGCTACCCACAGAAACCAGCACGAGTGCGTTTGACGTTGCGGGTTGTCTGGCTGGTGACGAACAAGCCATCGAGGACTGGCAAGCATACGCAGATGACCATTTCCAGCATGCACGCACCATGACATTCACGGTGTTCATCGTCTTCCAACTGTTCAACGTCTTGAACTGCCGGTCGAACGAACAGAGTGTGTTTGAACTCGGGTTGTTTTCCAATCGCGCCATCAACTATGCCTTGCTCGTCTCCGGAAGTCTGCTGTTGTTCTTCGTTCAACTTGCAGATGCTTCCATCCCCTTGGTCGGCATACAGGTTGGGAACCTCCTGTCAACCAACACCTTGACCCGTTCAGATTGGGTCATTGTGGTGTTGGTTGCCTCCAGTGTGTTCATCATTGAGGAATTCAGGAAATTGATCGTGAAATCTCAGGTCTTTGCGGTGAAAACACGCTGACGGTTCAAAGCACATCTTCTTGAATGGAGAACCAGCCCTTAGGCCATGGATGGTCCTACCGTGCGTCCACTCGCAGGGGAACACGCGGATTGGCCCAACCGTCTTGCATCTGCATTGGCTTCACCCAAAGGATGGTCAGAGGCATTGAAGCCACTTGTCGCCAAACTTGCTGCGAACGAACCCTTGTCCGTCCAGGATGGTTTGACGCTCTACCATCACCCCGACCTGAACGAAGTCGGTGCACTGGCCCATGTTGTTCGAACTGCACGGTTTGGAAATCAGGCGTTTTTCAATTCCAACGTCCACATCAATCAGACCAATATTTGTGTTCTCGCCTGTCGATTTTGTGCGTTTCGTCGTGGACCCAAAGCGGAGGATGCGTACGCGCTTTCGATTGAAGAGTACGTAAACGATCTTGGAACGTTTGCTCACGCCGTTGATGAAGTCCATTCCGTTGGAGGCCTTCATCCCGAATGGGATGTTGAACACTACGAAGCGATGTTTCGAGCGGCCAAAGAAGCCTACCCCCATGTTGCCATCAAGGCGTTAACCGCGGTTGAAATCAAACACCTTGGACAGCGGTCCAACCTTCCTACCAAGGAAATTCTTCGTCGGCTCAAAGAGGCGGGGCTTGCGTCTCTGCCGGGTGGCGGTGCTGAGATCTTGGACGATGATATACGTGCAAAGATTTGCAACGGGAAGGAATCTTCGGAGGAATATCTTCAGATTCATCGCGAAGCGCATGAGGTCGGCCTTCCATCAAACTGTACCATGTTGTTTGGAACGATTGAATCCTTGGAACAACGACTCAACCACATGATTTCATTGCGCACCCTCAACAACGAAACCTCGGGCTTCCAGTGTTTTGTCCCGTACCCTTTCCTTCCCGACCACACACGTCTACCTGAGGCACAGTTGTCGACGGGCTCAGAGATTTTACGGACCATCGCTGTTTCACGATTGATGTTGAACAACATCCCGCACATCAAAGCCTATCGCATGAACATCGGTGATCATCTGGCTGAGTTAGCGCTTCAATTTGGAGCCGATGACATCGATGGTACCGTTCAACGCGAATCAATCATGCATCTTGCAGGCTCCACTGCACCACTTGACCACGACCGGACAAAACTTGCAAGGCTCATCGAAGATGCAGGTTGTTCTCCCATTCAACGAAATACAATCTACACGTCGTTTGAGCCCTACACGCCTCCGAAATTGGTGGAGAAGCGACGCTTGCCCATGGCGCAGTGAGATGAGGACATGAGTGAAGCCACATGGACGAAGACCATCGGCAGGGTGGCGTTCATCAACTGTGACCCCTTATTCCATGACCTCGGTCCTCAGTGGAATGTCCTTGCTGCCCCCCCTTCCTGGTTGACCGGGCATGTGTTGCGTCGGGATTGCATTCTTGCACCCATTCCTGCGGCCGACTATGCCAAGCATGCCGATGAACTGGTGCTCCTGCCCGATATTGGCATTGGCAGCCAAGGAGAAGTGGGGAGTGTTCTGTTGTTTGGCGCTGTGCCGCTAACATCCATGAAAACCATCGCCTTGCCAAGTGATTCAGCCACCTCCGTGGCGTTGTTGAAGCACTTGATTGCGCAACAAGGACTTGACATGAAGTACATTCAAACAGGTCCCGACTACGACTCGATGATGTCCATAGCCGATGGTGCTTTGCTCATCGGCGACCGTGCATTGGAGGCCGCTCGAGAAGTTCCTGAAATGGTTCAACTTGACCTCGGCACGGCTTGGATGGACTCGGAACAGCTTCCTATGATCTTCGGCGTCTTTGTTGCTCGCCGAGACACGCCGGTTGCGTTGTTGAAAGAAGCCCATGCGGCGTTGTTTGGCAATCTGGTTCAATTTGAGAACGATGGTAACAAACGGTCTGCTGTTATCGAGTGGTCCATGGGGAAATCTGACCTCAGTTTTGAACGCCTCGACCAGTATTATGGCGAAGTATTCAACCGCCTCAATGAACATCATTTGAGAGGCCTGTTTCGTTTCCTCGAAGCAGCATGTGGCATGGGTTCAACGCCAGAATTTGCTTGGACCTAGGTGGATGGTTGTTTGGAGAAATCAACGGTTGGTTCTTGAAGGGCATGGAGGTGGGAAGTTCATGGTCACAGATTTACCCCTTGATGACAACGGCAACAAGATTGTTCGAATCGGCCACAGCCCCGACCCCGATGATGCGTTTATGTTCCATGCCATGACGACGGGTGCCTTTCCAACGCCGGGCTATGTTTTCGTGCACGAACTGCAAGACATCGAGACGCTCAATCAGCGGGCGATGAATCAAGACCTCGAGGTTTCAGCGGTCTCTATCCATGCTTATCCGGACATCGCCGACCATTACGCTTTGATGAATTGTGGCGCATCGATGGGCGAAGGATACGGTCCAATGGTGGTCTGTAAAGCAGGTGTGAGCGAGGAAGAAGCGCGTGCATCGGTCATTGCTGTTCCCGGTTTGAAAACGAGTGCCTATCTCGGATTGCGCCTTGCTTGGGGCGACGTAACCGTAGAAGTTGTTCCGTTTGACGAAATTATACCGCGTATTTTGGATGACACGTACCTCAGCGGCTTGATTATTCACGAAGGTCAATTGACCTATGTTGACCACGACCTCAATGTCTTGGTTGACCTCGGAAAATGGTGGAACAACCGAACCGATAACTGGCCGATGCCATTGGGCGGCAATGTCGTACGACGTGATCTCGGCCAGGACGTGATGGAAGACATCACGAAGTACACGAAAATGAGCATTGAGTATGCGTTGCAATCACCTGATGAAGCGCTTGAATTTGCCAAAGCATGGGGTCGAGGAATTGATGATTCCACCAACAAAGAGTTTGTCGGCATGTACGTCAACGACCGTACCATCGATTACAAAGAAGAAGGGCGTTCTTCCATCCGTCAATTCATCAAGGAAGGCCAGAACATCGGTATGATTCGTTCTGATTTTGATGTCGACACTATGCAGTTTATCGGTTCTCCCTGAGGTGAAACCATGGCGCCAACGAGCAGGAAACCAAAAACCAGCCAGTACGGTTCGGTTGACCCGGCTCCTCCCAACAACGACGGAGGGCTTGCCGAATGGACCACGGTTCTTTGTGATGAAACACAGCCCATGTTTCAACGGATGCGGGCCGTCTTTTCTCTTCGCAACCATCGCACCGATGACGCCTGCCTTGCATTGTGCTCTGGCTTTTCCAGTTCAAGTGCTCTGTTGCGCCATGAAATCGCCTATGTTCTTGGTCAGATGCAGAATCCGGTGGCCTTGCCCACGCTTCAAGAGCGGTTGCGAGATGACGCCGAACACGTCATGGTGCGTCACGAAGCTGCCGAAGCCATGGGCGCTATTGGCGACCGCTCTGTAATTCCAATTCTCGAAGAATACGCGCAAGACCCGCTTCCCGAAGTTGCAGAATCGTGTGTTGTCGCTCTTGATTTGCTGGCTTGGGTTGAGGGCGCCGAGTTTGAAAGCACGGATTGCTAAGGCTCCCTCAAGTTCAAAGACTAGAACGCATCACCGACAAACAGGAAGGACGACCATGCCTCACGAACATGTTCAACTCGCTCAGGCACCAAACGGTGAACTTGGTCCTCGCTGCCATTCATGTGGCGTCCGATTGACCTTTGGCAACGCCATGGTCGTCGACAAGTACTACATGTGCTGGGAACATTATGTTGAAGCAACCGGGGCTGACACGGCTACAGAGGTCAGCAACGCTGACCAACGTTTCTGGATGAAGCAAGATTGAGACGGTGTTCTTCAAGAACCCTCAACTCCACGTGAAAGTGGGGGGAAGCAATGTCATCAGGTTGGGCCCGCGTTGCGCACAGGTTTGGCGAGTATTATCGTCACGCTGACCTGTGGTCGCCTCCACGGTTGCGGACGCGAGAGTGGATGTTCATTCCTTTTGGAGGCGCCCCCCCTCTGCGTCACAAAGCCTTCTCTGACGTAGGACAAGTGCAACAATTCCTGTCACAACGAGCCATGCACTCATGTTTCTACTCGACGGCCTACTGGAAGAGGCCGCATGAATTGAAAATGGCAGACAAACTTTGGCAAGGTGCCGATTTAATTTTTGACTTGGATGGCGATCACCTTCCAGGCATTACCGACAAAGATTTTCCCGCAATGCTCGAAGTCATCCAAGAACAAGCATGGTCCTTGTGGAACGATTTTCTACAACCCGAATTTGGGTTTTCTGAAGATCATCTTCAAGTGACTTTTTCGGGACATCGTGGTTTCCACCTTCACTACCGTGACCCCAAACTGTTCCATCTTGATTCGGAGGCTCGTCGAGAATTGGTGTCGCACATACGAGGTGAGGGCGTTGACGTCCAAGGGGGTCTTGCCCGCTATCATGACCGTGATGCCCGCGGTTGGACACAACGCATTCGTGGCGGGATGGATTCGATGATCGAGACGCTGCAATCCATTCACAGGGGTGATGAAGGCAGCACCGGTGAACTCCGCCGCCTCGAGGCTGAACTCCAATCCTTGATGGACCGAGAGGGGGCAACATCGCAGCGTTCGGCGACTGCTATCAAACGGTTGGCCGAAATGATGGACCATGCGGGACGGGTTCAACGGCTGAAAGAAGGAAAGTTCGACCTTCTCGGCAACTATCAGGGTCTCTTTCTCAATTTGTTGAAGGCCGATGCCTCCGTTGTGTTGGGTTCGGCAGGTGAGACCGATGAGGTCGTCACCATCGATGTGCGGCGCCAAATCCGTTGGCCCACCTCCTTGCATGGAAAATCGGGCATGCGAGTGAGTGAATTCCCATTGTCTCGATTGGACCCCGACGGGTCAAACGCCTACAATCCGTTGAACGAAGCCTTTGTGTTGGGACTCCACGACAGTCATCAACTTGAATGGACGGTGGATGATGCAGTCGCCCAATTTGGTGAAAGCCGCCTTGAAAGCACCGCAGGGCATCGTTTTTCTCTTCACGAGGCAGGTGCGACGTTTTTGGTTCTGAAGGGATGGGCGAAACTTATCTGACCTTTTCGTGATTGATTCGAATGCGCATTGCTTGGTTTCATTTTGAGGTAAGGTTCAAGGGTGGTTTCTCATCCCTTAGGATGAGGTGAGTCTGTTGGGACTACGGCGGGGAAAGAAATCCAAAGGCAATGACGCACCTTTGCCAATGCCAGATTTGCCCCCTCCTGCAGGTTTGCCTGCCCCCCTCCCCATGCCACCCGGTGGTTCGGCGTTGCCGCCTTTACCAGGCGGTGCACCTGTCCCCGCG
>JBMZJQ010000045.1:0-15579 GCA_049617635.1 Candidatus Poseidonia sp.
GAATCGGCCACCGTGACGATGATTCCAGTGCCGTCAAGCCCCGACCAACCCGAGTTGATGGCGGCCATGTTCGAGCCACTCCAAACATCGGTGACGTTCATGACCTGAATGCCCTTGGAGTTGAGGATTTCAAAGAACGGCTTGGGCTCAATCCATTCGACTTGCTCTTGGCGAGCCAACCACCCGACGCTATCGATGTTCACTTCCAGCGTGGCGAACCGTCCGCTGTGGGAATGAACATCAACATCGTCCCGGTGGTTGATGCCCTCGGGCAATGCGTCACCGGCCAGCATGATGTTGACGAAAGCGAAGTTCTCGTTAACGAAGGGGTTGGGTGCCGCCATCTCAAGGCCCATCATGCCACGAACGAGGTCCATTTGCACCTTGTCCACCGCGTCCATGCGGGCCATGCCTTGCACGTTGAGGGCGGCCAAGTGAGCCGGTGTTACGCCTGCCACATCGCAGTGAAAGCCGGTCGGGGGCAGGAACGAGAAACAATCGATGCCGGCGTTCGCCAACTGTCCGTGCCAGTCGCTTGGCACAGGATAGGTGTGGCTGAGGATGTGAAAACCGTCGACGACGGCCTCACCTGTTCGGTCCTCCCATTCGACCGGTGCCACCAACGTGACGTCGCGGTAGATGAGCCGGGAAACGTCGCTTCCTGAATCGGTCGGAAGCCATCCGTATTCGGCCGTGGCGGTGGGTGTAATGCCCAGTTGCGCCAGCGCTTCCAAATCGGCGTTGGTTTCCGGGGCGGGGTTCTCTTCAGCGGCCGACACAAAGGCCAACGGAGAGAGGACCTGAAAGACCATCAAGGCACAAAAGACAAGAGAGGCTCGACGGCGTACGCTCAGCATACCTCAAGGGTAGACTGGGACCCTCATGAAAGATTTGGAGGAACCGCTTTGCTATCACAGACATGACCGAGGGTTCAAGAGTCATAGGCTGAGCGCACTCTATCATGACGAGGGCCCATGCCGCCGGCGGGAAGAAGGACATGATGGCTCCCGAAGACATCAACGCCGGCGCAGAGGTTCTGGGCAAGCAGATTTGGCGTATCGTCCCTTACGCCAAGAAGTATCCAAAACGGGTGTTGACGGGTATTTTTGCCAACGCCGCTGCGCGATTTTTTGACCTCATACCGTTCGTGGCCATCGGTTTGGCCGTGGATTACTTCACCACCGACGTGCTCTCCGGCCCCCAAATTGTGCAAGACATGGTCACCGGGATTCACAGCAACCCCGCCTACGGCTATGGGATTTTGATCTTCCTCTGCTTCCTCTGTTTGGCGATTTTCCAGGGCATTTCTGAATACGCATGGCAAACGCTGGGATACAACATTCAACACGACCTCAGGATGGACGCCACCCGGTCACTCATCGCCATGGAGGCGTCCTATTACGACCAACGTCAAACAGGCCAAATCATGTCCGTTCTCTCCAGCGACGTCAATCAACTCGAAGACGTCGTGTCCGATTCGTCCACCTCCATTATCCGAATCGTCATCACGTTTGCCACGGCCTTCATCATCCTCGTGTTGATGTCGTGGAAATTGGCGGCCGTGCTGTTCGGCCCCATCCTGTTCATTGTGCCTGCAGTCTACTGGTTCTCCACACGTGTCCAGCGCAAATATCGCAAACAGCGCGAGTCAACCGGCGATATCCACGCCGTGCTTGAGAACCTCATCTCGGGTATCGCAGTCGTTCAAGCCTACAACGCCGAAGACTGGGAGGCCAACCGGGTGGCTGCCGAATCGGGCTCCTACCGCGACCAGGCCATGGGTGCGAGCAAAGACCGTAATCGATTCATCCCCATGATCTACGCCGTCGCTGGCGTGGCCTTCGGTCTCCTCGTGACCGCCGGTGGCTACCTTGCAAGCACGGGTGAAATCACCACCGGTCAGTTGGTGACCTTTCTGCTCATCAGCACCCGAATGACGATGCCGATGTTCATCTTCGGCATCCTCGTCAACCAACTCCAGCGCGGTGAAGCCGCCGCCAGGCGCGTGTTTGCAGCGGTTGATTTGGAACCGACCATCGTCGATGAAGAGGGTGCTGTCCCGCTTGAAGGCGGTATCAAAACCATCGAATTCAACGATGTTTACTTCACCTATCCCGGAACCACCATCAAGGTGCTCAACGGCATTTCGTTCAACGTGAACGAGGGGGATTTCCTCGGTATCATGGGCCACACAGGGGCCGGCAAGACCACCATTCTGAAACTCATCATGCGTTACTACACCCCGGACAGCGGTGAAGTGCTGGTCAACGGTCAGCCCATCACCGCCTACACGCTTCATTCGCTTCGAGAAGCCATCGGCTTTGTCAGCCAAGACCCGTTCCTGTTCTACGGTTCGGTGCGCGACAACGTCGTCTACAACCAAACAGCCACTGAAGAGGACCTTGTCTCCGCTCTCAAGATGGCCGGTGCGTGGGAATTTGTTCAGGACCTCGAGGAAGGACTTGACACGCTGGTGGGTGACCGTGGCGCCATGCTCAGCGGTGGCCAGCGCGCCCGCGTCTCGCTGGCACGGGCCCTGCTCAAAGCGCCCAGCCTGCTGATTCTCGACGAAGCCAGCAGTGCGTTGGACGCTGAGACGGAGCGCCGTATCCAAGAAAACCTGCTCTCGTCGGGCAAAGAGCGTGCCACCATCGCTGTGGCCCACCGTCTAAGCACGATTCGCAACGCCAACGAAATCCTCTCGATGGTCGACGGTGCCATTGTTGAGCGCGGCGTTCACGACGACCTCGTGGCCTCCGGCGGCGTCTACGCCAGTCAATGGACCATCCAGACCGGCGACATGGCGGGCCTGTGATCACGACGTGTGGGGTCTTCGCATCAACACCATGTTGACCACGGCAACCACGACGACGATGGCCGATAACCAAACGGGCATCAGCGGTACCTGGTCGTAGGGCAGGTGGAACATATCCAACAGCGATTCACCTCGTGTGAAGGTTCCGCCAATGGAGGCCGTGGTCAAAATCAGCCCCACCGACGCCATGCCGCCAAGGGCTTGCATCGCTCGATTCCAAGGGGTATCCCATACGGCACGACCGTGGGAGCGTCGAGCCATCAACACCCCGAACGCAAGCCCGAAGGCCGCCGAAGAAAGCAGCATTTTGTTGATGAGGAGCGGATGGTCCACGCCTTCGCCAGGGCTCGCTTGGATGCCGGTGAAAATGGCCATCGGCATGGCCAGCAGGCCAAAGGCGAGGGCGAAATGAGCGACATGGTCCGCCAGCGAAAGGTAGCGATTCAGTCCGAAGAACCCGTGACTGGCAAGTCCCGCCAGCAAAAAGGCGGCGCCGGCCATGGCGAAGGAGCCCACCGTGAGTTCCGTGCTCACCACGTGAAGCGTTCCTGCGGAAACCATCACGCTTCACCTCCTTCAGCAAATTCATCGGGTGTTTCTTTGGTAGAGGTCTCAATGGCTGTTCCTCGTCCTTGTTGGAGCGTCAAAAACGCAGCCATGAACGCCAACAACATGGCCATTGATTGAATGTAGGCGGCCGTTTCGTTGACGGTCCATGCCGGGTCGTCGCTTCGAAGTTGGAACCACGGCGACGTTTGTTCTGGCCCTTCTCCTTCCAAATGAACACGCCACTCAACCACGGTGGGTTGGAGGCTGGCTGGGAGTTCAAACGACCAAACGCCGGCTCCGTCAGCGGTGGGCAGCACCTCGTTGATTTCGCCACCGGCCACGCGCCATTCAACCGTCACGTCGTCGACAAATTCGGTTTCGAGCACCACCGTCGTGGACTCACCCACCGAGCGCTGGGTGGGCGGCATGAAGCTCGATGCCAAGCGAGGCAAATCTTCGGGCACCACGCGAACATCAATCAGCGCAGGCGCTATCGATGCCCCGAAGAACGGCGCATCGCTGCCGTCTTCTGTACCGTGATGGATGGCACCGTAGAGCGGATATTCGCCCACCGAAGGGGCGCGTAGCGTCCATGTCACGGTTCGCTCGGTCGTCCCTGCAGGTATCGTCACCTCAACGTAATTTTCAGTTCCTCCTTCACTGTTGGAGACCACGGTCCAGCCGTCGTCAGCGGGTGTGTCGCCGGCACCGGAAAGGTCGGAGAGCAAGAAGACGCCCAACATCCCGGTTTGACTCGTTTCAATGTTGGTGATGGCAATCGAAACGCTGGTGAGCAGGCCTTCGTAGCCAACGGCCGGTGCGGAAACAACCACCGTGGCCGGAGAGGATTTGTTCATGTCCGCATCACCGTGGCAAGCACCACCGCACTGGGCATCGAACGTCCCTTCGCCCACGCCATTGGGGTTGGCGGAGCCCAAGGAAGGGACCATCAGCAAGGAGAACACGACCAGCATGGCGACAGCACGCTTCATTCGTCATCACCTCCAAGCCGACCAACCATCACCGGTAGGAGGCCCAAGACCGTCACGAGAAGCCCACCAAGCAGGTAGCCAAGCCCTTCCGATGGAGAGGGCACATCGACAGGTCCTGCTTCAACACTGACCGAAACAGAAGCGGCACCGTGAAGGTACACACGCTCCTCCGTGAACGGTTGAACGGTGTAGTCGTTCGCACCGCTGATCACGGGAAGGTCGCTGAACGAGGTAGAGTTGGTGCTACCAACCACGTTTCCGTTTCGCAGGATGTTGAAGGACACGGCATCGCCCGACCAGGTCCACGACAGTTCAACGAGGGCTGAATCGTCGGCTTGGGCGGACAAGCCTCCAACGCTGGGTCCGGTGGTGGTCTCCAGTTCAACGCTGGTGGTGGACGCAGCGCCGTTGGTGTCGGTGACGGTCAAGGTGACCGTGGTGCTTTGTTCCAACACCAAGGAGACGGTCGAACCGAAGGCCGTTTGTCCGTTCCATGACCACGCATACGTGCTGATGCCACCATCGGCATCGGTTGAACCGGTGGCGGACAGCACCGTGGTTTCTCCGGACCAGATGTTGCTCGATACCACGTCGATAACGGCAACGGGTGGGAGGTTGGGGACCGTGAACGAGGCTTGGACCTCTTCGCTGTTTCGTTCGCCGTCGCTGGCCTGTGCGTGCAAGGCCCAAACTTGACCTGGGGCCAATTTTGCCGCAGGTACGGCGGTTGCATTGGTGAGACTTGCATCTCGGAAGCCGTTTTTGTACCAGTTCAGCGTGACCGAGGTGGCGTCCCCATCCACGTCTGCGACGGTGAGAACGGGTGTCAAATCGCTCAAGGAGGATGCCGAAGCGGGCCATGCAACATCAACGGATGGAGCCGCATTGCCAACGGTGACGGCTTCGGAGGCGACAAGAACCTCATCTTCTCCATCGCTCACCAACATCACGGCATGCCAAACATCCCCTTTGGTCAGGAACGCCGCCTCGAGGGTGGTTTGGTTGACGTTGTGTTCAGTCGCCTCGCCGTTGAGGTGCCAGAGGACCAACGGGATGCTGACGGTGTCGCCGTCTGAATCGCTGGTGTTGACCACGAGCGTGAGGTCGTCAAGAGCACTCAAGGAGGGAGAGGACAGCAACACATCGTGAACCGTTGGTGCGGCGTTTTCAACCGTGACCGGTGCGCTTTCTTCCCATGCCGACCAGACTTCTCCATCGTTGGCTCGAACCTTGACCGTCCACACGTCGCCTTTGGTGGTCATGGAGGCAGGAAGTGGATTGAGGTCGTCGGCTGCTTCAACGTGGACGCCGTTGTTGAGCCATTGCAGTTCGTGAACCTCAATGCTATCACCGTCGGCGTCGCTCACCGTCCATGAAGCCAGCAGGTCATGTACCGTGGTCGGTCCTTCGCTTGGCGTCATCCCGAGGTCGATGATTTCGGGAGCAGTGTTTGTTGAATCGATAATGATCGCCGCTGAAGTCGCCCACGCAGACATGTCGGCGCCGTCGGAGACCCGCACTTGGACGTCCCACACATCGCCCGGTCGGGTGGCGTGAGCAGGAAGCGTGGTGGTGTTCTCAAGCCCCGAAAACGGGGAACCATCCAGTCGCCATCGCGATTCTGTAGCGTCGATGGCGTCGCCATCCGGGTCCGTGGTGTTGTAACTGAACGTCACATCCTCGGTGAGGGCTGGGGCTTCGTTGCTGACCTGAAGGTCATCGACCTGCGGTGCACTGTTGAGGATGGTGACGGTGCTCGAGGCAACGGGCGTTCCAGCATCGACACCGTCCGAAGGCGTCACCACCACGTGCCATACCTGACCCTTTGCCGTAGCGGAAGAGGGTAGCAGGGCTGTGGTGTGTGTGGGTTGATGGACGCTGTTGAGATGCCACGCAAAGGTCGTGCCCGATTCCGCGTCCCCATCGTTGTCGTCGTAGGTGTAGGTGACCGAGAGGTCGTCAACGGTCGTCGGTAGCGAGGGGGAAAGTGCAAGGTTGCTGATGGAAGGGGGGTCGTTGGTTGATACCTGTTCGTTGATGGAGGTGGCGAAAGTATCGTACACATCGGCTGAATTCTTCTGTCCGTTACCGTTCCCAGCCACCACGGCGAGATTCACGTTGACCGTGCCAGAACCGGTGCTTGGCGCCGTCCAATCGAAGGTCCATGAAGCGGTGGTTGCGGATAATTTGTGCGTGGCTTGAAGGCCGTTTGATGCGATTTGGGCGTTGGCGTCGGGGTTTGACAGCGTTCCTTTTGTGACTTTGATGTTGAAACCGCCGTTGGCAGGATTCCCCCCCATGCCCACCGTCAGGGTGTAGGTTGTGTCAGCCACGTACGCAGCGGGCAAGCCCGTCAAACTGGGGTTCACCGTGTTGGATGACCCGTGGCACGAACACCCCGAGGAAGCGTTGTACCGCCCGTCCTTGCTTGCATCCGCCTCTGGCGTGAACACCACGGCCAGAAGCAACAACAAAACGACCCAAGCGGCGAATTTTCTCATGGTCTCCCATCACCGGTTCCGTTTTTCATAGTTGGCTTTCTACCGAGCGCCCTCTTGCTGGTCTCCTGCCTCCTTGCCCACCAACCGGTCGCCGTAGGTGATGATCATCGAGAGCAACAAAAACAGCGGAATCCCGCCAATGAGGGCCCACACCCCGATACTGAGGCCGCTAAAGCGAACCTCGTCGAGAATTTCCCCGATGAAAATAATCAACACGACCATGACGATTCTTCCGAGAACCAGCAGGGGGCGAAGCGAGGTCCATATGGCGCCAGCATCGTCCACCTCATCGGGCCTGTCCAACGCTTCGAGGCGCTCGGCGAGCGTTGGAGGCATGACCGAAACCTCCTGCATGCCATCAAGAAGGTTCGCCTCAAGGCGATGGTGAGTTGCCCTGTTTTTCAACGGGTCAAGCCGTCCGGATACGGTCGTCGATTTGAGCACCCTCGCCGGCGCGTCCACCTGTGCGTCGGATTTCTCGCCAGGCTTTGATGACGCCCTGCCCGTAAGCCCACTGGGCGAGGAACACGAAGAGCGGGGCCAGGAAAACGGTACC
This sequence comes from Candidatus Poseidonia sp., assembly GCA_049617635.1. Lineage (GTDB taxonomy): Archaea > Thermoplasmatota > Poseidoniia > Poseidoniales > Poseidoniaceae > Poseidonia. Next base: position 7,414 of record JBMZJQ010000045.1, read on the forward strand.
AATCGAGCGATGCGGTGAGGTTCCAATCGCTGCACCCAACCACGACAGTGCAACATAGAAACTCACCATGCCGAGAGGGATGTGAAAGGCGACACGGGCGAGGTCCCAGTCGCCGGACAGCGTGAACCACAAATCGGCCTCAGCGCCACCGGAAAGACCGCCGTACAGCATGGCAGCAAGGGCGAGCACCACGAGGGGTGGGAAGAAGCCGATGGCCGTGTGCGACCACGTGGCGATTTCAGGCCAGCGTTTGTTGGCCACCATTCGGGTGTAGCCGTAATTTCGCATCTGCTTCATGTAGGGCTTGAACGGACGACGGCGTCGGTGCGGCATGACGTTGGATGGGTCGATGAAGAGCTTGTGGCCTGCTCGTTGAATTTTGGCGTCAAGCACCACGTCCTCCGCCCCAATGCACCCTTTTTCAAAGAAACCGACTTCTCGCAAATTGGCCATGCGGTGGGCGCAATTCACGCCGGGGTTGTGGGTGATGGGAACCAACTCGCCTTTGGGCTGAGCACCGTATCGGGTACCAGCGGTCATGAATTTCGTACAAAAGGCCACATCAGCGCATTTGGCACCAAACGGGTCGTCGTCGGGAGCAAAATTTGGCCCTCCGACAGCACCCACCTCGGGGTTGTCAAACCAGCGCACCAACTTTTCCACCCAGTCCAGCGGCGGGACGGTGTCGTCGTCGGTGAACAGAACAAGGTCGTGGTCCATCTGCTTGAGGGCATAGTTGCAAGCATCGGCCCGGTTGCGCGAAGGGTCTTCTATCCACGTTGCGCCGTGCTTTTCGCACACGTCCTTGGTGTGGTCCTTCGACTTTGAGTCGGAGATCACGATTTCGAAATGCGGGTAGGATTGCTGTCCCAACCGCCCGAGCACGATGTCCAACTCATCGGCGTTGTTGATGGTTGGAATCAGGACGGCCGTCTTGTACGGCGTACCGTCTTCTTTGAGCAGCACGGGCACCGGTTGCTTGCTCTCGCCCATGGGCATCCCGACACGCCCGCCTCATAAGAAATCAAGGGCCAAAATCTCAAACGTGGGTTTCACCGAATGGCGTGCTTGTGTGCGCGGATACAATGGTCGAACAAACCAACCGCGCACGAACGCTTCCTTTCATGCCTGCGTTTGTGCTAAGTTCATAAGCCGTCGCGAGGGGCTTTCGGACAGAGAGGGATGAACTCATGTTGAACGTCACAGCCCGACAGGACTTGATGAGCAAAATAATCGACACGCTCGGCGTGGTGGTTGAAGACGCGAAATTCGAATTCAAGGAAGACCGTTTGCAAGCCACCGTGGTGGATGCGTCGCACGTTGCCATGATCGACTTGCGCGTCGACGCCGCTGCGTTTGAGACCTGGGAAGTCGAAGAGAGCCAACTGGCGGTCGAACTCAAGAAAATCAAGGAACTGATCAGCCTCGGCAGTGCCGACGACCACATCGAAATGGCGTTCACCCAAGACGTGCTCACCCTCAACCTCGGGAAGATCGACTTGAACATCCGACCGTTGGACCCCAGCACCATCAATTCGCCAAACCTACCGAACATTGAGATTCCTTCCACCATTGAAATCAACGGTTCGGCATTGGCCCAAGCGCTACGAGCATCTCGCCTTGGTGGTGATTTGGTCAACTTCAGCATCGATGCCAACACCTTCACCGTTCACGTCCAAGGCCAACCCGATTCGGTCAACGTCTCGTTCACCAAGGACGACCTGGAATCCTTGAACTGTTCAAAACCAGCACGAAGCCAATACTCCCTCACCTATCTGGTGCCGTTGTCCAAGGTGTTTGGTTCCCTGGGTACGGTGAAACTTGGCTTTGGCGAGAGCTTCCCTCTACGCCTTGAGTTCTCGTTCAACGACGGTGCCGCAGAAGTCGTGTACTTCCTCGCTCCACGTGTGGAAAGCGACTACTGAGCTCAGTATTCTCGCCAACCGTGGTTGCATTCTTTGCAGGTCAACATCCGAGTTTCCGGCTCATCAGAGGACCGTGTTTGTTCGAGATACGAAAACACCTCAACACAATCGCACTTGGGGCACATGTAGGTGTTTTTGGTCAAGACGCCCTGCATTTTGTCCGAGTCTTTGATGACCTCGTATGCACGTGACTCAACCTTGGTGCTTGACGTTGCCTTGGAAAGATCGACTTCCTTTCCACCGATTTTCGTCTTCAAGTTGGCAGGCCCATTATAGCCGCACTTGTAATTGGTGCATGTGATATCACCCGAAGGAGAAGGGAACGACAGGGTTCCGCATTTTGGGCAAAACATGGGTGATGCCCCGGCATTCGAGTATATTAGTTCATCTGCTTTATACATCCAGTGGTGACCTCCATCGTTCGAAGGCAGATTCTTCCAAGGCGAGAGGGTAAGGGTCAAAATCACCGGCACACACCGCGGTGGTATGTGGCTTTGGTACGACTGGCGGGCAGCAGCCGTCGCCGACGACCTAGGGCACCTCGTGGATGTTCTGGAATGGAACGGTCACATGACCGAACACGCCGTCGTTGCTCGGCTGCGAACCGTTGCCCAGGGTCACCTGATTCAGGAAGCCCTCGACCTCAAGGCACGTTTCCCAGAAGCCACCGTTTGTGTTCATGGCGACCCGTCGTTGCCACAAGCCCAATGGCCCCTTCCCGATGCTGAACAGCAGGCGATGGCCGACCGTGCCGCCGTTCGCTTGGCCGTGGAGGGGGTGCAAGCCGCCGCCTCCGACCCAGACCGCCGCCTTGAGCACCTCGTTCGAGGCAGTGAAGAGTTGCGTGCTCACCACTTGACGATGGAGTCCAGGCTCATCGAATGGGTGGGCTTGTTCTTTCCCATGACCGTCGTAACGGACCGCTCGGCCTACGTTCGCGCCGCTGCTGAGAGTGCCACGCCAGGTGATTTTGCCCGTACCATGGACGTTGACGTTCCACCCACCCTCCCTTCGGAGATGGAGTGGCGTTCCATTCACGAATGGGCCGTGAACACGGCCCAATCACAAAGCCGGCTTGACCGCATGGAGCATGCCCTTCGTGAACTGGCAGGCGAGCATTTGCCTTCGGTCTCCGCCCTCGTCGGACCGTTGTTGGCTGCGAGGTTGTGCGTTGAAGCCCACGGCCGGGGCAGGTTGGCTCGATTGCCTTCGGGAACCGTCCAAATTCTCGGGGCCGAGAAAGCCTTCTTTCACCATTTGAAAACGGGAGCTCCTTCGCCTAAACACGGTCACATTTTCATGCATCCTTGGATCAGTCGCTCGCCACGCTGGGTTCGAGGAAAAATCGCCCGCATGCTGGCTGGGAAAATCAGCATCGCCGCCAAAATCGATGCCTTTGAAGGCGAGCCGTGGGGTGAAGCTGAGGTGGCGAAGGTCGAACAGCGCGTTGAGGCCTTGAGGGAGGCGAACAAAGCCCCTCCGTCACGCAAGTGAGGTGGCCACGTGGGCGGTGGAGCAAAACGGCGACAACGCGGCCCTCAGCACCTCTCCTCGACGGTTCGGCTCGACCGCAGAACCTTGTGGACGCTCAACGCCGTCCCCGGAAAACATGTTTACGGTGAGTCGCTTCGTAATTTCTCGGGTCACGAGCACCGACGATGGGACCCAACCCGGTCCAAACTTGCAGCCGGTATGCTCCGAACCCGAGGTGACCCAGCCCGCTTGCTTCCCGAGCCAGGAACAACGGTTCTCTACCTCGGTGCAGGGCACGGCACCTCCGTGAGCCATCTTTACGACCACATGTGCGGCGAAGCCAACCGCTTTGGCGGTCGATTGGTGTGCGTTGACCTCGCTCCTCGGTGCCTACGCGAACTGACGTTCATGGCCACGGACCGACCAGGCCTTGTGCCCGTGTTGGGTGATGCTCGTCAGCACGCTGCGTGGGGGGTGTTGTTGCCCACCAAGGTGCCGTGGTTGTTCCAAGACGTGGCCCAGGCCGGTCAGGTTGACATCTTCATGGCGGCCTGTCGTCGATTTTTGGCTCCCGGCGGGATGGGGTTGTTGTCGCTCAAGGCGGCCAGCGAGCGGTGGACCGGTGAAGGTGAGGCGGCGTTGTTTAACGAGGTTGCCAACACGCTCGTGGAGGCCGGGTATGCGGTCGACGAGGTCATTGAACTGACGGGCTACGAGGACAACCACCGCCTGTTTGTCGTTCACGCTCCGGAGGCCTGAACGTGCCCGAACTCCCCGAGGTCGAGACCGTTCGTCAGGGGCTCCTCCAAGGGATTCAAGGCAAAAGCATCGAGGACGTTTTGATCCGAAGAAGTGGGTTACGCTACCCCTTCCCAGAGGACCTACCAACGATTTCGGGATGCACGGTCACCAACATTCGGCGGCGAGCAAAATACCTCCTCATCGACCTTGATGACGGACGGATCCTGCTGTCGCACCTCGGCATGAGCGGACGCTACACCTTGTTTGACAGCAACGAGGCAGCAACGGTGGCAAAACCTCTGCTGCAGACGGTCAACGGCGGCGTCCCCGTCTCTTCCTTTGGCGAGCGTACCGGCTACGGCGGTAAGCACGACCATTTGGAATTCGTGTTCACGGACGGTTCGCGGGCCGTCTACACCGACCCGCGCCGATTCGGTATCGTCGACCTGCTTTCTCCGAACAGCGAAGCACAGCACCCCTTGCTCGTTGATTTGGGACCCGAACCCTTTGACCCGTGGGGGGCTCAGCAGTTGGCTGAACGCCTTCAAGGACGTCGAACGTCCATCAAATTGGCCCTGCTCGACCAAAAAACCGTGGTGGGGGTAGGCAATATCTACGTCTGCGAAGCCCTGCACCGAGCCGGTATCTCGCCTCGCCGTGAAGCCAACGGGTTGGTCAAAAACAACGGTCAACCGACGGCTCGATTGGTGACGTTGGTGGACCACATCAAGGACGTGCTCGCCGAGGCCATCGCTTCAGGCGGCTCAACCCTGAACGATTTCTCCGCCGTCGACGGGACCTTGGGCTACTTTGCTCATCAATTCGCTGCCTACGGGCGGGAGGGTGAACCCTGCACCAAGCAAGGTTGCGGAGGTGTCATCCGTCGCATCGTCCAAAGCAACCGTTCAACGTTCTATTGCCCCTCATGCCAGCGTTAGCAGGACACTTAACGCAAACCCCCACAGCACCAAGGCGGTGAGTCGATGGATGGTTTTGGCCCGTTGTTTCAACCGGTCCAGCCACGGCGTTCCTGTCAACACCAGGGCCACAACAAGGTACCAGGCGGTGTCAATGACCATGCCCAAGAGGCCAACAGCGGCTTTACTGGCGAGGTTCATGTCAGGTTGAAGGACTTGGGCGAGGACGGCTACCAAAAACAAGGCAATTTTTGGGTTGAAAAACGCAATCGCAAAGCCTTCCGCAAACCCCTGTGCGCTTGAAGCATGGTCGTCGTTGAACAACATGTCATGGTCCGCATGCCACATGGACCAGCCGTACCATCCCAGCAGACCGCATCCAATGAGCTGAAGGATGGTGAACACCGTAGGGGCTTCTTCCAGCAAGACGATGAGCCCGTAAACCGCCATACCTGCATACAGGCCAAACCCGATGCCGTGGCCGATGGCACACATCACGCCTTGGCGGCGACCGCCGATCATCGTGTTGCGCAACACGACCATCAAACTTGGACCGGGGGACATGGCGCCGAGCACAAACACCGTGCCTGCCGCCAACAGCACATCCCACGCCATGGGCTCCATGGTCACTGCACGGGCCTCAACCATTCAAACTTGGCCGTTATCGTGATCAGAGCAGATAAAGTGTGACACCCATGCCTGAGGTTCGACGCTCCTTCTCAGCCTCCGCGAAGGCAATACTCCATTTCAACATCGAGGCGTTGACCTTGCGTTTGGCCAGCACTTGCTGGTAGGCCGACTGCAATGCGTGCACCGTTGGTTGGGTTGGACGGGTTGCCTCCATGAACAGAACAAACGCTGTTCTACCTCTTTAATGTTGTTTTTCGTGCATCAAGCGTGCATCATGTAGATTTACAGGCGGAAAAAGGATTCTTTTTTCCGGAATCCAACTTTATGGTGTGAAAAGAACATCGTCCATCAACCCTCGTTGGCCAACCGCTTCTTGGTGGTCTGACGGTGTTTTCCTGTAGACTCTGAACGAGGTCGGCCCGCGATGTGCTGGGTCACGTGCTGTTGGTGGAGGTCGCTGTGCAACGATACGGTAGCCGAGGTCGGTTTCTTGACGTATGGCGTCCAACGTGAAACCCGGTGGGAACACCACGCCGGCGAGTTCCAGTTTTCGCTGGGCTTTGATGGTTGAACGTCGAGCTTTTTTGGCTCGGGCAGCCAGTGCTTGGAGGCCAAACGATAGCGCCACTTCGGCTTCTTTCAAGTGGCCCTCTCCTCTCCAGAGGGCTGGTTGTTGCTTGCCTCGTTTCTTGTTCTTTGCTCGTGATGGCTGACGCTTGTCAATGCGCTCAAACCAACGATCGCAACGCAAGGTTGGCTGTTTCACCACGCGGAAGGTCGCAAGGTTGACCGCCGCCAATCCGGGCGACACATGGTTGTAGGCGCCGACATCCAGACCCACCCAAGCAGGCCGTCCGTCAGCAAGCCTTGCAGGTGAAAACGCCACGTCACCAGCAGCGTCTCCTAACTTGGTCGTGGTGGTGTGGCCAAAGAACACGGTTCGGGCTGGGTCGACCGGCCACTCGTGCGTGAACCATTCTTTGCGAATCCACAGCAATTCCTTTTCGCCCTGCATGTCCAACGGCATGCGAGGGTCGTAGCCGGCATGCACCAGGCGAATATCATCGAGCACAATTTGCGTTGGAAGGGTGTCCAACCACATGAAATCGTTGAGCATCGCTCGCTTCGCTTCCCATAAATCACCCTCAGCTTGAACGATGTAGGAGCCGTAGGTCGATTTCCCACCTCGCTTCATCCACGGTTGCCATGCTTCGAAGCTCCCGTCAGGCTGAACGCACTGGATGGCCATCTGTTCGTGATTGCCTTTGATGCAGATGAGTTGCGGGTGTGTTCGCAACAGGGCCACCAACGCTGCTGAAGAAGGCCCACGGTCGATCATGTCGCCAAGGCAGATGACACGGTCTTCCGGCTTCAACTTCAACCGGTGCAGCAGTGCACGAAAGGTGGCTAAATGGCCGTGGACGTCACCCACGACGAAGATCCGGTGACCGTCCTCAATTCGGGCCTGCAAATCGGCTTCAAGCGAAGGGTCCCTCATGGAGGGTCCCAGTGGGAGATTCAGTTTGCAACTCACGTTGTTCACCGAAGAGATGTTCCCTTCGGACAACCGTTGTTTGAATCCCTATATGTTCTTCCCCTCATGAGACGGGGTCAAGAGGCCGTTTTGCGACCTTTTCACCGTTCACTCGAGGTGAACTTCACTCGCCGCCTTCGGCATCCGCAGCGTCGTCATCGGAAGCCTCTTCTGAGGCCTCTTCCGACTTGGCTTCTTCCTCAACGGCTGCGGCGGTCGCCAGCGAATCGTTCTCGGACGAAGCATTGGCTGCACCGATCATGCCCATGGCAAGAAGCACCAAACCGCCCAACCAGAAGGCAAGGGTCACGAAGTCAATCCAAGAGTCAAAGTTGGTCCAGTAGACCATCTTGTCTTGGTTCTGAACGATGGCGCTTTCCATGGTCTCCGCATCGTCATCGGCGATGGTGGAGGAGGACTTGATTTCGAACACGGGGGTCAAATCGTCCATGGAGGGTGTGCTCGCTTGGCTGCCGTGTGCACGGGTGTCCAAGTAGAAGGTCGAGGACGACTCACCAGCGATGATGAGGCCCGAGAGTTGTTCGGCCTGCATGGTGATGTCACTACCGAAGTACACGGGGAGTGCTCCGGGCGTGGCGTCAAGCAGGCTGTAGGTCTCCAAGAGGTTGGCCTGGATGTTGCGCTCGGTGGCAACCACGGAAGCCGAACAGTCGTCCACCGGGATGCCCTTGACTTCGCTGGTACCGTCACAGGTGACGTCGGCGATGGCGTAACCACTCACGTCGACCTTGTCACCGTCGCCCGTCAGGAAACCTCCGGTCGTGCCGACCAAGGATTCGGGCATGATGAGGCCGAAGGTGGCCGCCATCATGGCGTCGTTGCGCCAGGAGAGTTGGGTCGAACCGTCTTCGGCGAGGGTCTCGCCTTGGTCACAGTCACCGGCTTCACCGGTACAAATGGTGTAGTTGGTACCGTCGCCGTTGGC